>CAXTVK010000060.1:0-16365 GCA_964247655.1 uncultured Sphingomonadaceae bacterium | reverse complement strand
TCGTTCGCATCCCACTCACCTCTTATCGTTGTCGGCACATGATGCGCCGTACGATCCCGGTTGTGCAACAGTGCGACTGACGACGCGCTGAACCCGTTCGTCAGCAATCCGACAGCTTGGGCGGCGATCTTCTTCGTCGTCATCCCGGATTCAGTCCGGGATCCATAGACGCGGCGCCGGATGCTCGAACGCGGCGGTTATGGATTCCCGCCTTCGCGGGAATGACGGTGTGGGTCGTCAGTCCTTGCGCCCGGCGATCGCCTTCGCCGCCTCGAGCAGCTCGACGGGCAGCATCGCGATCACCGTGCTGTTGTGTTCGGCGCCGATCTCGCTGAGCGTCTGCAGCCGGCGCAGCTCGAGCGCGCCGGGGCTCGTCGCGATCGTGCGTGCCGCGTCGGCGAGCTTCTGCGCGGCTTCCTGCTCGCCTTCCGCCTTGATGATCCGCGCGCGCTTTTCGCGGATCGCTTCCGCCTCGCGGCCGATCGCGCGCTGCATGTTCTCGGGGATGTCGAGATCCTTGATCTCGACCGCGTCGATCGCGACGCCCCATTGCTCGACCGCGTTGGTCAGCATTCCCATCAGCCGCAGGTTGATCGCGGTGCGATCCTTGAGGAGCTGATCGAGATCGGACTGGCCGATCGAATCGCGCAGGCCCGTCTCCGCCGCCTGCAGCACCGCGCGCTGCCATTCCTCGACGACGGTGAGGACGCGAACCGGATTGACCGCGCGGAACCACAGCACCGCGTTGACGCGCACCGCGACGCCGTCGCGCGTCACCGTCTCCTGCGTGTCGAGCGCGATCGTGACGGTGCGCGTATCGACCTGGACCGCGCGATCGATGAACGGGATCAGCCAATACCAGCCCGGCCCCTTGGGATCGGTGACGCGGCCCAGCCGGAACACGACCGCGCGCTCATATTCCTGGTTGATCCCGAACGTCTTGAGCGCGGCGACCAGGATGAAGATCAGCGGGACGACGAGGAAGCCGAGCATGGCCATGACGGAAGGGACCTTTGGTGAGGCGGCGGATGGCCGCGGGCGAAGTGTAGGCCGAATCGCAGGCGACGGAAATCACAACATCCTCCCCGGCTTTTGCCGGGGAGGGGGACCGCCGGCGAAGCCGGTGGTGGAGGGGTGGACCACGCACGATATCGATCACCAAGCCCCCGAGGTTGGACACCCCTCCACCACTCGCTTCGCGAGCGGTCCCCCTCCCCTTGCAGGGGAGGATTGATCGACTCCGCTCTAGGCCCACTCCCCAAATCCCGATAGCAGGGCGGATGCCCACCACTTCCGAAGCTCCCGCCCTCCCGCCCGCGCTGTTCCTCTTCTCGCTGTTCTACGGCGGGATGGTGTGCATCGCGGGCGTGCTCGGCAACAAGCTGATCGCGCTGGGGCCGCTCACCGTCGAGGGCGGTATCTTCGCGTTCCTGTTGCTGGTGATCACCTCGTCGGCGGTCGCCGAGCTCTACGGGCAGCGGATCGCGACGCGCCTGGTGCGGTTCGGGTTCGTGCCGCTGATCGGATCGGTGCTGCTGATCCAGCTGCTGCTGCGCATTCCCGCCGCGCCCGCGATGACCGCCGATTCGGCGTCCGCCGCGCGGCTTGCCGCATACGGCCTGATCCTGAGCCAAGGCGCGCGGATGATGCTCGCGGGCTTCGTCTCCTACGGCATCTCGCAGTCGCTCAACGTCACCGTCTTCTCGTGGCTCAAGGGACGCGAGGGCGCGACGCTGCTGTGGCTGCGCGCGGGGGTGGCGAGCATCGCCAGCCAGATCGTCGACACCTTGCTGTTCGTGACGATCTCCTTCTACGGCGTCTTCCCGATCGCCGGGATCATGGTCGGGCAGATGATCGCCAAGGTCGTGCTGTCCGCGGTGCTGGTGCCGCCGCTGATCTATCTGATGGTGGCACTGGGGCGGCGGCTGGATCGCATGCCCGCCCAACCCTGAGCGTCGTCCCCGCGCAGGCGGGGACCCATGTCTGTCCCGATCCGCATCGCGTTCGACGCGCGCGTCGCTTTCACCGGATCGAGACATGGGGCCCTGCCTGCGCAGGGGCGACGGAGAAGGGGTTTCGGTCGCCTCCCGCGCCCGCTATGGCGCCCCGCATGACGCCGCTGCCCGATCTTCTTCCCGAACCCGCGATGCTC
The DNA here is from genome assembly GCA_964247655.1 of uncultured Sphingomonadaceae bacterium. GTDB lineage: Bacteria > Pseudomonadota > Alphaproteobacteria > Sphingomonadales > Sphingomonadaceae > Solisphingomonas. The sequence goes on along the minus strand of CAXTVK010000060.1, from coordinate 14,213 downwards.
GCCAAGGCGGAGACGCTGACCGAGGCGCTGCCCTATCTGCAGCGCTATGCCGGCTCGACCTTCGTGATCAAATATGGCGGCCACGCGATGGGCGACCCCGAGCTTGCCAAGAGCTTCGCCAGCGACATCGTGCTGCTCAAGATGGTCGGGATCAATCCGGTGGTGGTGCATGGCGGCGGCCCCCAGATCGGGCAGATGCTCAAGCGCCTCGGCGTCGAATCGCGCTTCGTCGACGGCCTGCGCGTCACCGATGCCGAGACCGCGCAGATCGCCGAGATGGTGCTCGCCGGCTCGATCAACAAGGAGATCGTCGGCTGGATCGGCCAGGCCGGCGGTCGCGCGGTGGGGCTGTCGGGCAAGGACGCGCGGATGGTGATCGCCGAGAAGGTCGGCCGGTCCGAGCCCGACAAGCTGCAGGGCATCGAGCGCCATGTCGACTTGGGCTTCGTCGGCGAGCCGCGCCATGTCGACCGCAGCATTCTCGACCAGCTTTCCGCCTCGGGGGTGATCCCGGTGGTCGCGCCGATCGCGATCGGCGAGGACGGCCATACCTACAACATCAATGCCGACACGATGGCGGGCGCGATCGCCGCGGCACTGGGCGCGGCGCGGCTGTTCCTGCTGACCGACGTCGCCGGCGTGCTCGACAAGGACAAGAATCTGCTCTCCGACCTCGTCCCCGCGGATGTCGAGCGGCTCAAGGCGGACGGCACGATCTCGGGCGGCATGATCCCCAAGATGGAGACCTGCGTCACCGCGATCGAGGGCGGCGTCGATGCGGCGGTGATCCTCGACGGGCGCATCCGCCACGCGATGCTGCTCGAGATCTTCACCCGCCAGGGCGCCGGCACGCTGGTTCGCGCCGACTTGGCGTCGACCACCGTCATAGCTAGATAAGACACGCCTTATCCCCAGAGGGACGCCGATGTACTCGATCTATCAGATTCTTCAGCTGCTGCTGAACGTGCTGTTCTACATCATCATGATCCAGATCGTGCTGTCCTGGCTGTTCGCGTTCAACGTCATCAACCATCACAACCAGTTCGTCCGCCAGCTGGTCGCGGGGCTCGCGACGATCACCGAGCCGCTCTACCGCCCGATCCGCCGCATCCTTCCCGATTTCGGCGGGATCGATTTCTCACCGATGGTGGTGCTGCTGATCATCGGCATCCTCCAGCGCATCCTGCTGCCCAACATCTTCGCCTCGCTGATCAACGCGGGCGTCGCGTGACCGCACGGATCATCGACGGCAAGGCCTTCGCGCTCGACCTGCGCGACCGCGTCGGGGCCGCGGTGCCCGCATTCCAGGCGGCGACCGGGCGCGTGCCGGGGCTGACCGTCGTGATCGTCGGCGAGGATGCGGCGAGCCAGGTCTATGTCCGCGCGAAGGGCAAGGCGACCGAGGCCGCCGGCATGGCGAGCGCGACGCACCGGCTGCCCGCCGACACGACGCAAGACCAATTGCTCGCTTTGGTCGCCTCACTCAACGCGGACGAGGCGGTCGACGGCATCCTCGTCCAGCTGCCGCTGCCCAACCATATCGACGAGAGCGCGGTGATCGACGCGATCGATCCCGACAAGGATGTCGACGGCTTCCACGTCGTCAATTCGGGGCGGCTGGCGGCGGGACTGCCGGGGCTGGTGCCGTGCACGCCGCTCGGCTGCCTGATGCTGCTCGAGGATGTGCTCGGCGACTTGTCGGGGCTCGACGCGGTCGTGATCGGGCGTTCGAACATCGTCGGCAAGCCGATGGCGCAACTGCTCACCGCCAAGAGCTGCACCGTCACGATCGCGCACAGCCGCACGCGCGACCTGCAAGCCGTCTGCCGCCGCGCCGACATCCTCGTCGCCGCGGTCGGGCGCGCCGAGATGGTCAAGGCGGATTGGGTCAAACCCCGCGCCATCGTGATCGACGTCGGCATCAACCGCATCGACGACGGCGCAGGCGGCACCAAGCTGGTCGGCGACGTCGATTTCGCGGGCGTGTTCGAGGTCGCCGGCGCGATCACGCCGGTGCCCGGCGGGGTCGGGCCGATGACGATCGCCGTCCTGCTGCGCAACACGCTCGTCGCGGCGCACCTGCGCGCGGGCCTGGCACCGCCGGCCTCACTGTGATCGCGCTATTCCTCTCGGCGTTCGTCACCTTCTTCGTGGTGATCGATCCGCCTGGCTGCGCGCCGATCTTCGCGGGGCTGACCAGCGGCACCGACGGCGCGCACCGCCGCGCGATGGCGATCCGATCGACGCTGGTCGCCGCCGCGATCCTGCTCGCCTTCGCGCTGCTCGGCGAGCCGCTGCTGCGGACGCTAGGCATCAGTCTGGACGCGTTCCGGATCGCGGGCGGGATCATGCTGTTCCTGATCGCACTCGAGATGGTGTTCGAGAAGCGCACGCAGCGCCGCGAGAACCGCGCCAACGAGATCGCGACGCATCCCGAGCACTATGACGACATCTCGATCTTTCCGATGGCGATGCCGATGATTGCGGGGCCGGGATCGATCGCCTCCGCCATGCTGATGATGCAGCGCAGCCACGGGCTCGCCGCGCACGCCGTCGTGCTCGCGGCGCTCGCGGCCAACCTCGCGATCATGATGGGTTCGCTGCTCGCCGCCGGGCCGCTGATGCGCATCCTGGGCTTCAAGGTCGAGGCGGTGATCACGCGGCTGCTTGGCGTGCTGCTGGCAGCGCTCGCGGCGCAGTTCGTGATCGACGGGCTGAAAGCGTCGTTCGCTTAGCGGTTCCCCGGCGAACGCCGGGGTCCAGGCTCCGCCTCTCGGACTGAACGTCGCGCCTGCCAAACGCTCCGGGCCTGGACCCCGGCCTTCACCGGGGAACAGGTCGTCACCCCACCACCTTCCACAGTTGATACGGCGAGTCCTTCGGCAGCGGTTGCGCCGCCAGCCAAGTGGGCGTGAACCCGCTCTCCAGCTTGGCGTAGAATCCCGCCGGCGCTTCCGCCTGGTAGATCGTCGCCTCGGACATATGCGGGCAAACCAGCAGATAGGCCGCGCGGTGCGCGTCGATGATCGCGTGCGCCTGATCGGGGGTGCCGCGGAAGGCATGCTCGATGTCCAGGATCGCCTGCGCGTTGCGGTGATAGGGGCCGCCGACCGCGCTGTGGTGCGTCAGCGTGATCAGCCGCGGGCCCGAATCGATGAAGGTGAAGAAGGTCGCCGCGGGCAGCCTGCCGATCGGCGCGAGCGCGGGGATCGTCGGGCAGCGGCGGTTGGCGAGCTTGGTGAGATCGGGCTTGGGCTTGCCCCCCGGTGTCGCCTTGGGCGGCTGCGGCAGACCCTGCCGGCCCGTCGCGATCGCCCAGACGTTGGCGACCTTGAGATCGGTGTAGCGCGGCGGCAGCTCACCGAACGCCAGCGTCGCGATCAGCCCCGAGGCGACGAGGAACGCCGCGACCGGCCCGACGACGCGAACCAGCATCGAGTCGCTTTCGCGCAGCCGCGTGAACCCCCAGCGCGCGATGTAGGCGGCGCCGGGCACCGCGAGCATCTGCGCGCTGGGTCCCGTGCGGATCTGCCAGAGCATCAGCCCCGTCGCCAGCGTCGCGAACAAGGTGACGGGCAGCCACTCGGCGCCCGCGCGCGTGCCGCGACGCCGCCACACCGCGACGATGCTGCCGATCGTGCCGGCGATCGGCAATGCCGCCATCGGCACTATCGTCGAGAGCGGGTGGAGATAGACCGGCCGCGCCTCGCTGACGTGGCTCAGCCACAGCTTGTCGGCCTCGGGCGGGATGCCCTCGAGCCGGTGACCGAAGCATTGCGGGAACAGCCCGACACAGAGCCCGCCCGCGATCGCGCCCGCACCGATCACGAGTGCGAGCCGTACCCAGCGGTTGTCGGCCGGCACGAACGAGATCGCGGCGAGCAGCAGCGCCGCGCCCCCCACGGTCGTCATCCACACCGGCGACAGCGCGTCGCACACCGCGTGCCAATTATCGTTCGACGCGAACACCAGGAAGCACGACACGGTCGCCGCCGCCATCGTGACGCCGTAGACGCGCATCCGCTCCGTCTCGGCACGATCCCACGCCCAATGCAGCGCCACCGCCGCGCCCGCGAACGCGACATAGGGCAGCATCTCGAGCCCGATCGCCAGCGACAGCGCCGACGAAACCGCGATCATCACCCCCGATCGGCGCATGTTCGGCTCGGTCAGCCCGGCGACCGTCATCATCAGGAAGGCGAGCTGCCAGCCGTGGTGATCGATGCGCAGCGGCGCCCACATCGCCAGCGCGTCGCCCGCGCACAGCAGGATCGCGAGCGCGAGCGGATAGGTCTTCGCGGAGACCAGCCGGCGCACCACGATCGCCGTCATCCAGAAGGCGAGCAGCATCGGCAGCAGCGGCGCGATCGCGCACGCCCAGCGATAGCCGAGCGGCGCCCCCAGCAACGGCTTCAAGACCAGGATCAGGCCGGCGAGCGGCAGATCGACCAGCCGCGACCAGTGGATGCTGAACCCGATCGGCGGATCGAGCCGGTGCTGGCGCAGATCGTACCAGCCCTGCCCGCCGAGCCAATCGCGGACCTGATCGAAGCGCATGTTGTCGTCGGTATCGCTCAGCGCGAACCAGTGGATCGCATGCTGCTTCTCGAGGATGAGCACGATCGCCGCGCCGAGCCAGAACAGGATCGTGATCGGGCGCCAATGCCGCTCGACGATGCGATCGATCTTGGCCTCGAAGCTGTCCATGTCGGGTTCGACGGGAAGGTCGGTCATGCGCTGGTTACGGTCCGATAGCATTTGAGGTTTAGACGGTCCCGCTCTAGTCCCTGCGGGACGGGGGGCAAGGGGCCGGCGTGTGCGTGACGGATTGGTAAGGCTGTGGGACGGGCTCGGCGACGAGCATCGCGCCTTCGCGACGCAGGTGATGCGCTACGGCGTCGTCGGCGTCGGGGTCACGCTGTTCCAGATCGCGATCTTCAATCTCGGGCTCGGCGCGGGGCACATGGCGCCGCTGATCGCCAACGCCGTCGCGACGGCAGCGGCGATGCTGGCCGGCTACACGATCCACAGCCGCTTCACCTTCGACGGGCACGGCAGCGGCGGCAGCGTGGCGCGCACCGGCAGCCGTTTCTTCGTCGCCAACATGGTCGGCTTCGCGGTCAACAGCCTGTGGGTGTGGCTGTTCAGCGCGGTGCTGCACTGGTCGCCGCATCTCGCCTCGCTGCCCGTCTTCTTCGTGACACCGGCGTTGCTTTTCTGGCTCAATCGCAAATGGGTTTTCGATTGAGCGCTTTCTGTGAAGAAGTCGGTGCCGGCCCGCTCCTCCGCCCAACCGCCCAACAGGACGATACTGGATCGGGTGGTTGGGCGGGGGAGCGGGCCGGCACCGTTTTCGGAACGCGCCATTTGGCGCTTTCCGAAACAGACTCTAAGGGGACGTCATGACGGAAGGGTCCCCGCTCATCACCATCCTCGCGCCCGTGAAGGACGAAGAGGAGGCGATCACGCTGTTCGTCGGCCGCGTGCGCGCGGTGCTCGACGCGCTGGGCGAGGCGCAGGGGTGGGAAATCCTGTTCATCGACGACGGCAGCCGCGACGCGACGCTCGCCGCGATCATGGCCGAGCACCGCGCCGACGCACGAATTCGCTGCATCTCGCTATCGCGCAACTTCGGCAAGGAGGCGGCGCTGTCGGCAGGGCTCGATCACGCCACGGGCCAGGTCGTGATCCCGCTCGACGTCGACCTGCAGGATCCGCCCGAGGTGATCGGAACGATGCTCGCGCGGTGGCGCGAGGGCAACGACGTCGTCTACGGCGTGCGTCGCAGCCGCGCGTCGGACAGCTTGCCCAAACGCCTGACTGCCGATCTCTATTACCGCGCGCACAATTATCTGTCCGCCGACAAGATCCCCGAACATGCCGGCGATTTCCGCCTGCTCGATCGCAAGGTGGTCGACGTGATCCGGCTGATGCCCGAGCGCAACCGCTTCATGAAGGGCCTGTTCGCCTGGGCGGGGTTCAAGCAGGCGGCGGTCGAGTACGACCGCGCCCAGCGCGACGTCGGGACGACCAAGTTCAACTATTGGAAGCTGTGGACGCTGGCGCTCGACGGCATCACCTCGGGCTCGACGCTGCCTCTACGGGTGTGGAGCTATCTTGGCGGCATCGTCGCGGTCGGCGCGCTGGTGTATGCGATCTATGTCGTGATCCGCACCTTCATCCACGGCGGCGACGTGCCTGGCTACCCCTCGCTGATGGTCGCGACGCTGTTCCTCGGCGGCGTGCAACTGCTCTCGCTGGGCGTGCTCGGCGAATATGTCGGGCGCATCCTGGTCGAGACCAAGCATCGCCCGATCTACGTCGTGCGCGAGACGATCGGCGCCGCGCTGCAGCCGGTGGTCGGTTAGGTGGTCCGCTCGGATGGATAGGGCGATCTACGATCGGATGGCGGAGATCGACGCCGAGCATTGGTGGTTCTCCGCGCGTCGCCGCATCGTCTCGGCGCTGATCAAGCGGCAGGCGCCGCTCAAGCCCGACGCCAACATCCTCGAGGTCGGCGCGGGGACGGGTTCGAACCTCGCGATGCTGCAGAGCTTCGGCTGGGTCGACGCGATCGAGCCCGACGAGGCGGCGCGCGCGCTCGCCAGCCGGCGCGGCGGGATCGCGGTCGGCGGCGGGCTGCTGCCCGACGAGGTCGAACTGCCCGATGGCCGCTACGACCTGATCGTGCTGCTAGACGTGCTCGAGCATATCGAGAACGACCGTGCCTCGCTGCAGGTGCTCAAGCGCAAGCTGGCGCCGGGCGGCCGGCTGGTGCTGACCGTGCCGGCGGCGCCGTGGCTGTGGAGCAGCCACGACGTCAAGCATCACCACAAGCGCCGCTACACCAAGCGCACGCTCCACGACGCGCTGTTCGACGGCGGCTTCGAGGTGCGTCACATGAGCCACTTCAACACGTTGCTCTATCCCGTGGTCGCCGCCGCGCGGATCGTCGGCAGGCTCACCGGGCGCGAAGGCGAGGACGATGCGATGCCGCCCGCCGGCTTCAACACGCTCCTCGAGAAGACCTTCGCCGCGGAGCGCTATTGGGTGACGCGCGGCTCGCTGCCCTTCGGGGTCTCGCTGCTCGCAGTGGCGGAACCCGCCGCGGGGTGATGCACGATCCGGTATAGGATGCCGAAGCGGTTGCCCGTCCAGATCGGCACCAGATCGGGATCGACCGGCCACCGGTCGCGCGGCATGTCGATCATCCACACATAGTCGAACGCTTCGCGCGGGAAATATTCTAGCGCGAGTTCGAGGATCGGCTCGTTGCGCGCGCGGCAATCGGGGCGCCGCACGATCTGCGAGGGATCGTGGCTGAAATAACGCCCGGCGGGCGGATAGGCGATGCGCAGCAGCTGCGCGCCGGGCGCCACCCACTGATCGTTGACGAACGACCGCCGCCGCACCGTCGCCATCGAGCTCAGATGCTCCATCCGCGAGGTGTACCACACGCTGCGGCACGGGATGTTGGCGAGCGCCATCACGGTGCTGCCCATCGGGACATGATCGAGCGCCTTCAACTGCACGTCGTAATTGCGCTCGAACTTGAGGAAGGCGAGCGTCGAGACCGCCACGCGGCCGGCGAAGAACAGGATGGCGGCCGCCGCGATCGCGGTCGACACGCGGCGATCGGCGATCGGGCGCAACGCCAGAATCGCGATCGCCAGCAGGTAGGGGACCAGCCGCATGTCGGCATAGGCCGAGCCCAACAGCACGCGCGGCAGCGCCACGAACACGAGCAGCAGCAGGATCGCGCAGACGCCCAGCGTCGGCTCGTAGCGGCGCCACGGCTTCCACGGCAGCCCCGACAGCGCGACGACGTAGAGCAGCGCCGCGCCGGCGAGATCCCACGCCTCGACGCGCTCGCGCAGCACCGATTTGAGCCACAGCCATTTGAAGTACCAGTTGAACCAGTCGAACGTGCCGTGCGGCGCCTGCCCGCCCCGACCCGGCCAGGGCACCAGCAGCATCGCGGGCGGCGCGAGCGGCAGGCAGGCGACGAACGCCGCCCAGCCCGATCGCAGCCAGCCCATCCCCGCCTTGCGCGCACGCACCACCTCCGCGATGAAGCACAATATGCCGAGCACGCCCCAGGCGAAGCTGTGCGTCACCCACAGCGCGAAGCCGAGCACGAGGAACACCCACGGCCGCCAACGCAGCCAGCCGGTCCGCGCCATCCGCAGCCAGAAGGCGAACAGCAGCAGCATCAGCGCCATCGCGAGCGCGAAGTTGATGAAGCCGAACTGGAAGGGATAGCCATAGGCGAGCGGCAGCGCGAACAGCGCGGTGGCGGGCACGCGGCCGTGAATCTCGCGCGAGACCAGCAGCAGGCCCGCGACGGTCAGCGCCGGGATCGCCAGCACGATCAGCTTGACCGCGGGCTCGAGCCCGAGGATCGGCCCGAGCAGCTGGACCAGCAGATCGCAGCCGAGATTGCCGATGAACGCCCAGTGGAAGGCGTAATAATGATGCAGCCACGGCGATTGGCCGATCTCGAGCTGGACGCGGTAGCGCCCCATATGCCCCATCAGATCGGTGAGCGGCGGGATCGGCGGCAACAGCAGCGGCACCACCGCGAGCAGGATCATCGCGACCGCAAAAACGCGCGTTTCCCACCAGGCGGACGGGCGGTCCGTGACGTTCGGCGGCGGCAACGGATCGATCATGCGGGTCCGCGATAATCCGCGGCGGGGGCGATGGGCAAGCGCGACGTGACGTGACGTGACGCTCAGTCGCCTACCGCATAGACACGCATGAAGCGCAGGCTGGGAATGGAGACGGGTCGCAACCAGGACGGTGCTTGGCCGACCGCAAGCCGCGCGGCCAGCCCATGCGGCGCCACGACCGACCAATTGCGCGCATCGGCGTCGCCGGGGCAGACAAAGACATAGTCGACGCCGTGCCGACGGGCGATCGTGCGTGCGGTGGCATCGCTGCCGATGAAGAACCGGATCGTGTTGTCCATCGCCGCGACGTTGCGGTGGTAGCCGGCGCCAACCGCGCTATGCGGCGTGGCGACGAGCAACGCCTCGGAGCTGACCAACGTCGTCATGAACACGCCCGGCGGCAGCGCCCGCAGATGCGCGACGTTGTCGAGCGCCATGCACTCCAGCCCGGTCTGCGACATCGCCCCCGCGGCGGCCGAGGCCGGATGCCGCGGCGCGAGCAGCACCAAGGCTGCCATCGCCGGGATCACGGGTATGACGAGCAGCACGAGCGATGCGCTGGCGACGACGCGAAGCGGCATGAGCGTCAGTCGGGCGATCGCCGGAAGGCCCGCGGCGAGCAGCATGAGCGCGCCGGGCACCGCGAGCAGATTGGCGAAAGCGCTCGCCCGGCTCACCATCACGCCGATCGCAGTGGCCAGCCCGAGCAGCGCTGCGTAATCCAGGGCCGCGCCACGATCGCCAGCCGCGGCCCGGCGCAGGCCGCAGACCGCGCCGGCCAGTCCGACGATCGGAAAGGCGATCCATCCGACCGCACCGGCGGCCGGCTGCGCCCAGATCGGCAGCCCCTCAGGGATGGTGAGATACCACAACCGATAGGTCAGCGGGGTCAGCGCCGCGAACGGCCCGCCCGCGCATTGCGGCGCCCACAGCCGATAGACCGCGGCGCAGAGCAGCGCGGTGATCCCGAGAGCGGTCAACCGAGCCGCCGGCGTTCCGGGGCGGCACCAAGCCGCCATGCCTGCGCCTGCAGCGGCAAGCGCGAACACAGTCATGTGGACGGGCGAGACCGCATCGCAGGCGGTGCGATCGAACAGCGCGCCGCCATGCGCGATCAGGAACAAGCCGAGGCTGCCCGACGCGGCCGCACCCAGATAGGTCGCCAACACGCCGCGTTCGCCGTCGGGCGCGGTCGCCCAACGCAGCCCGAGCCAAGCGCCGCACGCCGCGGTGAACACGATCCCTTCGAGCGAGACGTGCATCCAGAGCGCTGCCGCCAGCCCGGCGATCGCGGCGCGTCGCGGGGTCCGCGCGCCGATCGACGCGAGCGCCATCGCCAGTCCGCAGGCCGCCTGCCAGCCATGATGATCGATCCGCATCGGCCTCGCGATCGAAAGCGTCCCGACATTGGCGACGCAAAACAGCGCGGCGAGCAGGGCCAGGCGGTCGCTCGCCAGAAGACGCCGGGCCAGCGCAGCGACCAGCCAGGCGATGACGACGAAAGTTGCCAGCGGAACGAGAATCGATGCCCACAGCTCGGCGGCCGACTGCCCGGCAAACGGTCGAACGAGCAGGATCAGCGCCGCCAGCGGCACGTCGAGCAGCCGCGACCAGTGCATCGCGAGACCGACGGGTGGATCGATGCGATATTGGGTGACGTCGAACCAGCTTTGCCCCGCCATCCAGTCGCGGACCTGTTGCAACCGCATCAGATCGTCGGGATCGCCGAACCGCCGCGCGGCGATGTCGGGCGAGAAGAACAGCGCAAGCAGCAGGGCGCCCAGCCCGACGACACCGGCCAGCGAAATGCCGTAAGCCAGACGCGGACGGGATCGCGGCGCCGGCGAGCCAGCGGCGACGATCGCCGCCATGAAGCTCATGCCGCCTTGAGGCGTCGCGGCACCGCGCGGACCGAGGCGAGCGCGGCCATCTGGTCGTCGTCGAGCGGCGTCACGATCGCGGCGGCGGCGCCTTCGTTGCCCGATTCGTGATATTCGGCGTCCTCGTTGACCGCCCAGACGTCGTACTGCCGCGACCCTGCCAAAATGTTGCGGACGGTGAGCATCGCCGTCATCATCGCATGATCCTGGTTGTTGTAGCGGTGCATGCCGTTGCGGCCGACCAGATGCAGCGTCGGATAGGCGGCTTCGAGCTCGCTCCGCATCGCCAACACATGTTCGGCATAGGAATCATCATAGACCGGATAGGCCTTTTCCTGCCGCACCACGACGCCGCCCTCGACGGACTTGGGATCGCACAGGCCGAGTATGCCCATCTCCCGGGTCGCGAGCGCGATCAGGTCGGCGTCGGAGGAGGTCCACAGCCCGTCGCCCTCGAAACAGAAATATTCGAGCCCGACGCAGGCGAGCTCGGGGTCGGGCACCATCTCGGGCGACCAGCTGCGGAAATTCTGGATGCGGCCGACCTTCACCTTCGAATCGTGGATGTAGATCCAATTGTCGGGGAACAGGTCTTCCGAGCGGATCATCAGCGCGACCGTCAGGAAATCGCGATATTTGAGATCGAGCGCATCGGGCAGCGAGGCGGGCAGCGGATGGATGCGCCCGGCGAGTTCGCGCATCGGCGCCGAGGAGATGACATGATCGGCGTGGATCACGCGCTCGCCGTCGGGGCCCATGGTCGCGACGCGCCAGCCGCCGCCATCTTGGCTGAGCTGTTTGAGCGCATGGCCCATCAGCACATGGTTGCCGCCGGCGACGACATGGTCGCGCGCGGCGTCCCACATCATCCCCGGCCCCTGCCGCGGGTAGCGGAAGCTCTCGAGCAGCGTCTTGGTCGCCATGCCGTCATTGGGCGTCTTGTTGAGCCCGAGCGAGCGCTTGAACCCGTCGAGCACCGCGCCGCCCAGACTCAGCCCCTTGATCCGCTGCGCGGCCCAATCGGCGGAGATCTCGTCGCAGGCCATGCCCCACACCTTCTCGGTATAGGTCTTGAAGAAGATGCCGAACAGCTTCGCGCCGAACTGGTTGATCGTCCAATCCTGGAACGAGCGCGTGTCCTTCTTCGGGAAAAGCTTCCAGCGCGCATAGCTCGCCATGCACAAGGTCGAGCGCCACACGCCGAGATTGAACAGCGCCTCGAACGCGCGCAGCGGATAGGAGTAGAATTTGCCCTCGTAATAGATGCGGCTCATCCGCGGGCGCTCGATGAAGTCGTCGGGCAGGATCTCGTTCCACAGATCGACCACCTCGCGCGACTTCGAGAAGAAGCGGTGCCCGCCGATATCGAAGCGGAAGCCCTGATGCTCGACGGTGCGGCTGATCCCGCCGACATAGACGGGATCCTTCTCGATCACCGTCACGCGCTTGCCCGCCTTGGTCAGCAGATAGGCGGCGGTGAGCCCGGCGGGGCCGGCACCGATGATGGCGACGTCCGCCCGGTCTGCGACTTGATTCACCTGCGTCTCCCCGACTGGTCTTGGAACGGGGAATGCCGCGACGAGGGATAATTTACGGTTAACGGGACATGCCGATACATCCGCCGTTCCGCGTCGATTTGCTTTGTCGATCGCTTGAGCTACGCCTTTCGCCCAAGCGGACGGCGAAGGGCGACGATGACGGAACGATCCGAACGATTCCGCGCGGTCGCGCCGCTGCTGCTCGCGCTGGCCGCGGCATTATGTGCGATCGGGGTCCGGGCGTGGGGTCTGGTCGCGCCGCCGCTGTGGCTCGACGAGGCGTACAGCGCGTTCGCCGCGGATCACGGCTTCGGCTTCCTGTGGCACGTCGTGCCGCGCTACGAGACGCATCCGCCGCTCTATTACACGATCCTGCATCTGTGGAGCGACGCGTTCGGGCGCTCGCTGCTCGCACGGCGCGCGCTCGGGCTGGTCTGCGGGGTTGGATCGGTGGCGATCGCGGGGCTCGCGGCCGATCGGCTGGGGCGGTTGACGGGGCGCGACCCGATCGCGCGCCGCTGGCTGGTCGCGCTGGTGCTGACGCTTGCCGCGTTCCAGCCGCTGATGGTCGACATGACCAAGCAGGTCCGTCCCTATCCCGTCATGACGCTGGGCTATGCGATCGGCGCCTACGCGCTGCTGCGGCTCGCCGAGGACGGCGCCGCGCGCCGTGCGCCCGCGCGGCGCTGGATCGCGCTGTTCTTCGCCGCGCAGGCGCTGGTGCTGTGGCTGCACAGCCTCGGCGCGCTGTTCGGGCTGTCGACCTTCCTCGCGCTGCTGGTCGTCGTGCCCCGGCGCGGCCTAAGCCGCGCGGACTGGGCCTGGCTGGTCGGCGGACAGGTGGCGGCGGGGCTGGTCTATCTCCCCGCGCTGGCGATCCTCGCGAGCCAGGCGCCGACCTGGGTGAAATCGACGTGGCTGATCTTCGAGCCCGCGGGCGTGCTCGACGGCGTCTCCTACATCTATCTCAACTGGAATTTCTGGTCGCGGCTGATCGGGCTGGCGGCAGCGATCGCGGGGGTCGCGATGCTGGTCAGGCGGCGCGGCGGCGCGCGGATCGCGGGCGGGCTGCTGGTGCTCGCGCTGCTGCCCGTCGCGCTCTCGATCCTGCTGTCGGCGACGGTGACGCCGGTGTTCTTGACGCGCACGCTCAGCGCCGCGACGGTGCCCGGGCTGCTGCTGATCGGCTACGGGCTGCTGTGGCCTGGCTGGTGGCAGTTCGCGGTGGCGCCCGTGCTGCTCGCGCTGATCGCGCCGATGATCTCGGTCGATCAGTTCCACGCCGGCAAGCCGCTGCAGAACTGGTACGGCGCGATCGCCTGGCTCGCGCCGCGGGTCGCGGCGGGCGATAGGGTGTGGGTCTATCCCAACGAAGGCGCGCTGCCGCTCGCCTATGCGCTACGCGACGAGCGCAGGCGCTTGCCGCTGCTGTCGGTGCCTGCCCCCGTCCCCGCCTTCGCGTCGGGCGGCTTCAACCCGTCGGGCAGCCGCGGCGTGGTGTCGCTCTACCCCGCGCAGATCGACCGGCTGATGGCAACGCCCTACGCCAAGGCGCCGTCGACGATCTGGCTGATCCGGGTGGTGCCCGGGCTCTACGACCCCGACGATGCCATGCCCGACGCGCTCGAGCGCAGCCGCGTCACGATCGGCGAATGGCAGGACGGCGACATCGACATCGTCGGCCTACGCCGCCGCGATCTACCGCGCGTCGCGACGTCCCAGCAGCCGCAACCGTAGCGCGTTCAACTTGATGAAGCCCGCCGCGTCGCGCTGATCGTAGGCACCGGCATCGTCCTCGAAGGTGACGACCTTCTCCGAATAGAGGCTGTCGGGCGACTTGCGGCCGACCACCGATACCGAGCCCTTGTAGAGCTTCAACCGCACCGTGCCGTTGACGCGCGCCTGGCTGTGATCGATCGCCGCCTGCAGCATCTCGCGCTCGGGGCTGAACCAGAAGCCGTTGTAGATCAGCTCGGCGTAGCGGACGGCGAGCTCGTCCTTGAGGTGCGCGGCGCCGCGATCGAGCGTGATCTGCTCGATGCCGCGATGCGCTGCGTGGTAGATCGTGCCGCCCGGCGTCTCGTACATGCCGCGCGACTTCATGCCGACGAAGCGGTTCTCGA
>CAXTVK010000059.1:0-16396 GCA_964247655.1 uncultured Sphingomonadaceae bacterium | reverse complement strand
GCACCACCGGCTCCCTGTTCCAGGGCCCCCAACATTCCTACACCGCGGATTGCCGCGACCATCTTTTCGCCCTACCGGGCGCGCCGGCGACGTCGTGGCGGCGCGATGTCGCGAGGAATCTGCGCGGCCGGTCCGGCGATTATCGGCGAAATGACAAAAGGATAACTCGACGCGCCCGGTCGCGTCGCCCAGGCAGGCGGGCCTGACGAGGATCGGCGCGAACCTTCGTCGCGGCGTCGTCCCGTCCGCTTTGCTCAGGAGCCAGTATGTTCGACAACCAGATCGCGATCGTCACCGGCGGCGAATCGGGGATCGGCGCCGCCTGCGCGAAGGCGCTGGGCGATGCCGGCGCGCGCGTCGTCATCACCTATTTCAAGGATGCGGACGCGGCGCAGGCCGTCTGCCGGTCGATCGGCGACGAGACGCGCGCGATCGCGGTGCAGACCAACGTCGGCGACGAAGGCCAGGTCGAGGCGCTGTTCGCCGCCGCCGAGACGGCGTTCGGCACGGTCGGCCTGCTGGTCAATTCCGCAGGGCTCAACATGACGGGGGTGAATCTGGTCGACATGGAGCTCGCGCAGTTCGATCGCGTGATCCGCTCCGATCTCTACGGCCCGTTTCTCACTTGCCGTCGCATGGTCCGCGCGCTCGAGGCGAAGGGCATGAAGGGGCGGATCGTCAACATCTCCTCGATCCACGAAAAGGCGCCGCGACCGGGCGGCGTCGATTATGATTCGGCGAAGGGCGGCCTGTCGCAGCTCACCGCGACGCTCGCGCTCGAGCTTGCGCCCAAGGGCATCGCGGTCAACGGCGTCGCGCCGGGGATGATCCTGACGCCGATGAACCAGTCCGCGCTGAACGATCCGGCGGAGCTCAAGGCCAAGGAGGCGGCGATCCCCTGGCACCGCGCCGGCCGGCCCGACGAGGTCGCGGCGCTGGTCAACTTCCTGCTGTCGCCGGCGGCGGATTACATCACCGGCACCACCGTCACGATCGATGGCGCGCTGTCGCTCACCGTCGCGCAGGGCGCCTGACGGTGGCGGGGCTGGTCGATTTCAACGTCGAGCAGATCGATGCGATCGCGATGGTCGGCAACGAGGCGGTCTCGCGGCGCGATCTGATGAGCCCCTATGTCTGGCGGACCGACGACGGCGCCTATGCGATGCTGGTCCGCGCGGTGCCGCGCCCCGGCGAGACCGGCGACACCGGCACGATCTGGTATGCGACGAGCGCCGACGGGCTGCGCTTCGCCGCGACCGACACACCCGTGCTCTCGCCCGGCCCCGGCCCCGACGATATCGGCGGGTGCGAGGATCCGACGCCGGTGTTCGGCCCGGACGGCAGCGTCGTCATTTACTATACCGGGGTGGACGCGACGCGCAGCCACGGCGAGATGCTCTACGCGGTCGGCCCGTCGAGCGATCGGCTCGAGAAGAAGGGCGTCGCGATGCCCAACACGCCGTCGCAGGGCAACATCAAGGAAGCGACCGTCGATCGCACCAACGCCGGCGGCTGGCGGATGTTCTACGAGTTCGCGCGCGACGAGGCGTCGCTAGTCGGCGTCGCGGTGAGCGACGACGTTGCGGGCCCTTGGACCGACGAGCCCGATCCCTTCGCCCCGCGGACCGACAGCTGGGACACGTGGCATCTCTCGACCGGCCCGCTGCTGACGAGCGACAAGGACATGCCGGTCATGTTCTACAACGGCGCGACGCGCGACGCGCGCTGGCGGATCGGCTGGATCGCGTTCGATGCCGAATATACCAGGGTGCTCGATCGCTGCGTCGAACCGCTGATCGTGCCGCCGCCCGCGTTGGAGCGAACGGCGACCGACATCGCCTTCGCGGCGTCGGTCGTCGTCGTGGGCGATCGGATCTGGCTCTATTACTCGCTGTCGGACACGCATCTGTACCGGGCGATCATCCGGCGCAGCTAGCGTCCGATGCTCAGTCGCCCGAGCCCGACTCCGCCATGTTGCGATGCTGGCCGGCGAGGATCGCGGCGGGCACGATGTGCGCGGCCGCGACCTGCAGCTTGTTCTTCCAGCCGGAGACGATGTGCGGTTTGCCCGCCATCAGCGCATCCCAGCCGTCCTTGGCAACCTTGGCGGGATCGTCCTTCTTGGCCTGGCCGACCGACGTATCGCCCATCCCCGCGGTCTCGAAGAATTCCGTCTCGACGGGGCCCGGCATCAGCGTGGTGATAACGACGCCGGTCGATTCCTTGAGTTCGTCGCGGATCGCATCGGCGAAGCTGTCTACGAATGCCTTGGTGCCGTTATACACCGCCTGATAGCTGCCGGGGATGAAGCCCGCGATCGATCCCGTGATCAGCACCTTGCCGTCGCCTTTGTCGCCGCGCGCGACCATCGCCTTGAGCGTCTTCTGCAGCAGATAGAGCGTGCCGGTGATGTTGGTATCGACCACGCGCCGCCAGTCGGCGACGGGCTGCTCGAGGAAACCGTGGCCGAGCCCGCGCCCCGCATTGGCGCAGAGCAGATCGACCTTCCGCCCCTGCGTCGCTGCGAGCAGCGTATCGACGCCGTCGATCGTCGAGAGATCGGCCTCGACCGAGCGGACCTCGACGCCCTTGCCGCGGATATCTGCCGCGGCGCTTTCGATCAGAGGCTCGTCGGCGACGATCAGCAGATCGTAGCCATCGTCGGCGGCGAGATGGGCGAGTTCGAAGCCGATGCCCGTCGAGGCGCCGGTGATGATCGCGAATTTGTCGGCCATGTCGTCTTTCCTATTCCGCAGCCATCGCAAGACCGGGCTTGAGCACGACCTTGGTGACCTCGTTCTGGTTATCGTGGAACATCTTGTAACCCTGCGGCGCCTGCTCGAGCGGCAGCCGGTGCGAGATCAGGAACGTCGTGTCGATCTTGTCTTCCATGATCGCGTTGAGCAGCGCCGGTAGATAATGCTGGACGTGCGTCTGCCCGGTCTTGAGCGTCAGCCCCTTCTCCATGAACGCGCCGAGCGGGAATTTGTCGACGAAGCCGCCATAGACCGCGGGCATTGAAACGCGCCCGCCCTTGCGGCATGCCAGGATCGCCTGACGGATCGAGTGCGGACGATCGGTGCCGAGGAAAGTCGACTTCTTGATCTGGTCCATGACGTTGTCGACGAAGAAGCCGTGCGCCTCGAGCCCGACGCTGTCGATGCATGCGTCGGGGCCGATCCCGCCGGTCATCTCCATCAGCGCCTCGTAGGTCGCGCTTTCCTCGAAGTTGATCGTCTCGGCGCCGAATTTGCGCGCGAGTTCGAGCCGGTGCGGGAAATGGTCGATCGCGATGACGCGCTCGGCGCCCATCAGGAACGCCGACTGCACCGCGAACAGCCCGACCGGGCCGCAGCCCCAGACCGCGACGGTATCGCCGCGCTCGATCTCGGCGAATTCGGCGGCCTGCCAGCCGGTCGGCAGGATGTCGGAAAGGAACAGCACCTTGTCGTCGTCGATCCCGTCTGGGATCACGATCGGGCCGACGTCGGAGAAGGGCACGCGGACATATTCGGCCTGGCCGCCGGCATAGCCGCCGGTCATGTGGCTGTAGCCGAACAGGCCCGACATCGGCTGGCCGTACAGCGTCTGCGCGATGTCCTGATTGTCGGCGGGAAGCCCGTTGTCGCACGCCGAATATTGATGCTTGCCGCAGTGATAGCAGCTGCCGCACGCGATCGTGAACGGCACGACGACGCGCTGGCCCTTCTTGAGCGTCGACTTGGGGCCGGTCTCGACGACCTCGCCCATGAACTCGTGGCCGAGGATGTCGCCCGCCTTCATCGTCGGGATATAGCCGTCGTAGAGATGCAGGTCGGAGCCGCAGATCGCCGTCGACGTCACTTTGATGATGCAGTCGCGCGGGTTGACGATCTCGGGATCGTCGACGGTATCGACGCGGACGTCATGCTTGCCGTGCCAGGTGAGTGCGCGCATCAGGCGAGTTCCTCTTCGTGCGCGGCGCGGGTGCGCGCGGCGGTGGCGATTTCGCCCGTTTCCATGAGTTGCTTGAAGCGGCGCAGGTCGCGCCGCGCCTGGATCGCCGGCTCGCGCTGGAACAGCTTGGCGATCACCTTGCCGACGATCCCGGCGGGCGGGTCGTAGAGGATCGTCGCGGTGACTACAGTGCCGCGCGCGCCGGCATCCTTGAATTCGATCCGGCCGCTGTTGGGCACGTCGGCGCCGTCTTCGGAGGTCCAGGCGATCAGTTCGCCGTCACGCTCCTCGGTGATGCGCGCATCCCATTCGACGAAGCGGCCCGCGGGCGCCTTGACCACCCAATGCGAGCGCGTCGCGTCGATCACGTCGATCCGCTCGACATTGTCCATGAAGCTGGGAAGCTTCGCGAAATCCCGGAAATAGGCGTAGAGTTCGGCGGCGGGGCGGTTGATCGTCACCGATCGTGCGACGACCTGATCGCCTTTGGCGTCGATCAG
Organism: uncultured Sphingomonadaceae bacterium; assembly: GCA_964247655.1. Taxonomy (GTDB): domain Bacteria; phylum Pseudomonadota; class Alphaproteobacteria; order Sphingomonadales; family Sphingomonadaceae; genus Solisphingomonas. The sequence continues at coordinate 11,960 of CAXTVK010000059.1, read as the reverse complement.
CCCGTCCGCCGCATCGGACCTTTCGCGCGCCGACTTGGCGGTAGCCGGGGGCGCGTCGTCGAGCGCGATGTCGGTCATGAAATCCTCCGATATTCAAAAACTTAGAACATCGGGAAGGGGGCGTCTGTTCCGTGCCGTCGGTCGCCCGTCTCATTGTCGCCGTCGCATCCGTGCCGCTAGGCGCCGACGGTTGCGCTGCGATCCGAGGCCTTTGCCATCCTGTCGTCGCGCGTCGACCTGAGCAGAGTCACCGAACCGCCGCCGACCTCGAGCACGATCGTCGCTCGCTCGACGAGCGCAGGGCGGTGCGCGATCGCGATCCGGGTGACGTCCATCCGCGCGATCGAGTCCGCGATCTCGGTCTCGAGCGCGGCGTCCAGATTGGCGGTGCCCTCGTCGAGGAACAGCAGGTCGGGCTGGCAGTGGACCGCGCGCGCGAGCAGCATCCGCTGGCGCTGCCCGCCCGAGAGCGCGGCGCCCATGTCGCCGACGAGGCTCTGATAGCCCATCGGCATGGCGAGGATCTCGTCGTGGATGCGCGCGAAGCGGGCGGCGGCCTCGATCGATGACTGGTCCGTGGCGGGATCGAAGCCCGCGATGTTGTCCGCGAAGGTGCCCGCGAACAGCAGGTCGTCCTGCAGCACCGCGCCGACGCGGCTGCGCCACTCGGCGAGATTGCCGGCGCCGAGCGGCACGCCGTCGATCAGGATCCGCCCCGCGCTCGGCGTCAGCAGGCCGAGCAGCAGGCGTGCCAGCGTCGTCTTGCCCGCACCCGACGGCCCCACGATCGCGGCGAAGCCGCCTGCGGGGATGGTGAACGAGACGTCGTGCAGGATCGGGGGTTCGGCGGTGCTATAGGCGAAGCTCAGATTCTCGACGCGGATCTCGGGCGGCTGCGAATAGGCGCGCCGCGACGTCGCCGGTCCGATCCGCTCGCGCGCCTCGCCGGTGATGTCGGCGAGCCGATCGAGGTGCAGCCCGGTCATCCGCCACTGGCGGAATTGCGCCACGAGCTGAGTCGCGCTGGTATCGAAGCTGGTGCGGTAGGCGACGAAGGCGACGAGCTGGCCGACGGTCAAATGATCGGCGAGCACCGCCTGCGCACCGAGCGTCACGATCACCACGAACTGGACGCCGAAGATCAGGTTTTCCGCCAATATCATGCGGATCGCGGCGAGCTGCGCGCGATAACCCGCCGAGATCACGTCGGCGAAGCGGCTGCGCCAGCCGGCCTCGCGCGTCGCCTCGCGGACCCCGAGCTTGATCGTGCGGATGCCGCGGATCGTCTCGAGCAGATAGGTCTCCTCGCCCGCGCGCGCGACGATCTCCTCCTGCGATCGGCGCCGCCATTCGGGGATCATCAGCGTGACGACGCCCAGATAGAGCAGCGTCGCGCCGAGCACGATCAACGCCAGCAGCGGCGCGATCAGCAGCATCGCGATCAGCAATGTCGCCGCGAGCATGCCGTCGACCAGCACGTCGACCAGGCCGCGCGTCAGCAGGTCCTGGATCGGGCGGATCGATCCCATCCGCGCCTGGATGTCGCCGACGTGACGCCGCTCGAAATAGGCCGAGGGCAAGCGGATCAGGTGGCGGACGACGTTGCCCGCGATCTGGTAGACGATCGACTCGCCGAGCGTCAGCACTACCCAACCGCGCAGCGCCTGCAGCACCGCATTGAACAGATAGAGCGCGCCGAAGCCGAGCGCGAGCACGACGAGCAGCGACGCGTCGCCCCGCCCGATCGCCTCGTCGATCGTCAGCTGCATGAAGAAGGGCAGCGCGAGGTTGGTGAGCTGCAGCACGAGCGACAGCGCGATCACCTGGCCGAGCGCGCCGCGCAGCCCGCGGATGCGCGTCCACAGCGCCGAGATGCCCGGCCGCGAGACCGCGGCGATCGGCGCGAAATCGGTATCGGGCTCGAGTTCGAGCGCGACGCCGGTAAATGTCTTGGATACGCCCTTGATCGATATCTCGCGGCGGCCGAGCGCGGGATCGAGGATCGTCGCGCGACCGCGACCGACACGCTCGAGCACGACGAAATGGTTGAGCTGCCAATGCAGGATCGCGGGCAGCCGCAGCTCGCGCAGCTCATCGAGCTCGAGCCGCAAGGGACGCGCGGACAGGCCGATGTCGGCGGCGACGCGCATCAGGTCGGTCAGCGTCGAGCCCTTGACCGAAAGGCCGGCGCGGCGCCGCAGCGTCGCGAGATCGAGCCGGTGGCCGTGATGGTTGGCGATCATCGCGAGGCAGGCGATCCCGCACTCGGCGGCCTCTGCCTGGTGGATCGGCTGCAGCCGCGCGCTCCATGGCCATTCGAACGCGCTCATCGCCGCCAGCTCCTCAGGATCGGATCGAGGAAGACCTCCCAGAGCTGCCGCCGCTCGGTGACGAAATCGGCGGACAGCGTCATGCCCGCCTTGAGCGGACGCCCGATCGCTTCGTTGCCGGACGCGCGATCGATCCGCACGCGCACGCGGTAGACCGGCTCCGGTGCCGTGGGGCTGCCGGCGATCGCGCCGGGATCGGTCGGCACTGCGGACACCGCGGTCACCGTGCCGGTGCCGGCGCCGTATTTCTGATACGGAAACGCATCGAACATCAGCCGCACGCGGTCGCCCGGCCGCGCGAAGCCGATCGCGCGCGAGGGGGCATAGAGCCACACTTCGGGCGCGCTGCCGATCGGCACGACGCTCATCAGCGAGGTGTCGGGCCGCGCGCGCTGGCCGACGGCGGCGACGAGATCGCTGACGCGTCCCGCGATCGGCGCGGTCAACACCAGCCGGTCGAGCCGCATCAGCGCGGCGCGCTGCTCGGCGAGCGCGGCGCGTTGTGCCGCGATCTCGGAAATCTTCTGCTGCGATGCCAGCCGTCGCTGCGCGAGCTGGACGTCGATCCGGCGCAGCGCCTCGCGCTGGGTGATGACGCGCTCGCCCAGCGCTTCGGCATCGAGCTGGTGCTGGACCGTGACCGCCTTGGCATCTTCCGCCTGGCGTTTGGAACCCGCGCCCAATCCGGCGAGGCGCACGGCGCGGCTCGCTTCGCTCCTGCTCAGCGCGATCTGGACCGCGCCGAGCGTCTGCTGGCGCCCGAGCGAAGCGATCGAGAGCCCCAGACTCTGCCGCTGCTGCGCGAGATCGCCGACATCCATGTCGTCGGTGGAGCGGACGATCTGCTGCTGGTGCGCGAGTTCGGCGTCCTGGCGCTCGACCTGCGCGATCTGGCCGCGCACGCCCTCGCCGCCGGCATCGCGCCCCTGCGTCACCGCGACGGTGGCGAGCGGTGCCCCTGCGGCGACGATCTCGCCGTCATGCACGTGCAGCGCGCGGACCTCGACCGGAGAGGACGGATAGACGCGCGCGATGCCGTCGCCATAGGAGACGATCCCGGTCACGCGTATCCGCGTCGCGAAGCCGCCGAAGGCGAGCAGCGCCGCGATCGCGAGCAGCGTGACGAGGGCGATCGTCAAATAGGTGGCCGCACGGGGCGGCGTGGCGGCGATGACGGTGCCTTCGAGACGATCGCGGCCCGCCTCGATCACTTCCTGCCGGAAGAGCATGGTCGACATGATGATCGCCCGCCTGTCCTGTCGTCATCCAAAAAAGGGGATGCCGCGAACGGCACCCCCAGGCAGGTATCGGTTCAGCAGTACCGCGAGCGGCCGTGGCCCGAGCTGTGCGATGGCGACGACGACGACGTGCTGATCGCAGCCCCGATCGAGATGTTGAGCAGCGCGGGGATGGCGAGGGTGAGCCCCGCGAGCAGGCCGAGACCGCCACCGGACACGACATTGGCTTCGTTCGTGGAAAGAGCGCGCATAAACTGTCTCCTCTAGACGCCCGAACATCTCGGACGCCCGATCTTTGATGGTGACGATATAGCTGGGCAATGAAAAATAGGTTTACGGCAATAATTACGCATTTTGCGTAATTAATCTTGAATCTATCGATACGATATGGCGAATCTGTCGATGTCGAATCTGAAACATATTTTCCGTGTCTCTCTTTAGAACATATCTATTGGTCGCTATTCTATCTTTTTTACGGATCGGTCATCTAACTCGGTTAGCGCATGCCGCATGACGTCCCGTCGGCCTCTCCTGTTCGTCGTCGCGCCGCTCGCCGTCGTCGGATGCATGCCGACACCGCATCTTGCCGTCGTGCCCGACGTCCTGTCGCGGAATTGGGACATCGACGGCGCCGCCGATACGGCATCACCCGCCGTCGGCGTGGCGCGCGCGAATTTCTGGCCCGCTTTCGGATCGCCCGAACTCGTCCGCCTGATCGCCGCCGCGCTCGCAGACAATCCCGGGCTCGACGCGATGCGCGCGCGCGTCGATCGCGCGCGCGCCGAACGTCGCATCGCGAATGCCTCGCGCTTCCCCACGGTCGAGGCGAGCGTCAATGCCGAGGGTGCGCGCAATCAGAACCAGGCGTCGCCGGTCTACACCTATAACGGCGTCTCGGCGGGGCTCGACGTCGGCTACGACGTCGATCTGTTCGGCGCCAACGCGGCGACCCGACGCGCGAGCCGCGCACGCTATGCCGGCCTCCGCTTCGACGATGCCGCCGCCGCGCTGGTCGTGCAGGCGGACGTCGCGCGCACCTTCGTGCAGCTCGCCACGCTCGACGACCGGCTCGCGCTGGCGGATCGGCAGTTGGCGGCGGCGAGAGACGTTCAGCGCATCGCCGCGATCCGCCGCCGCGAAGGCAGCAGCGACGATGCCGACGGCGAGCGGCAGACGATCGAGGTCGAGCAGATCGTCGCGTTCCGCACGACGCTCGCCGAGCAGCGCCGTCATGCGCTCACCGCCCTGGCGTTGCTGGTCGGCGCCGAGCCGCCGAGTTTCGTCCTGCCGATGTCGACGCTGACCGGCCTGTCGGCGCCCGCCGTCGATCCTGGGCAACCGGGGACGCTGATCGTTCGCCGCCCCGATCTGCGCGCAGCCGAAGCCCGTATCGCGGCGGCGCGCGGCGACGTCGATGCGGCACGCCGCGCCTTCCTGCCATCCTTCAAGCTGACCGCGAGCGGGCTTGCCAGCGCCGTCGGCTTCTTGGGACCGATCGGGCTGACGACGAGCGCGGGCGCCTCGCTGCTCGCGCCGATATTCGAGGGCGGCCGTCTGCGCGGCCAGCTCGAAACCGCCACCGCGGGCCAGCGCGAGAGCGTCGCGCTCTACCGCCAGGCGCTGCTCGGCGCGCTCGGCGAGACGACCGATGCGCTTGCCGTCACGCGGCTCGCCGCCCAGCGCGAGGCGAGCACCGAACGGGCACTGCGCGCGGCGCAGCGCACCGTCCGGATCGCCGAACTCCGCTACCGCGAGGGCGAGACCGACCTGCCTGCGCTGCTCGGCGCGCGGCGCGACGCCTATACCGCCGAAGACGCTCGCCTGCTGGCCGGCCAGGACCGCCTGCTCGCCGCGATCGATCTGTTCCGGGCGACGGGCGGCTCGTTCGGCGTGGAAGAGGCTGCCGCAGCGCGATCGACGGGATGAGCGGCGGGCGGCGTCGCGGATCGTGCAAATCGCTGGTGCCGGTTGCAGGAATCGAACCCGCGACCTTCGGTTTACAAAACCGCTGCTCTACCATCTGAGCTAAACCGGCCCGCCCGCGTCTTTGCGATAGGGAACGCCAAAGGTCCAGCCCTCGGTGTCGGCGATCGCGGCGGGTGGCGCGGTCCAGAGCGCCGGGTCGGTCGCCGCGCGGCGCAGCCAAGCGGCGGTGAGGATCGCGTCGCTGCTGTGATCGTCGACGTCGCCGCTGCCGCCCGCCGCCCGCGTTCCGATCGTGACCAGCGCCGCGTCGAGCGCCTCCCACGAGCGCAGCTTGCTGCCGCCGCGTATCCCGGCGGCGCGTGCGGCGACGGTGGTGTAGATCTCGACGATCAGCGGGCCGCCGGCCGGCACCGGATCGAACGGCCACGCCGGCACGCGGCCGGCGAGGCGGTTGAGCACGCGCATACCGGTGAGGCTGGATTTGCCGACCTGCGCCGCGCCGACGAGGTTGAAGCAGCTCTGCGCGGCGCCGAAGCCGGCTGCGCGGCAGGCGATCTCGACCGCGCGCAGCCGCCCCACCCCGCCGCCGAACAGATCGCCCTCGCGGCCGCCATGTCGCCGGAAATGGCGGCTGGCCTCGAGATGATCGACGAAGCCCGTCGCGCCGAGATGCGCGTCGTCGTCGCACAGCCGATCGACCAGCGCCCACAGCGCGCGCGCATCGGCCGGGCTGTCGGGCCAGCCGGGGAAGTAGGCGTCGCGATCGACGAAGGGGAGCGCGGGCGAAAAGTCGATCCCGATCAGCATGTCGGTGCCGGCCGCGGCATGAGCGAGCAGCCAGTCGAGCACCGCCTCGCGCGACCAGCGGCGCCCGGGCGGATCGACGAGCGTCGGCACCGCATCGCCCGCCTCGCAGGTCGCGATCGCGATCCCGCGCTGCCACGGGCCCCGCGCGCCGGACCAGTCGATGCAGGCGAAGCGCGCGAAGCGGCGGGTCATCGCGCCGCGCGCAGCCCCGCCCAATAAGTGAGCCGCTCGGCGATCTTCGCTTCGAAACCGCGTGGGGAAGGTGTGTAGAAGGTTTGCGGCGTCATCTCCTCGGGCCAGTAATCGTCGCCCGAAAAGGCCTCTGCGGTGTCGTGGTCGTAGGCATAGCCCTTGCCGTAGCCGACCTGCTTCATCAGCTTGGTCGGCGCGTTGAGGATGTTCTTCGGGGGCATCAGCGAACCCGTCTCCTTCGCCGAGCGCTGCGCGGCGCCGAACGCCTTGTAGCCGGCGTTGGATTTGGGCGCGGTGGCGAGATAGAGGCAGGCCTGCGCCAGCGCGAGTTCGCCCTCGGGCGAGCCCAGGAAGTCGTAGCAGTCCTTAGCGGCGATGCACTGGACCAGCGCCTGGGGATCGGCGAGCCCGATATCCTCGATCGCCATCCGCACCAGCCGCCGCGCGAGAAACAAGGGCTCCTCGCCGCCGACCAGCATCCGCGCGAGATAATAGAGCGCCGCCTGCGGATCGGAGCCGCGCACCGCCTTGTGCAGCGCCGAGATCAGATTGTAATGCCCCTCGCGGTCCTTGTCGTAGACCGGCATCCGCCTGTGGAGCAGCGCCGCGAGCGCCGCCGGATCGAGCGGCTCGGGCAGATCGACCGAAAACAAGGTCTCGACTTGGTTGAGCAGGAAGCGGCCGTCGCCGTCGGCCGAGGCGATCAGCGCGGCGCGGGCATCGTCGGTGACGGGCAGGGGGCGCGCCTCGACCGTCTCGGCGCGCGCGATCAGTTCGCCGAGCGCCGAAGCGTCGAGCCGATTGAGGATCAGCACCTGCGCGCGGCTCAAGAGCGCGGCGTTGAGTTCGAACGACGGGTTCTCGGTGGTGGCACCCACGAGGATGACGGTGCCGTCCTCCACATAGGGCAGGAAGCCGTCCTGCTGCGCGCGGTTGAAGCGGTGGATCTCGTCCACGAACAACAGCGTGCGTGTACCCGTGCGCGCATGGTCGCGGGCCTCGGCGAACAGCTTCTTCAGATCGGCGACACCGGAGAACACCGCCGAGATCATCACGAAGCGCAGGCCGACCGCGTCGGCGAGCAGCTTGGCGATCGTCGTCTTGCCCGTGCCCGGCGGGCCCCACAAGATCATCGACGACAGCCGCCCCGCCGCGACCATCCGCCCGATCGCGCCGTCGGCGCCGGTTAGATGCGCCTGCCCTACCACCTCGCCCAGCGTCTGTGGACGGAGCCGGTCGGCGAGGGGTGAGGCCTCGGCGGGGAGCGCGGCGGGGGCGGAGTCGGCGAAAAGGTCGGCCATGGAAGGGATATATAGGCGTACGAAGCCGGCGGCACACCCCTTCTGTTCCCGGGCGCAGGCCGGGGCCCAGGCCCCAGTTCGCTGTTGCGGCGCCGGGCTTGCCACATCGTTCCGGGCCTGGGCCCGGCATTCGCCGGGGAACCGCGGAGTACAGCTCGACGAAATTGACACCAAGGGACTTGCATCTGTCTATATCGAAGATATATCGCAGACCATCATAGATAGGAAAGAGACCATCATGCGATTCGGAATTCACATTCACGGCCGCGGCGATCATCCCGAGCAAGGTCATGGCCATGGTCACGGCGGGCACGGCCGTCACGGCATGCGCGGCGGACCCGGCGGCGGGTGGGGCGGCGGCCGGTTCGGCGGTGCCTCGGCCTGGGGCATGGAGCGCGAAGGCGGCGAGCGCGGCGGCCGGCGCCGGCTGTTCGACGGCGGCGAGCTGCGGCTCGTGCTGCTCCGTTTGATCGGCGACCAGCCGCGCCACGGCTACGACCTGATCCGCGCGATCGAGGAGCGCACCGGCGGCGCCTATGCGCCCAGCCCCGGCGTCGTCTACCCGACGCTCACGCTGTTGGGCGACATGGGCCAGATCGAGGAGACGCCAAGCGAAGGCAACCGCAAGATCTTCGCGGTCACCGAAGAGGGCACCAGGCTGCTCGCCGAGAAGGCCGACGAGATCGCTGCGCTGATGGGGCGTCTCGACGGGCTGGGCGCGATGCGCGAGCGCACCGAGAATCTGTCGGTCCGCCGCGCGATCCACAATCTGCGCGCGGTGCTTGCCAACACGCTGGGCGGCCAGCGGCCGGGCGGCGAGGCGCCTAGCGAAGAAACGCTGCACGAGATCGTCGCGCTGATCGACGAGGCGGCGCGCAAGATCGAACGGCTCTAGGCATGACGCGGCTGCAGATGCTCCGCCGCCGGCTCGGCCTGCTCAACGGGAAATCCGCCCGGGCCGCCGCCGCCAAGACCACTTCGCGCAATGTGGAAAAAGCGTATCACGACACGCGCGCCTCGAACTGGGGAAGGATCATTCACGAATGACCGACGACACCACGACCACGCCCTCCGCGACCGCGACGATCGCGACCACGCACGGCAGCCGCTATCTGCAGCAGCTCGCCAAGCATTGGTCGCACAAGCTCGAGGTCGTGTTCGACGAGACGCACGCGACGATCCGCTTCCCGAGCGGCGTCGTCGCCTCGCTCGATGCGGGCAGCGCCGCGCTGATCGCACACCTCGACGCGCCCGATGCCGAGACGTTGGAGCGGATGAAGCGCGTGCTGTCCGAGCATCTCGAGCGCTTCGCGTTCAGGGAGGCGCCGCTGCCGTTCGCATGGGTCGCGGGATAGAGCCGCGCTCGAGCCGATAGCAATCGCACTCGCTCGCCTTTCCGGAGCGGGGATCGACCGGCTGTCGGCTCAGGGCTTCCCCGCGATCGAGGCACCCGTATCGGCGGGCGCAGGCTCTTTCAGTAGCGGCACCAGCACCGCATTGAGCGCGTCCAAATCGAAGGCCGCCGCCTTCGCGTAGCGGACTACGCCGGCACGATCGATCACGTAGTTCGTCGAGAAACCGCCCAGCGGGGCGTAGCTGCCCTTGATCCTGCGCGCCGACGGCATCGTCAGCTTCGCCAGGAAGGGTTTGAGCCTGTAGAGCGGGACGGACGACTCGTCCTGATCCTCGACCGCGAAGACGCGTAGCCCCGCCGCCTTGTCGATGTCGTAATAGGCATTGAGCAGCGGCAGTTCCGTGCGGCAGGGGCCGCACCATGTCGCCCAGAAATTCAGGACGACGACCTGACCTTTCAGGTCGGACAGCGAAACCGTGCTGCCGTCCATCAGCGTCAGCGTGAAGGCGGGCGCCGGCTCGCCGACCGTCGGCACATGCGCCGCCGCTCGGCTGCCGATCAGCAGCGTCGCCAACACCAGTTTCCGACCCCCGCCCCGCATGTGCCGCCCCCGCGTATCTCGACAGCTTGCCATGGGATGCCCGGCGTCACAATCGGCGCGCGATCGGCATCGGCGAACGTCAAAATAAAACCCCTCCCGCGATCGTTCGCGAGAGGGGTTTCGTCAACGTCGGTATCGGGCCGTCATCGGCCCATAGGCATCACGTGTTCAGGTAATCACCCGCGTCCGCATCCGTGCCCTGACCCGAGGGCACGACCTCGGCGAGCGCATCGTCGCCCGTGCCCGTCGCATCGCGCGCCGAGCGTGCCAGTTCGGCATTATGCTCTTCGGCGGCGCTGTTCGGTGCGGCGATCGCCGCTTCGAACGAACGCTGCTGCGCGCGGAGCGCCGCGTCGCGACTGGTCGCTGCCACCCGCAGGCGCGAGAGGCCCGCACCCGTGCCCGCCGGGATCAGACGCCCGACGATCACGTTCTCCTTGAGGCCGTTGAGCTGATCGACCTTGCCCTGCACCGAAGCCTCGGTGAGCACCCGCGTCGTCTCCTGGAAGGAGGCGGCGGAGATGAAGCTGCGCGTCTGCAGCGAGGCCTTGGTGATGCCCAGCAGGATCGGCTTGCCCTCGGCGGGCTGCTTGCCCTCGAGCGCCAGCTTGCGGTTGTCCGCCTCCATGTCTTCCTTCTCGACCTGTTCGCCGACCAGGAAGGTGGAGTCGCCCGCGACCGTGATCTCGACCTTGAGCAGCATCTGGCGAACGATCGTCTCGATGTGCTTGTCGTTGATCTTCACGCCCTGGAGACGATAGACCTCCTGGATTTCCGACACGAGATATTCGGCGAGCGGCTCGATGCCGAGCACCTCGAGAATGTCATGCGGATCGGGCGAGCCGCCGATCAGATTGTCGCCGCGCTTGACGTGGTCGCCTTCCTGGACGTCGATCACCTTCGACTTGGGCACCAGATACTCGACCGGCTCCGACCCATCTTCCGGACGGATGATGATCTTGCGCTTGGCCTTGTAGTCCTTGCCGAATTCGACGCGGCCCGAGATCTTCGCGATGATCGCGTTTTCCTTGGGCTTGCGCGCCTCGAACAGCTCGGCGACGCGCGGCAGACCGCCGGTGATGTCGCGCGTCTTGGCGGCTTCACGCGAGACGCGGGCGAGAACCTCGCCGGCCTCGACATGCTGGCCGTCCTCGACCGAGAGGTTCGCGCCGGGGGCGAGCATGTAGCGCGCCGCCTCGCCCGAATTCTCGTCGAGCAGGGTGAGGCGCGGGCGGAGATCTTCCTTCCGTGCGGTCGCACGATATTCGATCACCACCTTCTGCGCGATGCCGGTCGCTTCGTCGGTCTGCTCGCTGATCGTCTGGTTCTCGATGAGATCCTGATACTTCACCGTGCCGGCCTTCTCGGTGATGACCGGCATCATGAACGGATCCCACTCGGCCAGGCGATCGCCCTTCGAGACGATGTGCCCGTCGGTGTAGAGCAGATGCGCACCGTAGGGGATGCGATGCGTCGAGCGCTCGCGACCATCCATGTCGATGATCGCGACCTCGCCCGAGCGCGACATCGAGACGCGACGCCCACGCGGATCGACGATCGTCGGCAGCTCGCGATACTCGATCGTGCCGTCGACGACGGCCTCGAGGTTCGAGGTCTCGTTGAGCTGCGCGGCGCCGCCGATGTGGAAGGTCCGCATCGTCAGCTGCGTGCCGGGCTCGCCGATCGACTGCGCGGCGATGACGCCGACCGCCTCGCCGATGTTGACCGGCGTGCCGCGGGCGAGATCGCGCCCGTAGCAGGTGGCGCAGACGCCGCCGATGCTCTCGCAGACCAGCGGCGAGCGGATCTGCACCGCCTGCGTGCCGATCGCCTCGATCCGCACGATCGCGGGCTCGTCGAGCAGCGTGCCCTCGGGGATCAGCACCTCGTTGGTCTTGCTGTCGACGATGTCCTCCGCCGTGGTGCGGCCGAGGATGCGCTCGCCGAGCGAGGCGATGGTGGCGCCGCCCTGAACGATCGCCTTCATCTCCAGCGAACGCTCGGTGCCGCAATCGATCTCGACGATGACGCAATCCTGCGACACGTCGACCAGACGGCGGGTCAGGTAGCCCGAGTTCGCCGTCTTCAACGCCGTGTCCGCGAGGCCCTTGCGGGCGCCGTGGGTGGAGTTGAAGTATTCGAGGACGGTCAGGCCCTCCTTGAAGTTCGAGATGATCGGCGTCTCGATGATCTCGCCCGAGGGCTTGGCCA
>CAXTVK010000058.1:0-16423 GCA_964247655.1 uncultured Sphingomonadaceae bacterium | reverse complement strand
CGGGCGGCGTCGGGCATTTCGCGGTGCAGATCGCGAAGTGGAAGGGCGCGCGCGTGATCGCGGTGGCGTCGGGCAAGAACGAGCAGTTCCTGCGCGATCTCGGCGCCGACGAATTCATCGATTACGGCAAGACGGTGCCCGAGGACGCGGTCCACGACATCGATCTGGTCGTCGATGCGGTGGGCGGCCCGACGACGGGGCGCTTCCTGCGCACGCTCAAGCGCGGCGGCGCGCTGTTCCCGATCTACCCGCTGGGCTTCGACGGTGCCGCCGAAGCCGAAAAGCTGGGCGTCACCGTATCGGCCACCCAGGTCCGCTCGAACGGCGCGCAGCTGGCGGAGCTCGCGCGTCTGCTCGACGACGGCACGATCCGCGTCGCGATCGACAGCGCGTTCCCGCTCGCGGAGGCGAGTAAGGCGCACGAGCGCGCCGCGCGGGGGCATATCCAGGGCAAGATCGTCCTGTCCGTCGAGCAATAGCAGGCGGCCCGCGGCAGGAGCGATGCGATGACCGACACGACGCTGGTGCAGGGCACCGCCGCCTGGTTCGAGATGGTGGGGAGGCTGCTGGTCGATGCAGCCTCCCGCGCCGCGCTTCCGGCGGACCTGAATGTCTCGCTGGTGGAGCGGTACAGCGACGGCACCGGCCTGTCCGACGGCCTCGTGCAGGGGCTCCGCTTCGAGCTGCTCGGCGGCAAGCCGGTGTTCCGCGCCGGGGTCGGGCCCTCCGAGCGCGGCGACGTCACCATAGAGGTCACCGCCGCGGCCGCGCGGACGCTCAACACGCTGTACGCGGACGACCCGCATTTCGCCGAAGCGCGAGGTCGGTTCCTGGCCACCGGCGAGATGGTGGTGGCGGGCGATCCGTCGCGGTTCGGCGCCTGGTTCGATACGGTGCACGATCCGATCGTCGATCGCACGCGCTAGCCCGGGCGCGGGCCGGATCGCGCATCGGCGAAGCGGCCTCCTGCCGCGGCGGCGGGCGGAACGGACGCGGTCGCCGGTCTGTTCCGCTCCCGCCTGACCTCTTCGAGGATGACGCATGACCCAAAGCAGCAGCGTAGCCGCCCCGCTCCTCCCGGACGAGGAGATCGACCTGCTCAACCGCTACTGGCATGCCGCCAATTATCTCTCGGTCGGCCAGATCTACCTGATGGACAATCCGCTGCTGCGCGAGCCGCTGCGGCCCGAGCATATCAAGCCGCGCCTGCTCGGCCATTGGGGCACCACGCCGGGCCTCAATTTCGTCTACGTCCACCTCAACCGCGTGATCCGCGAGCGCGATCTCGACATGCTCTACGTCTGCGGGCCGGGCCATGGCGGCCCGGGCATGGTCGCGAACACCTGGCTCGAAGGCTCGTACACCGAAATCTATCCCGCGATCACGCAGGACGAATACGGGATGAAGGCGCTGTTCCGCCAATTCTCCTTTCCCGGCGGCATCCCCAGCCACGCCGCGCCCGAGACGCCCGGCTCGATCCACGAGGGCGGCGAACTCGGCTATGCGCTGGTCCACGCCTACGGCGCCGCGCTCGACAATCCCGATCTGGTGGTCGCGTGCGTGGTGGGCGACGGCGAGGCGGAGACCGGCCCGCTCGCGGCGTCCTGGCACAGCAACAAGTTCCTCAACCCCAAGCACGACGGCGCGGTGCTGCCGATCCTGCACCTCAACGGCTACAAGATCGCCGGCCCGACCATCCTCGGCCGGATGGACGACGAGACGCTGCGCAAGCTGTTCGAGGGCTATGGCTATCGGCCGCTGTTCATCGAGGGCGACGATCCCGTCGTCATGCACCGCAAGATGATCGCGGTCCTCGCCGAGGCGCTCGACGGGATCGCGGCGATCCAGAAGACCGCGCGCGAGGGCGAGGCCTCGGGCGTCCCGCAATGGCCGATGATCGTGATGCGCACGCCCAAGGGCTGGACCGGGCCCAAGGAGGTCGACGGCAAGAAGGTCGAGGGCTTCTGGCGCGCGCACCAGGTGCCGATCGCCGAGGCGCGCGAGAACGATTCGCACCGTGCGCTGCTCGAGACGTGGATGCGCACCTACGATCCCGGCACGCTGTTCGACGAAAACGGCGCGCTCGTCCCCGAACTGCAGGCGCTGGCACCCGCGGGCGACAAGCGGATGGGGCTTTCGCCCTATGCCAATGGCGGCCGCCTGCGTTCGGCGCTCAAGCGGCCCGACTGGCGCACGCATGCGATCGACGTGCCGTCGCCGGGCGGCGTGATCGGCGAGGCGACGCGCACGCTCGGCCATTATCTGTCCGATGTCTTCTCGCTCAACGAGAAGGCGCGCAACTTCCGCATCATGGGCCCCGACGAGACCAGCTCGAACCGGCTGGACGCGGTGTTCGACGTCACCGATCGCGCGTGGATGGAGCACACGCTTTCCTACGACGAGCATCTCGGGCGCGAGGGCCGCGTGATGGAGGTGCTGTCCGAGCATCTCTGCCAGGGTTGGCTCGAAGGCTATCTGCTCACCGGCCGGCACGGATTGTTCAACTGCTACGAGGCGTTCACGCACATCGTCGATTCGATGTTCAACCAGCACGCCAAATGGCTCAAGAAATCGCGCGAACTCGATTGGCGCCGATCGATAGCGTCGTTCAACTATCTGCTGTCGAGCCATGTCTGGCGGCAGGATCACAATGGTTTCAGCCATCAGGATCCGGGGTTCATCGATCATGTCGTGAACAAGAAGGCCGACGTCGTGCGCGTCTATCTGCCGCCCGACACCAACACGCTGCTGCGCACGATCGATCACTGCCTGGGCACCTACGATCGGATCAACGTCGTCGTCGCGGGCAAGCAGCCGGCGCCGCAGTGGCTGACCGCGGAACAGGCCGAGATCCACTGCGCCGCGGGCGTCGGCATCTGGCCGTGGGCGGGCACCGACGAGGACGGCGCGGAGCCCGACGTCGTGATGGCGTGCGCGGGCGACGTCCCGACGCTCGAGGCGCTCGCCGCGGTCGATCTGCTGCGCCAGCATGTCCCGGGCCTGAAGATCCGCGTCGTCAACGTCGTCGACCTGATGACGCTGCAACCGCACGAGGAGCATCCGCACGGGCTGACCGACGCCGATTTCGACGCGATATTCACCAAGGATAAGCCGGTGATCTTCGCCTATCACGGCTATCCTTTCCTCATCCACCGGCTGACCTACCGCCGCACCAACCACGACAACATCCACGCGCGCGGCTTCAACGAGGAGGGCACGACGACCACGCCGTTCGACATGGTGGTGCGGAACAAGCTCGATCGCTTCCATCTCGCGATGGACGTGATCGACCGCGTCCCCGGCCTCTCGGGCAAGGCGGGGCACGCCAAGCAGCGCTTCCGCGACAAGCTGATCGAGCATCACGACTATGTGACGACCTACGGCGAGGACATGCCCGAGATCCGCGACTGGGGCTGGCCGACCGAGACGGCGGCGCAGAAGGGCGGCGACTGAGCGCGATGTCCGCGGTCGTCCTCGCGCTCAATGCGGGCTCGTCGAGCGTGAAGTTCGCGTTGTTCGACACCGCGCCCGGTGCCGCTTCGGCGGCGCTGCTGCGCGGCGGCCTGACCGGCGCCGATGGCGACGCGCCGCGCTTCGCCGCCAAGGACGGCGACGGCCGGGCGCTCGCCGACGAAACCTGGCAGGCGGGCGCGATCGGCGCCCTGACCGACCGGCTGCTCGACTGGATCGATGGCCATCTGGGCAGGCGACCGCTCGCCGCGATCGGCCACCGCGTCGTGCATGGCGGACGCGACTTCGATGCGCCCGTCCGGATCGATGCGGACGTGCTGCGCCGACTGGACGCGCTGACGCCGCTCGCGCCGCTCCACCAGCCGGGCAGCCTCGCGCCGATCCGGCACCTCGCGGCGTCGCGCCCCGCGCTGCCGCAGTTCGCCTGCTTCGATACCGCCTTCCATCATGCGCTGGCGCCGCCCGTCAGCCGCTACGCTCTGCCCCGCGCGCTCGAGGCGGACGGCATCCGTCGCTACGGCTTCCACGGGCTCTCCTACGAGGCGATCGCGGGCAAGCTGGCCGCGATGGGCGACGGCGCGCGCGACGAACGCGTGATCGTCGCGCATCTGGGCAGCGGCGCCAGCCTGTGCGCGCTGCGCGCGCTGCGCAGCGCCGACACGACGATGGGGTTCACCGCGCTCGACGGGATCATGATGGGCACGCGCCCCGGCACGCTCGATCCCGGCATCCTGCTCTATCTCCTGCAGGAGAAGGGCTACGCGCCGGACCGGATCGAGCACCTGCTCTACCACGAGAGCGGGTTGCTCGGCGTGTCGGGCATCTCCGCCGACGTCGAGGTGCTGTTGCGCTCCGCCGAGCCCGCGGCCGGCGAGGCGCTCGAGCTGTTCGCGTTCCTGGTGGCGCGGCAGGCGGCGGCGCTCGCCGCGACGCTGGCCGGGCTCGACCGCTTCGTGTTCACCGGCGGCATCGGCGAACAGGCCGCCGCCGTCCGCGCGATGATCGCGGCCAAGCTCGGCTGGCTGGGCGCCGAATTGGACGAGCGCGCCAACGCGGCCGGGGCGGAAACGATCTCGACGCCGGCCAGCCGGGTGCGCCTGCAGGTGATCGCGACCGACGAGGAGGGCGTGATCGCCCGACACGTCCGGGATATGCTGGCGGCATGAGCGGCCTGGCCGCGACCGGATGGTGGCTATTTGCCGCCCGAAAGCGCGCCGACGCTCTGCGTCAGACGGTTCAGCTGCGTCATGAGGGCGGCCAGTTCGGCATCGTCCAGGTCGGCGAAGGCAGCGCGCAGGTTGGTCGTCGTCTCCGCGATCAGGCGCGCGATCAGCGCGGTGCCCGCGGGCGTCAACGCGATCGAGACCTGACGCCTGTCGGTCGGCCCCGGCTTGGTGGTGATCAGCGCGTCCTTCTGCAGCACCGCGACCAGGCCGGAGATCGTCGCCCGCGTGACGTCGAGCCGTCTGACGATCTCGCGCTGCGGCAGGCCACCGTCCGCCGCCCACAGCATGGCGAGGATCTGGAAGCGTCCGGGGGTCAGGGCGTCGGGGCCGAGCCACCGCGTCACCACGGTATCGATCCCCTGAACGCACGAGCGCAGCGCGAACAGCAGATCGAGCGCGATCGCCTGCGACGGCCCGAGCACGTCGTCGTACCGGCGTCTCACCTCGGCGGGGGGGACCATCTGCCGGCCCGTCACCAGGCGTTCTTGCTTTCGACGCGCGATTATCTGGAACCTTGCACTACCGATACGTGAACGACTTGGCCCGTGCGCCGTCGATCTTTGGTCTCGGGCGACGTCACCGGATTATCACGCAGCTCCGTTCGACACACCTGCGTGCCATCACACCTTCCCATATGTCAGGCAGGGTGCCAAGGTTGATCGAGAGCAAGTTTTCGGTCATGCGCCCAGTGCGACGACGGACCGACGATCACGCGCGAACGACAAACCCGTAGCGAGCGCTGCCCGGTCGCTGCACCGCGATGGCCGCGCGAATAGGAAGAATCTGATGGCCGACGCCCGATCGACGTCCCTGCTGCGCGGCTGGAAGCGCAAGACCGCATTCGGCGTCGCGCTCGTGCTGGCCCTGCTGCTCGCCGCATTCACCGCCATCGGCGGATGGGGCATGCTCGCCGGCCGGCGCGGACCGTCGACCGCGTTCGACGCGAGGCGCGCGCCGCCCGCCCCCGACTATGCGCGCTCCGCCGCCTGGCTGGCATTTCCGGGCGGCAACGGGCGCGAGCGATCGGCCGCGCCGGGCATGCCCGCGATCGACGAGGCGAGCGCACCCGCCGACGTGTTCTTCATCCAGCCGACGACGTTGCGCGCCAACGACATCTGGAACGCCCCCTACGACGTGTCCGATGCGGCCGCCCCCTACAATCCGCCGGTGCTGATCGGCCAGGCGAGCGTGTTCAACGGATGCTGCCGGATCTACGCGCCGCGCTACCGCCAGGCATCGTTCGCCGGGCTCAGCAACCGCGCCGCCATCGCCTTCGCCTATGCCGACGTCGCACGCGCGTTCCGCTTCTACATCGCGCACGAGAATCACGGGCGGCCGTTCATCATCGCCTCGCACAGCCAGGGCACCGCGCATGCGAACCGGCTGCTGCAGGAGGAGATCCTCGGCACGCCGCTGCAATCGCGGATGATCGCCGCCTATCTGATCGGCGGCTATGCGCCCGCGCGCTATCCCGAACTCGGCCTGCCGGTCTGCGACGGTCCGCGCCAGACCGGCTGCATCCTGTCCTACAACACCAGCCAGACCGGTCGCAGCGGCGCGCGGATCCTGGTCGACAAGCCGGTCTATTGGTGGCGCGGCGCGATGCGTAGCGGCGTCGCGGGGCCGGCGATCTGCGTCAACCCGCTCACCTGGCGACGCGAGGGAGCGGCACCGGCGAGCGCCAATCCGGCCAGCCTGCCCTTTCCCAAGGCGCCGTTCGGCACCGGACCGTGGACGCTCAAGCTGGTCCCCAACCTTACCGGGGCGGTGTGCCGCAACGGGTTGCTCGACGTGAACCTGTCGTGGTTCGGGCCGTCCGGTTTCCACGATCAGTTGACGCTGCTGCTCGGCAGCTATCATCTCAACGACTACGGGATGTTCTACACCGCGCTCCGCCGCAACGCGCGCGACCGCGTCGATGCATGGCTGGCCGCAAGGCACTGAGAGCGACGACATCGGACGGCGGTCCAATCCCCTGTCATCCTGTCCTGGATCCGGAGCGAAGACTTATCCTCCGCCGGCTCAATAGCCCTTGAAGACGGGCTTTTCCTTCTCGGCGAAGGCGCGGGTCGCCTCGGCATGGTCGTGAGTCAGCATCGTCATCGATTCATACGCGATCGAAAGCTCGCCGATCAGATTGACCTGCGCCTTGAGCTGCTTGTTGACCGCGGCCTTCGACCAGCGAACCGCCCAGATCGGCTGGCCGGCGATCTCGCGCGCGATCTTGAGCGTCTCGTTGAGCACCTGCTCCTTGGGGAACGCGTAATTGACGAGCCCGATCTCTTCGGCCTTCCGGCCGCTGAGCAGCTTGCCGCGCATCAGATATTCCTTGGCGCGCTGCGGCCCGATCAGCAGCGGCCACATCACCGAACCGCCGTCGCCGGTGACGAGGCCGACGCGGACATGCGTATCACCGAGCTTGGCGTCCTCGGCGACGATGCTCATGTCGCAGAACACGAACAGCGAGGTGCCGAGCCCGATCGCGTCGCCATTGACCGCCGCGAGGATCGGCTGCGGGCACATCAGGATCGATTCCCACATCCGCATCGTGTTGAGCGGCACGCGCAGCGCATATTGGAGGCCGAACTCGGTCTGCGCGCGATCCGCCATCAGCTTGACGTCGCCGCCCGCGCAAAACGCCTTGCCCGCGCCGGTCAGGACGATGACCTTGATCGACTCGTCGCGGCCCAGCTTCTGCCAGATATCCTCGAGCTGCCAGTGGTTGTGCAGCCCGATCGCGTTGAGCGCGTCGGGATCGTTCATGGTGACGACGGCGACGCCGTCCTCGCCCACCTCGACCTTGAAGAAATCGAGCTCGCTATAGTCGATCGGTTTCAGGAACTCGTTCGCCATGGTTGCTCCAGATGCAAAAGGGTCGGACGGTGGCCTCGATGGCGCGGGGCTATCCGCTCGACAAGGCTTGTGCCGCCGCCGACCGGTTCGCGCAACGCCGCGGCCGGACCGCGGCCGGTATCGGCGGAAACATCGCCGGGCCGTTCGCGGGACGTCGGGCAGCGCGGCGACGTACCGGGCCGCGATCGGCTGTGGACCGGTTCGACGGCCTCGGCGACACCTCCGCTGCCCGCCTGTCGCGCGGCTTGCTCTCCGCCCACCCACCGTCTTTCCATACGCGATTCATCGAGCATGCGCTGATATCGCGCGCGACCAAAGAGGGCTGGCTTGCCCGGAGGCGGGCGCCTAATGATCGGTAGGCGCGAAACAGAGTGGAAATTCGGCGCGCCGCCACGGGTGGGAGCAGAGCAGATGTTCACGCTGGACTATGATCGGCAGATTGCCCGGATCACGATCGATCGCGGCGGCAAGCGCAACGCGGTTCCGATGAAGCAGTGGGGCTCGCTGGAGCGGCTGATCGTCGAGGCCAATCGCAGCGACGCGCGGGCGCTGGCGATCGCGAGCGCCGATTCCGAAAGCTTCTGCGCGGGTTCCGATCTCGCCGAACTCGTCCGGCTGGAGGCCGAGCCCGGCCTTCGCCGCTCGTTCCGCGGCGCGATGGAAAGCGTCTTCGCCAAGCTTCGCGCGGTCAACAAGCCGACGATCGCGCTGATCCGCGGCGGCTGCTTCGGAACGGGCATGTCGCTGGCGGGCGCCTGCGACATCCGCGTCGCGCACCCGAATGCCAGCTTCAGCATCACGCCTGCGCGCTTCGGGATCGCCTATCCGCAAGGCGACGTCGATCGGCTCGTCGCGCTGATCGGCGCCGGTCATGCCTCGCGGCTGCTGTTCGGCGGCGTGACGCTGTCGGCAGCCGAGGCGCATCGGATCGGGCTGGTCGAGGAGATCGACGACAGCGACGATATCGGGGCGGCGCTGATCGCGGGCATCGCCCTGAATTCGCCCGCCAGCCTGCGAACGCTGAAGGCGATGATCCTGGGCCGCGCCGGAACGTCGCAGAGTTTCGACCAGGCCTTTGCCTCGAGCGATTTCACCCAGCGTATCCGCTCGCACAAATGTGTCTCCGGCACGTAGCACGCGGGATCGCCCACGGCCGACGGGCATGACGGACCGGATCGGACGATGTCCGGCGCGCACGCGGTGGTAGCGGCAGGGGATGCGCGCGAGGCGGCGCTGATGTTGCTTGCGCGCCGCGACGCCGGGGCGACGGTCTGTCCGAGCGAGGTGGCGAGGGCGCTTGCCGCCGCGGCCGATATCGCGCCGGTCGCGGAGAGCTGGCGCAGCCTGATGCCGGTGGTCCACGAAGCGATCGACCGGCTCGTCGCCGAAGGGGCCGTGCAGCTGAGCTGGAAGGGACGGACGCTCGCCGCGCGCGCGGGCCCCTATCGTATCGGTCGCCGTGGATCGACCTAGGATTTCAGGTTCGCCGACTCTGTTTCGGTTTTACTGAAACAGACCTAGCAGGGCGTCGGCGGCATCACGCGAAGCCGAGCGCCCAGTCGTTCCGCCAGTGGAAGTTCGCGTAGGTGGCGGTCACCGAGAAATCGAGCGCGGTCACCTGATGCCACCAGCCGACGGGCACGAACAGCATCTGCCCGGGTTCGAGCACCACGTCGTAGAGCGGCAGCGCGGCGAGCTCGGGATGGCCCGCGAGCGTCGCCGGATCGGCGAGGTCGCGCAGCGCGCTGAAGACATGCTCGCGATTGTGCAGCCGGGATGCTTCGCTCGGCGCGACGAGTATCAGCCGCTTGCGCCCCACGATCTGCGCGATGAGATTGTCGGTGAGGTCGTGGTGCAGCGGCGTGAAGGTGCCCGCCGGGCCGATCCACAGCATCGCCTCGTCCGCCGCCTCCCCGTGATGGAGCAGCGCATCGATGCGCCCGAGATCGGCATGGAGCGGCGCCAATGCCGCGCGGTTGGTCGCCGAATTATACGCCGTGATATACCGGTCGTTGCCCGCATCGGGACGATCGATCTCGGCGACGAAGCGATCGAACGGCATCGTGCGCCGATGCGCGTCCTTGTCCAGTTCGAAACGCGGATCGGTGGTGCGGTCGCCCTGATATTCGATCGGCACGTCGCCGAGCTTCGCCGCGAGATAGGCGGGGTTCCAGCGCGACAACGCGGGCCACCCCGCCATCCCGCCATCGATCAGCGCGGGGCGATGCGCGGCATAATGATCGTCGAGGAAGCGTTCGCGATCGGGGCGATGCACGCGGCGCAGCCCGGCTGTACGCGGCGAGAGCGCGCGATGCGCCTCCTGGACGCGCAGCATCCAGTCGCGCCGGGCGAGCGCGGGATCGGCGGGCGGAGCGATTGGGGCCGGCGATGCCGGTGCGCGCCACGGCGGCGGCGGGCCGCCCGGCATGCCGTCGAATTCGCGGACTCGGATCTTCGACTGGTGATCGGGTGTGCCCACGTCGCCCGCCGGGCAGACGCCGCGATAATAGAGCTTCTGCCATTTTTCGGACGGCTGCGCGGGGGGGGCGTCGCGCATTCGCGCCTGGAAGGCGTCGCGCGACCGGCTCCATGCCTCGAACTCGCTCTTGAGCGCGGGCGCCTCGTCGATCGCGCGGATGCGCGGCACGACGGCCTCCGCGAGACCGCGCTCGACGGGGAAGAAGAAGCAGATCGTCTCGCCGGGCTCGAAGCGCACCCAGTGGCCGGGCCGGGTGAAGCGCCAGTTCATCGTGAAGCTGTAAGGCGACCAATCGGTCTCGATCAGCCCGGACAGGGGAGCGATCCCGTCCTTCGCCTCGTTCGGCGCGCCGCCGATCCACAGGTTCCAGCCCGGCGAGGTGCGGAACAGTCCGGCGATGTGGAAGGTGATCGTGCCCTGGCCGAACAGCGACACCGGCGCGTCGATCGCGGGCGTGTCCACATCGTCGAGGCGTATTTCGATCGCCTCCGTTCCCGAGCCGCCAGTCCACCGCGCGGAAAATCCCACGGCGTTGGCGATCTCCCAGCCATGCGCGTTGGCGATGGCCAGCGGCAGGCAGCGATAGGCGAAGGATTCGGGGGTCTCGTCCATCCATCCGCGCCGCGGCGAGGCGGCGCGGATGCGCGGGCGCCATCCGTCGTAGATGAAGCAATCGATCTCCACCGATCGTGCGCCGCGCCGACCGGCCTAGAAGGCCAGTCGGAAGCCGACGGCGGCGCCGTTGTCGGTCCAGCCGTCGGCGATCTGGCCGCGATATCTGACGAAGCCGGTCCATTGTCCCTTGTGCGCCGTCAGGCTCGCGCCGGCGAGCACGCTGCCGCGGCTGAGCCGGATCTGGTTGCCGTCGAACACCGTGCCGTCCGCGGCGATCAGCGTCACCGCGCTGCCCTTGGCGGCATTGCTGTAGCGGTAGCCGATGTCGACATCCGGTATCCAGGTGACGCCGCCGGCGGTGGCGACCGGATAGGCGAGCTGGAGATTGCCGTACGGCGAGACGAACGAGCGGGTGCGGACATCGGCGGCGACGCGGAACGCGGCGGGGATCGATCCGCCTTCGGTGAAATCGCCCCCGCTGACCCGCGAGAACAGGGCCCCGACCGCCGGCGTGACGGTGACGCCGTACCAGGTGAACGGAGCGACCGCCTGCACGCCCGCCAGCAGCTGGTCGACGCCGTGCTTGGTGTGGGTTTGGCCGATGCCCGTCTCGCGCTCGGTCGTCTCCCAGTCGTGCGCGTAGCCGACCAGAGCGGAGAGCCCGATCGCGCCGATCGGTTGCGAGGCGGTGAGCGTGCCGCGGATCGCACGATCGTGCGCGGCCCCGCCCGCGTTGTCGCGGTAGTGCTGCTCGCCATAGCCGAGCGCGGCGCCGATGCGTCCGGTCTCGCCGATGCTGGCGTCGAGCCCGCCCTGCGCCCAGAAGCCGCGCGAGCGGAAATGCGGGGTATCGCCCCGCGCCTCGGCGCCGAGCCGGTCGCCGTCGATGCTGAACCAGCCGCGCAGCGTATCGCCGGGGGTGAGCGCCATGTTGTAGCCGGTATGGCCGCCGCCGTTCGCCTCGGTGCGACCGAGAAGCTCGATCGCCGCCGCCTCGTTCGAACTGGCGAAGGCGAACGACTGCGCGCTGTAGATCGTGCGATCGTCCGGTGCGATCACGACCGGCGTGGGCGTGGGCGTGGGTGTCGGCGTCGGTGTGGGTGTGGGCGTAGGTGCGGGTGTCGGAGTTGGCGCGGGAGTAGGTGCCGGCGTCGGCGTCGGCGTCGGCGTCGGCGTCGGTGTCGGTGTCGGCGCGGGAGTGGGCGTCGGCGCCGGGGTCGGTGCCGGCGTGGGCGTTGGCGCCGGTGTCGGTGCGGGTGTCGGAGTAGGTGTCGGCGTTGGCGCTGGTGTCGGCGCCGGAGTGGGCGTCGGCGCTGGTGTCGGCGTAGGCGCCGGAGTGGGGGCCGGCGTCGGTGTCGGTGTCGGTGCGGGCGTCGGCGCAGGCGTTGGTACTGGCGTCGGCGTCGGCGTGGCGGTCGCCAGCACGAGGCTGGTGTTCTGCGTCGCATAGTCGACGCTGATGTCGAAGCCGGACGGCGCGCTGGTGCCCGCGGCATAGGCGATCGTCGAGAATTTGCCGGTGATGCCCGCGGTCGCATCGGAATGGATGAACGGGCGCGATCCGGCGGAATAGGTTCCCGGCGCCCAGGCGAAGGTGACGGTGCCGTCGAGCGTGGTCGCGCGCGCGTTGATCAGGTCGATCGCCGTCGGCGACACGCCGATGAGTAGGTTGCTGGTCGGCGCCAGTTGGAAGCTGGTGAAATTCAGCGTGACGATGTTACCGACCACGCCGCCATTGGTGAGGTCGAGCGTTCCGGCATTGGCAAAGGTGCCGAATACGCCGCCTCCGGAACCGAGCGTCGGATCGCCCCCGACATGCAGCGTCGACCCCGCCTCCACCGACAGGAGGGGACCATCGGCTCGGTCGCCGGCGCTCATCGCCAGATTGCCGGTCATCGTCCAGTCGCTGCCGCCCTTGAGCACGATCGTGTCCCAGGCGAAGCCGAGATTGAGCCCGAACCGGAGATCGTCGGCTTTGAAGCTGCCGCCGTGCCACTGCACGTTGTCGAATGTCAGGTTGCCGCCGCCCGCGGTCGCGGTCAGATGCGTGGTGCCGGCGAGCTGCGCGGCGCCCAGCCCGGTCAGGTTGGCGGTCGCGGCCGGCGCGATGCCGCGATTCTGGATGGCGATGCCGCCGTTCACCGCGCCGCCCGTCCAGTTGACAGTGGAGCCGACCGCATCCTCCATCTCGGGCACCAGCCGGATGTCGCCGTTGACCGTGCCCGACACGAGGTTGACGACGTGCGCGAAGCCGCCTTCGACGTCGATCGCGAAGCCCTTGGCGTTGGCGCCGATCGTCCCGGTGTTGGTGATCACGAACGCGCTGCCGCTGGTGCGCGCCGTGTCGTTGCTGATCCGATCGTAGATGCCGCCGTTGATCGTGCCGGCGTTGGTCAGCAGGACGCCGGCGCTGGGGCTGAAAAGACCGAGGCCCGCCGGATCGAAGGCGATGCCGCCATTCACCGTGCCGTTCTTGGTGATGGTGAGCTTGGTCGGCCCCTTGGTGCTGAAATCGAGGACGCGGACGCCCTCGACCTGGAAATATTTGTCGCTCGATCCGCCGCCGGTCACGATGCCGTCGATCGTGATCGCGACCTGGCTGTCGCCGCGGTTGTTGACGTAGAGGCCGCCGCCGCCCTTCACCGTGCCGGAAATATTGACGGTGATGTCGCCGGTGTCCGATTCGCCGCTGTCGGGTCCGGTGTGCACCGCATAGATGCCCCAATGGTTGAGCGACTGGTCGGTCACGATGCCGGTCGACATGATGTCGATGGCGCCATTGCCCGTCTCCTCGGCGTCGATCGCGCCGGGGCGGCCGGCGAAGCGGCCGACGGCGCCGTCGATCGATACCGAGCCGGCGTTGTTGACGACGATCCCGCCGCCGCCTGCCGATCGCACGATGATGCCGCCCGCGTCGCCCTCGACGCTCGCGCCCTTGTCGACCGTGATCGTCATGCCGCCGTTGGCGATCTGCGAGTCGCTGCGGATGCCGACGCCGGTCAGCGCCGCGAGATGCGCGGCAACCGCGCCGGTCGCCTCGATCGAGAGCGCGCCGGGGCCATATTGCCGGGTCCGGATGCCGTAGCCGGTTCCGCTGACGTCGGCGGCCTTGACCGAGATGTCCCCGCCGCCGGTGCTGTTGCCGACGAACAGCGCCGCGCTGGCACTGGTCGAGCTGTTCTTCACCAGCCCGGTGCTGGTGACGTTGATCGCGCCGGTTCCGGAGCTGTTGATCTGGACGCCGTAGGTCGTGCCGGTGACGTTGTTGAGGTTGATGTCGGTCTCGCCGCTTTGTGCGCCGCCCAGGCCCAGACTGAGGCCGGCATAGGTGCTGCCCGTGATCGTGCCGGTGGAATCGAGGATGATCTTCCCCGCGCTGTTGGTCCGCGAGTAGACGCCGAAGCGCTGGCCGGTCACCGACGCGAGCTCGAGATCCATGCCGCCCGAACCATAAGCATGCGTGCGGACGCCGTCCCCACCCAGGCCGGTAATGACGCCGTTGCTGGTGATGTTGAGAACGGCATCTGCCGCGAACGCGCCGAAGTTGATGCCGTTATAGGCGCCGGTGATCGTCGATTTGTTGGTGTCGACGAAGTTGCCCGACCCCGAAATGGAAAGCGCGTTGCCGCTGGTCGTGACCAGGCTGAAGCCGGGCGTCGTCTCGATCGTCTTGATCGCGCCCAGCGTGATCGTCTGCGTGGAGGTAACCGCGCCGCTGCAGACATAATGGTCGGTGTCGAGCGAGCAGCTTTGCGCCAGCGCGCGGCCATAGCCGGTTACCGCGGTGCCGAGTGCCGAGACGCCGAACAGCAGCCGTTCGCGGCTTACGATCGATTTGCCCACAATTCCCCCCATTCGGTCGCGATGATCGGTTCGTCGGTCCGCGTCGGCGATGCCGGGGCGGGCGCGCTCTGGTCGATGGTGATGAAGCCCGCGGTCTCGGGCGAGGCGAGGCTGAGCGCCATCGGGCACCGCCGGCCGGGTACGACCACGAGATCGTAGAGCTCGCCGACATCGCCATCGATCCGGAACCAGTCGACGCAGGCGCCGCGATCGAGGTCGATCACCTGGATGCCGCACCACGGTTCCGAGTCCGCGTCGTGCAGCCGCTGGTCGAGCGCCAGCCCCTCGAAGCGCTTGTAGCGCGGCTTCGAAAGCCCGACGAATGCGAGATTGTCGTGAAAGGCGAGGCCGCGCGCGAAACCCGGGCAGAACACGCGCGGCTCGAACAGCCCGCCGCGCACCACGCCGAGTTCGCCGGTGCCCGAATTGAGCAGCCACAATTCGCCGCGGTGCAGGCGCGGCGAGTGCGGCATCGAAAGGCCGGTGCACGCGATCTCGTTGCTGGCCACGTCGATCACCACGCCGCCGTCGGCGCGGCGATCGCGCCAGCCGTCGATGGTGTCCGACCGGCTGACCGCCGTGACGAAGGCGGGCCTGCCATCGGCCATCGCCAGGCCGTTCAGATGGCAGCGATCCTCGTCGATCAGCGCGGAGACGAACGGCGGCCGCCAGACGGGCTGGAAGCTGTGCGTGGTGGAAGGCGTGGCCAGGCAGTTGAACCGCGTGTTGACGAAGATGATCCGGCCCTGCGCGTCGACGCCGATATCGTGCGCGTCGAGTTCGCCGGTCAGATGGATGGTGCGCGGAACGTAGCACGCATCGAACAAGTGGTTGATCTGTTCGTCCGCGCCGAGCACGTCGCGGTAGCGGACGATCGCGGTGCGCGTGACCGCGATCAGTTCGCCGTCCGGCCCCATCGCCAATCCCATCGGCTTGGCCGCGCCGGACTGATGAAGCTGCGGGCCTTGCGTGGCGCTCGATCCGAGCATGTAGAGGATGCCGGACTGATACGAGGTGAAGGCGAGCGAGATGCCGCACCGTAGCAGCCGATCGAACAGGCCGGGCGAGCGCGTATAGGCGATGGCGTCGCCGGCATTGGTCCTGTCGTCGATGAGCAGCGGCGCATGCGACGGCGCCCGGGGTGCCGCGGCGGCATCGTCCGCCTGTCGCGGAGCTGCGGTGGTCGCGTCCGCCCGGCCGCTCGAACGGCGAGCGCGACCAAACAGACCTACGGCTGCAAGCGTCATCGATTGATTCTGCTCTAGAAATTCCCCGTCGATACTGTGCAGTCCAAATATCGCGGTGTCCATCCGAAAATATCGCAAGCATCTGTGCATGCGCTGCACGATCCGGACTAGCGGGGACTTCGGCTCCCAAATCGACGAGTATAGGAGTCGGGATAAAACGCCGCGCTCGACTCCGGGCACCTGTCAGGTAACTTGGTCTGATGGACGTCGTCCGCCTCCGTCCCGATGGCAGGGATCCTGACGCGCCTGCTCATTGCCCGATCATCGAGAGCCGATCGGACGGGGTCGTTCGACGGCGACGGCGGCACTGCGATGTTCGGATTGCGCGCGTTTCGGATCGGGACACGCACCGTCCGCACCGTCGATCCCCGTTACGACACCTTCGCGGTCGCTCGCGGCGCGGTCACGCCGCGCGGACGTCCGTTCGCCGGTAGCGGAAATACCAGACCTCGTGGCCCTTCGCGCGCGCCTTGGATTCGTAGCGCGTCTCGGGCCAGTCGTCGGGGCGGACGAGGAAGTCCCGGGGTCCTTCGGCGAGCCATTCGAACTGCGGCAGGCCCGCCATCACCATCATCGCCCAGCGGACGTAGACCGGGTGATCGGTGCCGAAGCGGAATTCGCCGCCCGGCCTGATCTTGGCGGCGAGCAGCCCGATCGGGCCGGGGTTCATGAAGCGGCGCTTGGCGTGG
>CAXTVK010000057.1:0-16491 GCA_964247655.1 uncultured Sphingomonadaceae bacterium | reverse complement strand
CGCTCGGCTTCGCCTATTTCGTCGCGGACAATTTCGCGGTCGCGATGGGCAATCTGGGCGCCTACCCGCCGTTCCTCGCCGCCTGGGCGCCGTTCCTGCTGTTCCTGCTTATCGGCGAGACCGTGCTGATCCGCACCGAGGAATAGGGCCGGGCGTGGCGTCGCCGCCACGAGCCTGCCCAAAAGGTGCCGCATTGGGGGGCCAAAGGCGGCGGTTCGGGAGTTGGGGATCCTGCCATCTTCGAGGACGCGTGATACCGTGAACACCACCGCCATCCGCCGCACCGGCTTCTGGTCGCAATCGCATCATCTCGATCGGATGACGCTGAAGGAGCTGGTGTTCGCCTATCTGCAATATCCCGCGATCATCCTCTATCTCGGGCTCGCCGCGGTCTCGATCGGCGTCTGGTTCTACCACCCCGCCCCGGTTCGCGGATCGCTGCTGTCGATAGCAGTCGCCGTCCTGCTGTTCCCGGTCGTCTGGTACGGGCTGCACCGCTGGGTGCTGCATTCGCGCTGGATGTGGAAGGTGAGCTTCCTCGCCGCCACCTGGAAGCGCATCCATTACGACCACCATCAGGACCCAAATCATCTCGAGGTGCTGTTCGGTTCGCCGATGAACGTGGTGCCGACCGTCGCCTTCTCGACGATCCCGATCGGCTATCTGATCGCGGGCCCCGGTGGCGCCGCCGCGGCGTTCGCAACGGGCATGATCCAGACCTGCGTCAACGAATTCTTCCACTGTATCCAACACCTCGCCTACAAGCCCCGGAACAGATGGCTGCTGCACATGAAGCAGCGCCACATGGAGCATCATTTCCACGACGAGACGGGCAATTTCGGGATCACCAATTTCTGGTGGGACCATCTCGGCCGCACCTATTATCCCGGTGCATCGAGCCGCGTGAAGAGCCCGACGGTGTTCAACCTGGGCTATACCGATACCGTCGCCGACGCCTATCCCAAGGTCCGCGACCTTTCGGGCGGCGTGATCTCGACCGCCGAATTCCGCCGACGCAACAAGAGCGCGCCCGATCGCGTAGCGTGACGCAAAAAGCGCTTAAACGCGCTCGCAGTTTCGCTTAAGCCACGCGCACCACGGCAGGGGACGAGAATATGGCGGGCGCGATCAGCTTCATCGAGGCGAAGACCAGGCCTGAGAAGAAGCGGTTCGTCGATATCGCCTTCCAGCTCAACCGCGCCGATCCCGCCTGGGTACCGCCGCTCCGCGACGAGGTGATGGGGCTGATCACGCCGGGCAAGAACCCCTGGTTCGGCCATGGCCATGCCGCCTTCTTCCTCGCGCGCCGCGACGGCAAGGACGTGGGCCGCATCTCGGCGCAGATCGACCATCTCTGGGCGACGATGCCCGCGGAGCAGGGCGGCGGCCCCGATATCGGCAATTGGGGAATGTTCGAGGCGGCGGATGCCGCCGTCGGCGCCGCGTTGATCGCGCACGCCGAAGAATGGCTGCGCCAGGAGGGCATGACACGCGCGCTCGGCCCGATCTCGATCTCGATCTGGGACGAGCCGGGGCTGCTCGTGAAGGGTCACGATCATTCGCCCACGGTGATGATGGGCCACAACAAGGCCGTCTATCAAAGCTGGATCGAGGCGGCGGGCTACACCAAGATCAAGGATCTCAACACCTACGATCTCGACATCACCAAGCCCTTCCCGCCGCTGATCCAGCGCGTCGTGGCGTCGGGCGAGCGCAATCCGCGCATCACCGTGCGGATGGTCGACAAGACGAAGTTCGCGCAGGAGGCGGCGCTGATCCTGTCGCTGCTCAACGATGCGTGGTCGGGCAATTGGGGGTTCGTGCCGCTGACCGACGACGAGATCGCCTATGCGGGCAAGAAGCTCAAGCCGATCGTGTTCAACGAACTGATCCGCATCGCCGAGGTGGAGGGCGATCCCGTCGCCTTCATGATGACGCTGCCCGACATCAACGAGATGCAGATGGATCTCGACGGGCGGCTGTTCCCGTTCGGCTTCGTCAAACTGCTGTGGCGCCTCAACGGCGGCTTTTCGGGCAAGCCGCGGGTGCGCACGGTCCGTGTGCCGCTGATGGGGGTGAAGCGATCGCTGCAGGCGACGCGGCTGGCCTCGCAGCTCGCCTTCATCATGATCGAATATATCCGCGCGGCATCGGTCACCGATTTCGGCGCGACGCGCGCGGAGATCGGCTGGGTGCTCGAAGACAACCAAGGTATGGTCTCGATCGCCGACGCGATCGAGAGCCAGATGAACCGCGTCTACCGGATCTACGACAAGGCGCTGTAAGCGCTCACTTGTCGAGGCTGTAGGCGGGCACCGTCGGCGCGATCGGTGCGGACCGAATGCGCAGCGCGACGTCGGTCGATACGATCGACAGCAGCAAGATCGCCACGATCGCGGCGCGATGCTCGCGCTCGATCCACGCCAGCGGCCAGAGCGCGGCGCCGACGAGTAGCAGGAACGGCGCCATGGCGGGCGCGAGCGGCGCGCCGATCCCGAGAAACATGAGATGCGCGAGCGGCAGCAGCGGTATGCCGATGGCGATGGCCGCGATCGCGACGATCGCCGCGCTGGACGAGCGCATGAACGCCCCGTCCGTCCACGCGACGCCTGCCGCGGCGATGCCCAGGATCAATGCCGGCCAGGCGAATATCCAGGCGGCGAGCGGCGCCCTCGCCTGGAGCCCGATCGCGACGAGCAATATCAGCCCGATCGCGCCCAGCCAGCCGCCCCAGCGCGTGACGCCGCTGGCTGGCGCGAACCAGCCGACCGCGATGCCGATCAGCGCACCGATCAGGATCACGCCATGCGGCCCGCCTTGCTGCCAGCACAGCAGTGCGAGCAACAGCGTCGGCAGGATAGCGAAGAAGCGCATCGCGCCGTGCCGCGCGATGAAGAAGATCAGCAACACCGCAATACCGAGCAGCGCCGCCTGCAGTTCGAGCAGCGACAAGGCAGCGAGCCGATCATAATAGTCCGGATGCCGGGCGCTGCCCGAGAGCAGGTTGAACCCGGCGAACGCCAGCCCACCGTTGACGAGCAGACCGACCGCCGCGCCCAGACCGTGCAATATCTCGACCGGCTCGACTGCGGACCGCCGGCGCAGGCCGAACAGTGCGAGCCCCCAAACGCACGCCGCGGCAAGAACGATCAGCCAGCCGGTGCCGATCGCATAATGGATCAGGCCGTGCCCCGCGACGTCGAAGAACACCGCGTCCCGACCCGTCGCTGGCAGGACCGGCGCGAAGGCGAGCGCGGAGACGATGCCCAGCGCCTGCCCGCCCAGATCCTGCACGGTGCGCGGATCGACGCGATCGGCGGTGGCGCGCGGCGAATGATAATATTGCGGCCGGCCGAGCATCGCGAAATTGAACCCCGGCAGCCCCTTCTCGCGCGAGACGGTGAAGTCGGTGTCGTTGGGCATCAGCCGGTAGGCGAGCACCGCCATCGAATCCGCGACCGGATGCGTCACGCCCTTGGCGAACATCGCGATCATCGCGCTATTGCCCGCCCCCGTCTCGAACATCGTCGCGCGCCCGCCGGCGCCCCGCGACTCGAGATTGATCACGACGCCGACATGATTGGCGATCGAATCGTGGGGCCAGAAGGCGCGCGCGCCGGACAGGCCGATCTCCTCGCCGTCGGTGAGCAGCTCGACGACGTCGCGCGCGGGCGTGCCCTTCGCCCTGATCGCACGCAGTATCTCGAGGATCGAGGCGACGCCGATGCTGTCGTCGGCGGCGCCCGGCGAGCCCCAGACGCTGTCTATATGCGCCATCAGCGCGACTGCGGGCAGCGTGCGGTCCCGCCCGGGCAGCACGCCGACCAGATCGGCCAGTTCGGCGGACGGGCTGAGCTGCGGGTTCCACCCGCGCAATCTGGCGTAGCCCGCAGGATCGATCAGGTAGCGCCGTTCCTCGGGCGCTACGCCGAGCGCGGCCAGCCGCCCGGCGAGGTAGGTGCGCACGCGCTGGTTGTCGATCGTGGCGACGGGATGCGGCCGCGCGCCGATGATCCGGATGTCGGCCATTGCGCGCTCCGCCGAGAAGACGGACGGCGCGGCGGAGGCCGGCACCACCGGGGGCGGCACGGCAGCGCCGACGCCGATCCACAGGACCGCGAAGATCGTGACCACCAGCGCCACGATCCGCGCGATCCCGGCCCCGCCCCCCGAGACGTCGTCGATGGTCGTGGCGATCAGCGGAGCTCCACCCAGGTCGGCGCGTGATCCGACGCCTTCTCGCGACCGCGCACCGCCTTGTCGACATTGGCATCGACCAGCCGGTCGGCCGCCTGCGGGCTGAGCAGCAGGTGATCGATGCGGAAGCCCGCGTCGCGCGCCCAAGCGCCCGCCTGATAGTCCCAGAAGGTGTAGAGCCGCGTCGGTTCGGGATGACGCGCGCGGATCGCGTCGGTCCAGCCCTGGTGGATCAGCCGGCGCAGCGCGGCGCGGCTCTCGGGCTGGGTCAGCGCATCCTCCGCCATCGCGCGCACCGAATAGGTGTCGATGTCCCGCGGGATGACGTTGTAGTCGCCGGCGAGCACCACCGGCTTCTCCTCGACGAGCAGCGCCGCGGCATGATCGATCAGCCTGTCCATCCAAGCCAGCTTGTAGTCGAATTTGGGACCGGGACGCGGATTGCCGTTGGGCAGATAGATCGAGGCGACGACGATACCGCCCACCTCGGCCTCGATATAGCGGCTGTGCGTCTCGTCGGGATCGTGCGGCAGCCCGCGGCGGCGCTCGACCGGCTGTTCGCCCCTCGCCAGGATCGCGACGCCGTTGAACCCCTTCTGGCCGTGCCAGATCGCGCCGTAGCCCGCCTCCTCGATCGCCTTGACCGGGATCTTCTCGCCGTCCGCCTTGAGTTCCTGCAGGCAGGCGACGTCGGGCTTGGCTTCGTCGAGCCATTCGAGCAGCCGCGGCAGGCGGGCGTTGATACCGTTGACGTTGTAGGTGGCGATCCGCATCCGCGCGGTCTAGCCGGACCGCGGCCGGATCGGAAGCGTCAGATCGAGAAGCTCGATCCGCATCCGCAGCCCGAGGCCGCCTGCGGGTTCTCGACCTTGAACGCCGCACCGCCGAGCGATTCGACATAATCGACCTGCGATCCGCGGACGAGATCGAGGCTGACCGGATCAACGACCAGCGTCACCCCGTCGCGCACCGCGAGGATGTCGTCGGCATCGGGCGCTTCGGCGAGCCCGAACACATATTGGAACCCGGCGCAGCCCCCCCCGTCGACCGACAGGCGCAGCATCGCGGGCTTGCCCTGCTTGGCGGCGATCGCCGCGACGCGGGCCGCGGCAGCGGTGGTGATGTCGATGGCGGCGGGTTCGGTCATGTAACGGAGATAGGCCTCACCGCCCGGTCATTCAATCCGCGCCGGGATCTTCCGGACCGCCCATCGCGACCTGCGGGGTGTCGTGCGTCGGCGCGGTGCGGTTCTGCAGCGCGGTCAGATAGTCGGCGGTCTGCAGGAAGGGCATCGGATTGACCGCGCGGCCGTCGATGCGAACCTCGTAATGGAGGTGGCTGCCGGTCGAGCGGCCGGTCGAGCCCATCAGCGCGATCAGGTCGCCGCGATGCACATGCTGGCCCTGATGGACCAGGATCTGCGAAAGATGACCGTAGCGCGTCTCGATGCCCTTGCCATGCTCGAGCTGGACGAGATTGCCATAGCCGCCAAAGGTGCGCTCGGCGCGCCCGACATAGCCGTCGGCGGTGGCATAGACCGGCGTGCCGATCGGCGCCGCCATGTCGAGACCGGGATGCATCTCGCCGCCGCCGCCGAAGGGGTTGCCGCGCACGCCGAAGCCCGAGGTGTAGCGGAAGTCGCGCACCGGCTTCTGCGAGGGCACCGAGACGAGCCCGCCATGCGGCACTGCATCCATCCGCTTCCAGCCGTCGAACAGCGAGCGGAACATCGGATCGGCGTGGGCACCGATCCCAGCGGTGGAGACCGCGTCGAACGCGCCGACCGAGGCGGTGGCGGTCGCCGCGGCCGGATCGGCGGCCATGGCAGGCGCCGCTGCGGCGACACCGGCGGCACCCAGAAAAATCGTCAGAGCCTTGCGTGAGACCGGCAACCGAATCGCCGTCACGGCGTTATGAATTCGACCAAAATCAAACTTCACGTTGTTTCCCACCCGGACGCATCCATGGCGCGGGACGAGCGCCCCGACCGCGGAAATTTGGTACTGTCGATCGAGGAAAGCCCCTCCCGCCGATCTCTTCGGGGTGTGACCCGATCAGGCGGGCGTCGCAAGTGTACCGTAATAGTCCAGCGTCAGACCGGCCGATCGGCGCGCCGAATCGTTGAATGGCGGCTTAACGATGCCCGCGAAGCGCCCCGACATCAGTGTGCGCCACATGCCGATCGGCTCGATCTGCGCCGCATCGCAGCAGCGCCGGAACCAGCGTTCGCCGATCGCGACATGCCGGATCTCGTCGGTGAAGATACGCTGGAGGATGCGCGCCGACCGCGCATCGCCGTTCGCCGCGAAGCGATCAACGGTCGCGGGGGTGACGTCGAGACCCCGCGCCTCGAGCGCCATCGGCACCACCGCGAGCCGTGCGATCAGATCGTCGCGCGTCCGCTCGGCCGCTTCCCACAGGCCGTCGTGCGCGGGCAGCGCGCCGTAGGACGAACCGAGCGCGCACAGGCGCCGATCGAGCATCGCAAAGTGCATCGCCTCGTCCGCGCCGACGCTCGACCAGTCGTCGACGAAGCTGCGTGGCTGGCCCTCGCCGAACCGCCCCGCGCAATCGAAGGCAAGGTCGATCGCGACGAACTCGATATGCGCGAAGGCGTGGAGCATCGCGACGCGCGCGCGTTCCGATCCGCCGCGCTTGCGCCGGGGCAGATCGCGCGGCGCGACGAGTTCGGGCCGATCGGGACGCGCCGGCACATCGGGCATCGCGACGTCGAAGCGGTGCGCGAGCCGGCGTCGGCGCCAGGCTCTCGTCGCCGCCCGCGCGGCCATCGCCTTCTCGCGCGGATCGGCGGTGAGCAGCACGGCGCGACACGCCTGCGCGATCGTCTCGGCGGCGGCGACGCCCTCGCGCCCGATCGGGCTCATCCGCGTGCCAAAACCTCGGCGGCTTCGAGCACCTGCTGCGCGTGGCCGGGCACCTTCACCTTGCGCCAGATGCGGACGATGCGGCCCTCGGCGTCGATCAGGAAGGTGGCGCGGTCGATCCCCATATATTTGCGGCCGTAGAGGCTCTTCTCGCCCCATGTGCCGAACGCTTCGCACACGCTGTCGTCGGCGTCGGTCGCGAGGCTGACCGTGAGCGCATGCTTGGTCGCGAACTTGGCGTGCTGCGCGGGGCTGTTCTTCGAGACGCCGATTATGTCGACGCCCGCCATGTCGAACGCCGCCTTGAGCGTGGAGAAATCCTTGGCCTCGGTGGTGCAGCCGGGCGTGTCGTCCTTGGGGTAGAAATAGAGCACGAGCGGGCGACCGCGGAGCTGCGCGAGGCTCAGCGAGCCGCCATCGGGCGTGGTCAAGCTGACGTCCGGCGCCAGGTCGCCTGGTTGCAGATCGCTTGCCATCAATGCTCTCCTGTTTCGCCCGCGATGCGTCGCCAGGCCTCGCCGACGCTGTGCCGCGCCTCGGCGAACGCGGCAAGCAGCGTAGGCCAATCGGGCAGCGCACAGGCGCGCGCAATCGCGTCGCGCGCGGCGGGGCCGGGCTCGGCGGCCGTGGGCGCGACCAGCCGCATCGTCACCAGCAATCGCGTCAGCAGATCGTGCGCCGCGATCACCGGAGCAGGCAGCAGCCCGGCGTCGACGAGCGTCGCGATCGCCGTCCCCAGCCGCGGATCGAAGCCGATGCGGTAGTTGAGCTGCGTGACGTGGACGAGGAATTCGAGGTCGATCAGACCGCCCGGCATCAGCTTGACGTCGAGCGGACCCGTCGGCGGCTTGTGCGCCGCGATGTCGCCGCGCATCTTGACCGCGTCGGCGACCAGCCGGTCCGGATCGCGGTCGCTCATCAAGGTCGCGACAACGATCGCATCGAGCTTTTCGCGCGCCGGCGCCGATCCGAACACGGCGCGCGCACGGGCGAGCGCCATATGCTCCCAGGTCCACGCATTCTCGCGTTCGTAGCGCGCGAAGCTGTCGAGGCTGACCGCGAGCAGCCCCTGCGCGCCCGACGGCCGCAGCCGCGTGTCGACCTCGTAGAGTGGGCCCGCGGCGGTCGGCACCGAGAGCGCGGCGGTGACGCGCTGCGCCAGCCGGTTGAAATAGTGCGTGGCGCCGAGCGACCTGGGGCCGTCGGATTCGGCAAGATGGTCGCCGGTGAACAGGAAGACCAGATCGAGATCGGAGGCGTGCGTGAGTGCTGCGCCGCCGAAGCGGCCGAGTGCGAGGATCAGCAGCTCGCCGCCTGCGATCCGGCCGTGCGCCGCCTCGAACTCGGCGATCGTCGCGTGCGCCAGCGCATCCAGCGCGGCCTCGGCGATCCGCGCATAGCCGCCCGCGACCTCGAGCGGATCGCGCGCGCCCGAGACGATCTGTACCCCTTGCGCGAACCGCAGCTCGCCGACCTCGCGGCGGACGCGGTCGAGCAGCGACTGGTAATCCTCGCCGTCGCGCCCTGCAAAGCCCTGCGCCAGCGCCGCGACGTCGGCGGGGGGATCGAGCGCGCTCGCGTCGATCAGCCCGTCGATCAGATCGGGGCGGCGGCCGAGCATGTCGGCAAGCGTCGGCGCGAGGCTGAGCACGTCGCAGACCAGCTTCGCCAGCGGCGGGCGCGCCTCGAGCAGGCGGAACAGGTTGATCGCGCTGGGCAGCTTGGCGATGACGTCGTCGAGCCGGTTGAGCGCGGTCGCCGGATCGGGCGCCGCGCCGAGCGCCGTCACCAGTCCGGGAAGCACCGCCTCGAGCGCCTGCTGCGCCGCCGCCGAGCGCAGCGCGCGGATGCCGCCGCCGCGCCACTGCGCGATCCGTGCCGCAGCGGCGTCCGCATCGACGAACCCCGCCGCCGACAGCGCCGCGACCAGATCGGGCCCACGCACCGGCAGCGTGCGATCCTCGGGCGCGTCGAGCGCGTCGTAGATCGTGCCGACGCGCTCGACATGCGGACGCAGCGCGTCGAGCAGCGCCGCACCGTCGGGCCGCGCATCGAGCAGCGCGACATTGTCGAGCGCCTCCGCATCCTTTGGCAGGCTGTGCGTCTGCCGGTCCTCGACCATCTGGAGCCGATGCTCGATCGTGCGATAGAGGCGATAGGCCTCGGTCAGTTCGGCGGCGTCGGCGGGATCGATCCGCCCCGCCGCACCCAGCGCCGCCAGCGCATCGAGCGTCGCGGGGGCACGCAGCGCGGTCTCGCGGCCGCCGTGGATGAGCTGGTGGATCTGCGCGAAGAACTCGATCTCGCGGATCCCGCCGCGCCCGCGCTTGAGATCGTAGCCGGGGCCGAAGCGCTGCCCCGCCTCGTAATGGCTGCGGATGCGGCGCGAGAGCGCCCTGATCTCGCCGATCGCGCCGAAATCGAGCGCGCGCCGCCAGACGAACGGCCGGATCGTATCGAGGAAGCGCTCGCCCAGCGCGACGTCGCCCGCCGCGGCGCGCGCGCGGATGAAGGCGGCGCGCTCCCACGGCAAAGCGCTCGATTCGTAATAGGCGATCGCCGCCGACACCGGCAGCGCAAGCGGCGTCGCCTCGGGCGAGGGCCGCAGCCGCAGATCGACGCGGAAGACATAGCCGTCGCCATCGATCGTCTGGAGCAGTTCGACCACCCGCCGCGCGATCCGCACCGCCGCCTCGACCGGCTCCTCGCGCGCGCGGCGCGGCAGCGTGTCGGGATCGAAGATCAGGATCGGATCGATGTCCGACGAATAATTGAGTTCACGGCTGCCGTGCTTGCCCAGCGCGAGCGCGGCGAAACCCGCGGGCTCCGCGTCCGGCGTCCGCTCGAGGATCGCCGCGCGGATCGCGGCATCGAGCGCGCGGTCGGCGAAATCGGACAGGCGCCGCGTCACCGTCTCGAGCGACAGCCGGCCCGAGAGGTCGCCGACCGCGAGCGCCAACGCGAGGCGGCGCTTTTGCCCGCGCAGCATCGCCGCAACGCCCGGTTCGCCGTCCACCGGCGAAGGTGCGATCCGCAGCGCCGCGTCCAGCTTGCCCGCCGCGAGCGCGTCGGCCACCACCGTCTCGCGGTCCGCGAGGCGGCGTAAATAGGGTGCATGTGTGCGCGCGCGGATCAGCGCTTCGGCGACGGCGCCGCTCTCGTCGGCTGTGGCATTCGTGCCGTTCATCATGCCGGAATGCCGGGCTGGCCGATGCCACGCAACCCTCGGCGGCGTTCGACGTTGGACCCGGATGACGCAGCAGGATTGGAAATCGGGAAACGCAGGCGACGCGCGGTTCGGCAGCGCCGCGAAGATCCTGTCGGCACCCGTTGCCGATCAGGGCGTGCGCAACGCACTGCGCGATGCCTTCTCCTGCACGAAAGATGCGCCCGACGACTTCGACAGGCTGCTCGCGCTGCTGCGCTGAGCGGCGCTTATTTGCCGGGGCCGTCCCGGCTGAGATCGTCGACCTGATCCATGATCGTCTGCAGCGCCGTCGTATTGGGATCGGTCGCGTAAGTACGGCGCGACGGCAGCTTGCCTTCGGAGAGCAGCGCCTCGAGCGCGACGCGCCCGCGCGCGACGCGGCTCTTGATCGTGCCGACCGCGCAACCGCAAATCTCGGCGGCTTCCTCATAGGCGAAGCCGCCCGCGCCCACTAGGATCAGCGCCTCGCGCTGCGGCTGCGGCAGATGCAACAGCGCGCGCTGCATGTCGCCGAGCTCGACGTGGCGATCCTGGCTGGCGGGGGCCGCGAGCAGCTTGTTGGCGGTGATCTCGTCCCACTCGCCCTTGAACCGCGCGCGACGCATCTGGCTGAGGAACAGGTTGCGCAGGATGATGAAGGTCCACGCGCGCATGTTGGTGCCCGCCTGGAAACGCTGGCGCGCCGCCCACGCCTTGAGCAGCGTCTCCTGCACCAGATCGTCGGCGAGATCGCGATTGCCAGACAGCGACCGACCGAACGCCCGCAGATGCGGGATCACCTGGGCAAGCTGCGTCTTGAACTCATTGTCGGGAAGCGGCGTGTGGACGTAGGGAACCTCCTCGTCGGCACCGTCTTCCGCATCCTGCGGACCGTCAGTCATCATTCTGTCCCGTCGGCTCCCTGGGATTTTCCGCGTCGTTCGATGCGCGAAGATAGGCGCGCGACGACGCCAGCGCCAGTGGCGTCGGCATCGTCGCGTCGTTTAGCGGTAGAGAAACAACAGGATGGCGAAAACGACGATCACCGCCGCCAGCGAGGCGCCGAGAACATAGCGCACCGTGTTCGTCTTCTGTCCGCCCTGGGCTTGAGTGGCGGACAGATGAGTCTCGTTCTCGTCCATCGACGCTCTCCCGATCGTTACGACATGCCAACGTCGGGCCAAGCGCCGGGTTCCTTGGAGCCGGTTCCTTACGCAGGCACCGTCGAGGTATCGAAGAACAGCGCCTGCGCGATCGCCGCCTTCACGGTCGAGCGCTGGAACGGCTTGGTGATGAGGAAGGTCGGCTCGGGCCGTTCGCCGGTGAGCAGCCGCTCGGGGAAGGCGGTGATGAAGATGACCGGCACTTCGAACTGCGCGAGGATATCCTTGACCGCATCGATGCCCGAGCTGTCGTCGGCGAGTTGGATGTCGGCGAGCACGAGGCCCGGGCGACGCGCCATCGCCTGCGCCACCGCCTCGTCGCGGGTGACCGCGACGCCGGTGACGCCGTGGCCGAGATCGCGCACGATCGTCTCGAGATCCATCGCGATGATCGGCTCGTCCTCGATGATCAGCACGTCGGCATGCGTCTGCCGCTCGATCTCGGACAGCGCGTCGGCGACCAGCGTGTCGACCTCCTCGGTATCGACGCCGATCAGATACGCGGCATCCTCGCTGGTGAAGCCCTCCATCGCGGTGAGCAGCAGCGCCTGGCGCGAACGCGGCGTGATGCGCGCGAGACGCGCCTGCGCGATCACCTCTGGCGCGGCATTGTCCTGACCGCCGTCGACGCCGGTCTCGACGTTCGCCGAAGACCAGATCGCCTGAAACGTACGATAGAGGCCGAGACGCGGATCGACGTCGCGCGGAAAATCTTCCGGCGCCGCAACGATCGCCTCGAGCGTGGCACGTACATAGGAGTCGCCCTGTTTCTGCGTGCCCGTCAGCGCACGCGCATAGCGGCGAACGAACGGAAGGTGCGGCGCAAGTTCTTGTCCCAACGACATAATCTTTTCCCAACTCCTGTGCAGGGCCCCGAATGGCCCAGCGCCGGATACGCATATGGAAATGCGCCCCGCCCCTGTGATGACCGCCCCGCAATCAATGGTTCATCGAGGGGTGGAACCAACGTGCGACTTTTTTGTTTCCACGGCCACGCGAGGATTTTATCGCGGTGCGTCCGCCGACCGTCTGCGCGGCTGCAAAAGCGGCCGCAGACCGGCGAATGACAGGGGATGGGGCACGTTGGCGTTGAGTAACGAAAAGAAAACGAAACGCGCTGCCAGCGGATCATCTTCGGCGAAGGGCGATGGTGCGTCCGCCGATCGCGATGTCGGCCATGCGCTCCGTTCGGTCTACGCCAAGACGGTGAGCGAGGACGTGCCATCCGAACTGCTGGACCTCCTGGGCAAGCTTAGCTGACGGGCGTGCCCCCGGAACATCCACCGCGTACCGTGTCGTCCCCGTCCCTGCCGCTGCGCGCGTTCGCGCGGCTTTCCACCAGCGTCAAGATCCTGATCGTGCTGTCGCTCGCGCTGCTGCCGCTGGGGATGATCGCGTCGCTCGCCTCGATCGAGACCGCCAAGGCCAACCGCGCCAATCGCGAGGCGGCAGCGCATCTACTCGCAACCGACAGCGCCGAGCGGTTCAATCTCTACATCGACCGGACCGCCGCGATCCTGCACGCCGCGCAGCGCCAGGGCGCGGCCGGCTGCCGCACCGCGATCGCCGCGATGGGCACGCCGGGCGCCGCGGTCGCGATCTTCGATGCGGGCGGCAAGCTGGTCTGCGCGAGCCGTCCGCTGACCGCGACGCTGCCGATGCGCGCCGCGGGCACCGCGCCGATCGCGACGATCGACGCCGACGACCAGGCGGTCCGCCTGATCGCGAGCGCGGGCGACGTGCCCGGCTGGGCGCTCGCCGAACTGCCGAAGACGCTGCTCGCGCAATCGCTCCACCCGCACGCGCTCGACGGCAGCTATGCGTTGCGGCTGAGCGATCCCGCGGGCCAGTCGCTCGCGCTTGCCGCGATCGAGACGGTGCCGCTCGGCCGCGAGATGCTCGCCGCGCTGCCGATCGCCGGCGGGCAGCTCCTCCTGTCGCTGACGGTCGCGACGCCGCCGCTGAGCGCCAACGAAATCCTGCTGACGCTGCTGCCGATCCTGATGTGGGTGTCCGCCGCGACGATCGGCTGGCTGGTGGTCGACCGGCTGATCCTGCGCCCGCTCGATGCGATGCAGGACGCGGTCGACCGCTACCGGCTCACCGGCCGTTTCGAGACGCCGCCACTGACCACGCCGGCGATGGAGATCCGCACGCTCGGCCAGGCCTTCCAGCGCGCCGCGCAGACGATCACGCGCCACGAGGCCGAGCTCGAGGAAGGGCTCGCGCGCCAGACCAAGCTGACGCGCGAGGTGCACCACCGGGTGAAGAACAATCTGCAGGTCGTCGCCAGCCTGCTCAACATCCATGCGCGCGGCGCGAAGACCGGCGAGGCCACCGACGCCTATGCGACGATCCAGCGCCGCGTCGATGCGCTCGCGCTCGTGCATCGCAGCCATTACGCCGAACTCGAGGTCAACCAGGGGATCGCGCTGCGTCCGTTGATCGGCGAGCTTGCCGCCAATCTGCGCGGATCGCTGTCCGCGAAGACCAAACCGCCGGTGATCAGCCTCGCGATCGGGCTGTTCCATGTCCAGCAGGATGCCGCGATCTCGGTCGCGTTCCTGCTGGTCGAGCTGATCGAGACCGCGATGACGCGGCTGCCCGGCACCAGCATCGCGATCACGCTCGATCCCGTCGCCGGCCGAGACGATCGCGCGCGGCTATCGGTGCGATCGCCCGCACTCTCGCGCGATGCCGCGCCGATCGACGATCATTTCGAGCTGTTCGAGCGCGTCGTCGGTGGCCTCGCGCGCCAGATTCGCGCGCCGCTCGAACGCGACGACGCATCGGGTATCGCGACGATCGAGATCATGGTGCTCGACGAGGCGACCCGCGCGGGCGCCGCCTAACCGACCAGCGCGCTGCGTCCCCTGAAAGGCTGCCCAACGATCGAGCCTGCCAAAGCACAGCATGGTTTTCGCGGTCTAGATCGAGCAGCGCTAGATCGGCACCGCCATTGCGACCCCGGGCCTGACCCGGGGTCGCAATGACGGAGGCGCTGACCTAACGCACGATGCTCTAGGCTGAATCGACATCCGCTCATCCTCCCCCGCCAGGGGGAGGTGGCGCCGAAGGCGA
Source organism: uncultured Sphingomonadaceae bacterium (assembly GCA_964247655.1). Lineage (GTDB taxonomy): Bacteria > Pseudomonadota > Alphaproteobacteria > Sphingomonadales > Sphingomonadaceae > Solisphingomonas. The sequence continues at coordinate 1,978 of CAXTVK010000057.1, read as the reverse complement.
CGGAGGGGGAGGGCGGCGGCGCGTCCTCCATAGCAGCGCCGCCGCCGTCCTCCCCCTCCACCACCCTTCTGATGGTCCCCCTCCCCCTGGCGGGGGAGGGTTTTCCAGCTATCGCCCGAATGTCGAAACGCTCCAGCCGTGCCGATGCAAATTTTTCGCGAGACGTTGGAACCGCACTTCTTCTTGCCCGTTTTACTCTTCGGATAGCGACCTTTTGCCCCCCCGCTCTCGCTATCCGCCCATACCGGGCCCGGTTGCCCCGTCTCCCCCCGACGGCACAACCGGGCCCAATTTGTATCTGCCGTTCAGGCGTCGCAGAGGCGGCGAACCGCGGAACTATTGTTTCGGGGGCGCATTCTTCCCCCGGCGACGATGCATTGTGCTCGTCAGGGAAGGAGCAACATCATGGTTCGCAAGATTCTTATGGTCGGTCTGGTCGTCGGCACGCTGGCAGTGTCGGCCTGTAACACCGTCGCGGGCGCCGGCAAGGACGTCTCGTCGGTCGGCCACGCCACCACCAACGCCGCCGACAAGAACAAGTAAGACCGGCCTTCGGGCTCGGATGGGCGTCGCCGGCAACGGCGGCGCCCTTTCCGTATCGGGCGTCGGTATCAGGCGGCGGCCTCGGCTTCCGCCTCTCGCGCGCGGCGGCGCTCGGTGAACCAGATCGCGATCAGCGCGAATTCGTAGAGCAGCACCAGCGGCACCGCGAGCAGCAGCATCGACACGACGTCCGGCGGCGCCAGCAGCGCGGCCACGCCGAAGATCGCGACGACCGCATAGCGCCGGCCCTTCACCAGCTGCGCGCGCGTCACGATCCCCGCACGCTCGAGCAGCATCAGCAGCACGGGCAGCAGGAACGCTACGCCGAAGCCGAACAGGAATTTGGTGACGAAGGCGAGATAATTGCCGATCGCGGGCAGCGCCTCCTGCTGGATCCCCCCGACATTGCCCTGGAAGCCGAGCAGGAAGTGCAGCGCGAGCGGCATCGCCATGTAATAGGCCATCGCCGCGCCAGACAGGAACAGCACCGGCGTCAGCACCAGGAAGGGCAGCAGCGCGCGCTTCTCCTTCTTGTAGAGCCCCGGCGCGACGAACCGCCAGATCTGGTTGGCGATCACCGGGAACGCCAGCATGATCGCCGAGAACAGCGCGACCTTGAGCTTGGCGAAGAACGCCTCGAACACGTCGGTGTAGATCAGCTTGCCCTGCCCCGCGCGCAGCAGCGGCTGGACGAGGAAAGCAAAGATATGCTCGGCGAAATAATAGCAGAAGCAGAACGCCAGCCCGAGCGCGCCGAACGCCCAGATCAGCCGGCGACGGAGCTCGATCAGATGTTCGAGCAGCGGCGCGCGCGTGTCGTCGAGATCGTCGTCCCCCCCGATCATCGGCTCAGGCCTGACGCTGGGGTTCGACGGGCGGTGCCGGCTGGTGATCGATCGCAGGAGGCGTTTCGGCCGAATGCTCGGCGGCGGGCTCGGGCGGTGCGATCTGCGCCATCGGCGTCGTGCCCGAGATCAGATCGGCGTGCTCGCGCATGATCCGCTCGTTCTCCGCCTTCCACTTCGCCTCCATCTCGTGAAGCTCGGCCTCGCGGACCATGTCGTCCATCGCGGTGCGGAAATGCCGCGCCATCGTCCTCCCCTTGCCGACCCACTGGCCGACGAAGCGCATCACGCGCGGCAGATCCTTGGGGCCGATGAAGATGATCGCCACCAGCGCGACGAGCATCATTTCGGACGGGGCGATATCGAACATCGACGCTCAGCGAACGAGGGAGAAGACGGTGCTTATTCGTGCGGCCGATCGTCGCGCATCGGCTGGAGATCGCGATCGGGATTGGGCTCGAGCGGCGGCTGCTGCTGGAGCTGGCTGACCGGGCGCGGCGGCACGGGGCGGCCGGTCGCGTCGCCGTCGTCCTCCGCCATGCCCTTCTTGAACTGCTTCACGCCCTTGGCGACGTCGCCCATCAGCGCCG
>CAXTVK010000056.1:0-16546 GCA_964247655.1 uncultured Sphingomonadaceae bacterium | reverse complement strand
CCGTCCTCCCCCTCCGTCGCCTTCGGCGCCACCTCCCCCTGGCGGGGGAGGATTTGAATGTCGATACGCCCTAGGCGTGGTGGTGAGGGCGGAGGCATCCACGATGCTTCCGCCCCCCGCTTGAACGAAAGCCATGAGTGGACGGGATGAGCACAGCAGCGATCGACATCGAGCCGAAGACCAAGCCCGCCCGCGCGCAGAGCGCGGCGAGCGAGACGATCTTCCGCGCGCTCTGCTTCTCCGCGGCGACACTGCTGATGGCGGCGCTCGCCGGCGTCGTGGTCAGCCTGATCATCGGCGGCTGGCCCGCCTTCCACAAATTCGGGCTGGGTTTCATCACCTCTACCGCGTGGAACCCGGTGACCGAGGATTATGGCGCCGCGGGGCCTATCGTGGGCACGATCGTCACCTCGCTGCTCGCGTTGATCATCGCGCTGCCGCTGGCGCTCGGCGTCTCGGTGTTCCTCGTCGAATTCTGCCCCAAGCGGATCGCGCGGCCGATCGCGATCGCGGTCGAGCTGCTCGCGGGCATCCCCTCGATCGTCTACGGCATGTGGGGGCTGTTCGTGCTCGCGCCCTGGTTCGCGACACACATCCAGCTGCCGATCATGATGGACTTCGACAGCCATTCGCTGATCGGCCGGATCTTCTCGGGCGTCCCCAACGGCGCCAACATCTTCACCGCCTCGCTGATCCTCGCGATCATGATCCTGCCCTATATGTCGGCGGTGTTCCGCGAGCTGCTGCTGACCATCCCGAGCCAGGTACGCGAAGCCGCCTATGGCCTGGGCTCGACCAGGTTCGAGGTCGTCGCCAAGGTGATGATCCCCTACGTGCGGCGCGGCTCGGTCGGCGTGGTCATGCTGGGGCTCGGCCGCGCGCTCGGCGAGACGATGGCGGTCACCTTCATCATCGGCAATTCGCACGGCTTCCCGCATTCGCTGTTCGACAGCGGCTCGACGATCGCCTCGACGATCGCCAATGAATTCGCCGAGGCGACCAGCGACATGCACACCTCGGCGCTGATCGCGCTCGGGCTGGTGCTGTTCGTGCTGACCTTCGCGGTGCTGGCGGTGGCGCGCGCGCTGCTCGCCGGCAACAAGAATTGAGGACGGGCTGATGGACCGCGCACTCCGCCGCAAGCTCACCAACGGCATCTTCGTCGGCGCCTGCGGACTTGCCACCTTCATCGCGCTGGCCGCGCTCGTGCTGATCCTGTGGTCGCTGGTCAAGGAAGGCGTCGGCGGGATCGACGCCAACATCTTCACGATGACGCAGCCCGCGCCCGGCTCGCCGGGCGGGCTCAAGAACGCGATCACCGGCTCGATCCTGATGTGCGCAGGCGGCATGGTGATCGCGATCGTCGTCGGCATCCTCGCGGGCACCTGGCTCGCCGAATATGGCGGCCAGACGCCCTATGGCCACGCCGTGCGCTTCCTCAACGACGTGCTGCTCTCGGCGCCGTCGATCCTGATCGGCCTGTTCGTCTACGAGATCATGGTCGCGCATCTGTTCGGCCATTTCTCGGGATATGCCGGTGCGCTGGCGCTCGCCCTGCTCGCGGTGCCGATCGTGACGCGCACCACCGAGGACATGCTCGCGCTCCAGCCCAACACGCTGCGCGAGGCCGGCATGGCGCTGGGCGCCGGCCGCGGCTTCGTGATCCGCTCGATCATCTGGAAGGCGGCGAGCGCCGGCCTCCTGACGGGTGGCCTGCTCGGCTTCGCGCGCATCTCGGGCGAGACCGCGCCGCTGCTCTTCACTTCGCTCGGCAACCAGTTCTTCTCGCTCAACATGGCGCAGCCCATGGCGAGCCTGCCGACCACCATTTTCCAGTTCGCCCTGTCGGCCTATGACGACTGGCGGCGCCTCGCCTGGGTGGGCGCGCTGCTGATCGCGGTGGCCGTGCTCGCCGTCAACACCATCGGGCGCCTGCTCGCCCGGGAGACGCATCGTCCATGAACGACATCGCCACCCCCATTTCGCCCGCGTCGCCCAACATCGCCGCCTCGACCGAGGCGCCGATCATGACCCGGCCGACCGGCGAGCTCGTGCTCGAAGCGCGCAACCTCGACTTCTCCTACGGCAAGACCCAGTCGCTGTTCGGCGTCGACCTGCCGGTCGAGCGCAACCGCATCACCGCGCTGATCGGCCCGTCGGGTTGCGGCAAGTCGACGCTGCTGCGCGCGCTCAACCGCATCTACGACATGTATCCGGGCCAGCACGCCACCGGCCGCGTGCTGCTCAACGGCGAGGACATCCTCTCCGATCGCGGCAGCGTCGCGCGCTTGAAGGCGCGTGACGGCGACGTCGCGCTCAACGACAGCGGGCTCGATACCTCGGCGCTGCGCGCGCGGATCGGCATGGTCTTCCAGAAGCCGACGCCCTTCCCGATGTCGATCTACGACAACGTCGCCTTCGGGGTGCGCCTACACCAGAAGAAGTCCAAGGCCGAGATGGACGTGATCGTCGAACGCTCGTTGAAGCGCGCGGCACTGTGGGACGAGGTGAAGGACAAGCTCTCCGCGTCTGGCCTGGGCCTTTCGGGCGGGCAGCAGCAGCGGCTGTGCGTCGCGCGCGGCATCGCGGTCGAGCCCGAGGTGCTGCTGCTCGACGAGCCGGCCTCCGCGCTCGATCCGGTCTCGACCGCCAAGCTCGAGGCGACGCTGATGGAGCTCAAGAAGGACTTCACGATCGTGATCGTGACGCACAACCTCCAGCAGGCGGCGCGCATCTCGGATCACACCGGCTTCATGTTCCTGGGCAAGATGATCGAGTTCCGGCCCACGGCGGAGCTGTTCGAGCGGCCGCAGAGCCCGCGGACGCGCGATTATGTGACGGGGCGGTTCGGCTGATGTTGTTCGGACTCATCTCTCACTCCCGTTCGTCCTGAGTAGGGACTGAGCAAAGTCGAAGGCCCGTATCGAAGGACATGGCGGGCGCCAAGCTAGCCTCCTTCGATACGCCATTTCGACAAGCTCAATGGCTACTCAGGACGAACGGGATGGGGACGGTGGATCAAAATAGGATTTCCAGGCACACCGCTCCCGCCGCTGGCGAAGAGGCGACCGGCGTGCCCGCGTGCCTCGTGGCAGGCGGAGGTGTGCGGGGTTCTCATCCCGCGAGGGCCTTCATCGTCGCCGGTCGCCTGATGCCGCCTGAAGCTCGGGAAGAGCCGAGAGGGCCTTTGGAGCGCGGAGATCGATGCGATCCCGGTTGGGGCGGACGCCTGGTTATCTGCCGCCTCCGCGTGGCACGGGACTTGGCAAGCAGGCGCTGGCCTGGTTGAACACAAGAGCGGGCTTGTCCCTCCGGATGCCCGGCACGCCGGCCGCTGGACGCTCGACCGGCCGAGGCCGCACGGCATCCCACTTCCGCCGCCCACCCCGCGATCAAAGGGGCGAGCGACGGCTGCGGCATATAACCTATATGGTTGTAATTGTCAAGAAGTGTCGTGCTGGAGGCTGCGTTATCCGGCGTTGATCCATAGCGCCATCGGCGTGCGAGCGACGCGCCTCCCTCATCCTCCCCATGCAGAGCATGGGGAGGGGGACCGCCGCAGGCGGTGGAGGGGAATGGCGCGGCGCAAGACGATCGCGCGAGCCGGTGTCGGTGTCGAAGGTTCGTCTGCGATCATCGGGTCGTCGCGGCGAGTCTCGGGCGTTGCGCTATTCCCCTCCACCATCCTTCGGATGGTCCCCCTCCCCATGAAAACATGGGGAGGATGGGTGGCGACGTTCTCCGACTATTCCAATCGCTTAACCGCCAAACCGCAGCACGCAACTCTCGATCGGCGCCACCTTGGTGTCGATCCGCGCGCAGCTTCCCGGCACCGCTACCAGTCCGAAGCGGTGCAGCGTCGCGACGCCGTCAGGATCGTCTGGCAAGGCGGCGAGCGAGCGCAGCATCGGCGCGGCGCGGATCGCCGTGGCGGCGCGCAGGCCGAGGCCGGTGCGCGGGTCGAGCGGCAGATTCCCGCCGATGTGGACGAGGCGCGCGTCGGCGGGGAGTGCGGCGAGCAGGAAGCTCAAGGGCGCGTCGTCGGGGATGACGTAGAGCGTGCCGGGGCGGTACGTTTCGGTGGCGCCGCGGATGCCGAACCAGTCGGCGGACCAGTGGGTGCGGCCCCACGTCCCGGTTCGCGTCCAACCGACGATCAGCAGCGCCGCAACGATCGTCGCCGTCGCGAGCGTGCGCGGCGCGAGGCGCGGGACGGTGACGGTGCGCAGCGCGGCGAGCAGCAACACGCCGCTCAACATCTCGAGCAGCACGACGTAGCGCAGGATCGCGAAGCCGAAGAGCCAGACGACATAGGTCGCAAGCGCGAACGCCGCTGTCAGCAATCCCGCCTCGCGTGCCGCCACGTCGCCCGTCGTGCGGCGGCGCCAGCCGAAGCCGAGGCAGGCGAGCGCCGAGACCAGCCCGATCGCGTGGCGTGGATCGCGGATCAGGGTCTCGGCGCCGGGGGTGCGGTCGCCGATCAGCCAGTGCCAGGGATAGGTGACCAGCCCGGTCCAGTCCGCGGGGACGAAGCTGGTGTCGTTGAGCGCTCGCGCAGGGAGCAGCGGCGAGCGAAAAAGCTGGTTCGCCATCGGGAAGACCGGGTTGCCGCTGAGCGCCCACGATCGCCACGCCCACCAGCCGCCGGTCAGCAGGACGCCGAGCAATCCGGCCGCGACGAACGGCAGCGCGCCCGCGACGGGCAGGCGCCGCCGCCCCGCGAGCACGGCAAGCGCCGCCGCCATCCCGATCGCGGTGACGATGCAGGTCGGCTTGATCCCGCAGATCAGCCCGAGCAGCAGGCCCGCGAGCGCGAGCAGCCGCATCCGCCGCACGCCGTCGGCCACCAGCGCCTCGATCGCGGCGAGCAGCGCGCCGAGGCCCGCGAGGCTGAGCCAGACGTCGAGGAAGCTGGTGCCCGCCTCGGCGAGCGTGATCGCCCCCGTCATGCCGATCAGCGTGCAGGCGAAGGCCGCGCGCGCCCGGCTGTCGGGCGGCAGGTCGCCTGCGATCCGGTCGGCGATGCGGTAGATCAGCGGCGCGTTGAGCCCCGCCACGCCCGCGAGCAGCGCGGCGGCGAGCTTGGGCGGCAGATAGGCGATCGCGAGATAGGCGGGGACGTAGCCGATCGGATTGAACCAGCTCTGCACCCCCGACGGCGCGACATTGGCGCCCATCCGCCCGGCGAGCAGCAGATAGGCCGAACTGTAGTGATAGTTGATCAGGTCGTAATTATAGTCCTGGCCGGCCGCCAGCCCGACCAGCAGCATCAGCGCGATCCCGCACAGCGCGGCGATCGTCGCGTTGCCGGGGCGCGGCGGGCGGCTCAGCATTCGACGACGTTAACCGCCAGCCCGCCGAGGCTGGTCTCCTTATATTTGCTCTTCATGTCCTCGCCGGTCTGCCGCATCGTCTCGATCACCTGGTCGAGGCTGACGATGTGCCGCCCGTCGCCGTGCAGCGCCAGATAGGCGGCGTTGATCGCCTTGATCGCGCCCATCGTGTTGCGCTCGATACAGGGGATCTGGACGAGCCCGCCGATCGGATCGCAGGTGAGGCCGAGATTATGCTCCATGCCGATCTCGGCGGCGTTCTCGATCTGATGGTTCGAGGCACCCAGCGCCGCCGCCAGCCCCGCCGCCGCCATCGAGCAGGCGACGCCGACCTCGCCCTGGCAGCCCATCTCGGCCGCCGAGATCGACGCGCGCTTCTTGTAGAGGAAGCCGATCGCCGATGCGGTGTAGAGGAAGGCGCGCGACCCTTCGGCCGAGGCGCCGTGGACGAACGCCTCGTAATATTTGAGCACCGCGGGGATCACGCCGGCCGCACCATTGGTCGGCGCGGTGACGACGCGGCCGCCCGCCGCATTCTCCTCGTTGACCGCGAGCGCGTAGAGGCTGACCCATTCGAACACGAGGCCGGGGTCGGCGCGCGGCCCGCGCTCGATCAGCTTTTCGCGGATCTTGCGCGCCCGGCGCGGGACATGCAGCCCGCCCGGCAGCTCGCCCGTCCCCTGGCAGCCGCGATCGATCGAGGCGAACATCGCCGCTCGGACCGAGGCGAGGAAGGCGTCGGTCTCGGCCTCGTCGCGCCACGCCGCCTCGTTGGCGCGGACGATCTCGGCGATGCTGAGGCCCGTGGCCTCGCCGATGGCGAGCAGTTCGTCGCCCGATCCGAACGGGTAGGGGAGCGCGACGTTGGCGCGGACGGGCACCTCTCCCTCCATCCGGATCGCGCCGCCGCCGATCGAATAATAGCGCCGCACGATGCGGCTGCCGTCGGCGAGCACCGCGGTGAACGCCATCCCGTTGGGGTGTGCCGGAAGGAAGCTCTGGTGGAAGACGAGGTCGGCGATCTCGTCGAACGGCACGTCGGCGCCGCCGCAGAGCGGCAGCGTGCGCGTCGTGCGGATGCGCGCGACGAGCGCCTCGACGGCATCGGGATCGAGGCCCTCCGGCGTTTCGCCCGCAAGCCCGAGCAGCACCGCGCCGTCGGTGCCGTGGCCGCGCCCGGTCAGCGACAGCGAGCCGTAGAGATCGCATCTGAGCCGCACCGGCGCGACGCCGTCCTCGACCAGCATCCGCGCGAAATCGAACGCCGCGCGCATCGGGCCGACGGTGTGCGAGCTCGACGGGCCGATGCCGATCGTGAACAGCTCGGTAACGCTGATCGCGGGGCTGGTGTCGGCGGGGATGTCCATGGTGCGCGCTATGCCCGAGCGGGGCGGAGGGGCGCAATGCGTGCGCTACTTCTTCTTCGTCATCCCGGACTTGGTCCGGGATCCATACGCGCGGCACGCGTCATTGCGCGGCGCGCGCGCTCGTCGTCGTTCCGCCTTCGCGGCGGGCGCCTCGGTTATGGATCCTGACCTTCGTCAGGATGACGATGAAGGAAAGAGACGACCTCCCGTTCCCCGGCGAAGGCCGGGGCCCAGGCCCGCAGCCTATGGCGGGCGCGCCGCCGCCTTCGCGTACGGGCCTGGGCCCCGGCGTACGCCGGGGAACGGGAGGTCAGATTCCCGCATACCATTGGTAGCCGATCGCGTCCTCCCAGGTGCCGCCGTGGCCGCCGTTGATCCCGGCGAGCGACGCCACCGCCTCGACGCGCATCACATATTTGGCCTGCTTGTAGCCGAGCTGGCGCTCCACCCGCAGCCTGAGCGGCGCGCCATGGCCGACCGAGAGCGTCTGGCCGTTCATGCCCCACGCCAAGATCGTCTGCGGGTGGAAGGCGTCGATCAGGTCGATCGATTCGTAATAGGGCCGGCCGCTGAACAGGTCGGCGCAGTGGAAGACGACGTAGCGCGCGGACGATCGCAGCCCCGCCTGCTTGAGCAGCATCCCCAGCGGCAGCCCGCTCCACTGCCCGATCGCGCTCCAGCCCTCGACGCAATCGTGGCGGGTGATCTGCGTGCGGCGGGGCAATTGGCGGATCGTATCGAGCGAGAGCGACAGCGGATTGGCGACGAGGCCGTCGACGACGAGTTTCCAGTCGGCGAAACCGCTCGCGACGTGTGCGGCGTAATCGGGCGTGCCGGGGTTGGCGGTGCCGTTGGTGCGAAAGAAGGGCGACATCTCCGACGCCGAGAATTCGGGCGCGAGCGCGGCGCGATCCGAGACGAGGCGCTGCGTGGCGCGCGTGACCGGCTCGGCGAGCCCCAGGATGCGCTGGACGTTCGGCGAGGCGTCGATCTTGTCGCAGCCCGCGAGCAGCAGGCCTCCGCTAGTCGCCGCGATCGATCCGAGCAGGCCGCGACGCGATACCCGCGTGGGGACGAGGGTGGCGCTCATTCGCCCTTCTCCTTCGGCAGGCGGTAGCGGCCGGTGATCATCGATCGCACCTCGTTGATCGGCCCGGCGAGCACCACCATCAGCAGGTGGACGACGATGAACAGCGCGATCCCCGCCGCGCACAAAAAGTGGATCGAGCGCGCCGACTGGCGCCCGCCGAACAGATCGAGCAGCCACGGCCACGCCGCGTCGATCGCGGGCGACATCGTCAACCCGGTCAGCACGATGCCGGGGATCAGCACGAAGATCACCGAGCAATAGGCCAGCTTTTGCAGGATATTGTAGTGCCGCGCCGCCTCGCCGGTGGGGAAGCGCAGCCGCGCGTGCTGGCCGATGTCGTGCGCGATATGCGAGGGCCGCAGCTCGGCGAGCGTGGGGGCGAGATCGCGCTGGATGTGCCTGCGCGCGAAACTCCACGCCCAATAGAGCAGCCCGGGCACCACGAGCGCCCACGCAAAGGCGAGGTGCCATTCGCGCGCGTGCGCGAGATTGTAGCTCGACGGGATCGTCACCAGCGGCGGGAAGGCGACGAAGCGGCCGCCGGCGGGGGTCACGCCCAATAGGCCGGGCGTCGGGATTACCAGCGGACCGACGCGCAGATGCCCCGGCGTGATCTCGAGCCAGCTGTAGTTGGAGTTCGCACCGTAGGCGCCCCAATAGAGATGCGGATGCGCGTTGAAGATCATCAGTCCGCTCATCAGCATCACGAAGATGCTGAGCGCGTTGATCCAGTGCCAGATCCTGACGGGCAGGCGGTGCCGATAGACGAGGTCGCCGCCTCGCGGTGCGTCGGTTTCGTCCGCCATTGCCGTGCTCCCCCTGCGACGTCTTGCTCTGCGTTCGTCGATCCGGCGGCTGTGGTTACCGATCCGCCGGTCGGACGCAAATTATGTGGGTGAGGTCGCTGCTCCAATACCCGTCGCCCCGGGCTCGACCCGGGGACCCGCTCTTTCGAACGCTGGAGGAAGAAGCGGGACCCCGGCTCGGTGGCCGGGGTGACGGGGAGGGCGCGACGTGACATCGGAGACATGGCGAGGCACGATGATCGGATGGCAATAAACAAACGGAGCGAGGGACGCGCGGCAAGCCTGCCGCTGCTGCTCGCCGCCCTCATCCTGTTTGCCGCGTGCCTCGTGCTGATGTGGCCCGGCGTCGCCGCCTACGACACGGTCAAACAGTACGAGCAGTCGCTGTCGGGGCAGTATGACGACTGGCACCCGCCGATCATGGCGCGGCTGTGGGCGGCGCTGCTGACGGCGGGTGCGCGCGGGACGGCGCCGATGCTCGTGATCCAGCTCGGCGCCTATTGGCTGGGGTTCGGGCTGTTGGCGGGCGCGCTCGCGAAGATCGGCGCGCGGCGGGCGGCGTGGGCCGCGCTGCTGGTCGCGCTGTCGCCGATCGCGGTCAACTGGCTGCCGGTGATCGTCAAGGATACGCAGATGATCGCGGCGCTGATCGCCGCCATCGGGATCGTCGCCTGGTATCGGCTGCCGGGGGGCAGGGTGCCGTGGTGGGCGGCGGCGGCGGTCGCGCTGCTGCTCGGCTATGCGGCGCTGGTGCGCGCCAATGCGGTGTTCGCGGTGGTGCCGCTCGCATTGGCGCTGACGGGTTGGCTGGGCGTCCGGCGCTGGTGGTGGCGCGCGGCGATGCTGCTGGGGGCGACGCTGCTGACGATCGGCGTCTCCGATCCGATCAACCACCGGCTGTTCGGCGCCGAGCGATCGGGGGTCGCGACGACGCTGCCGTTGTTCGACATGGCCGGCATCGCGCATTTCACGCCGCTCGCCGCACCGCCCGGGCTGTCGCCCACGCAGTGGGTGCAGGCGGAAAGGCTGCATTGCTATACGCCCTTCTACTGGGATCCGTTCGCCGATTACACGCGCTGCGGCGCGCTGGGCGACGCGATCGTCACCGAGGATGCGGCGCGGCCGTCGTTGATGCGCACTTGGGTGGCGACGATCGCGGCGCACCCGCTCGCCTATGCCGAACACCGCCTCGCGCATCTGAACGCGACGCTGCGGATCGCGACGCCCGCCGACGAGAAGAGTTCGGCGGCGCCGTCGATGTGCGATCCCAATCCCGATGGCCTCGGCGTACCCGAGACGCGCCGGCTGCTCGGGCTCAAGACGCTGACCGCCGCGATCGAGCGCATGCCGCCGGGGTCGCCCGCGGTGTGGGTGGTGCTGCTCGCCGGGATCGGCTGGACGCTGCGCGCCACCCCCCGCCAGCCCGCGCGCGACCTCGGCCTCGCGGTGGCGCTGTCGGGGTTGCTGATGACCGCGAGCTTTGCGGTGGTCAGCATCGCCTCCGACCTGCGCTATCATCTGTGGCCGATCGTCGCGGCGGGGCTGGCGGCGCTGCTGCTCGCCGCGTGTCACGGCGTCGCGCGGCGACGGCTGCGCTGGACGGTGGGGATGACGCTGGTCGCGCTCGTCGTTTCGGCGCTGCTGCGTGCGACCGCGGGACCGTTGGGCTATTAGGGCGCGACCATCACCAACCTCGTCACCCCGGGCTCGACCCGGGGTCCCGCCTTTCTGCTGATTCAGCATGAAGCGGGGCCCGGGATCAAGTCCGGGGTGACGGGGAAAATCTAAAGCGCGTTGGCCTGCGCGATCCTGCCCAGCACCTTAGCGCTCGGTTTCGGCGTCCTGCGGAAGCTGGTGCGGTCGACTGCGACGAGGCCGAATTTGGGGCCGTAGCCCGAGGTCCACTCGAAATTGTCGAGCAGCGACCAGTGGATGTAGCCGAGCACCGGCACGCCGTCCGCGATCGCCGCATGAAGCCCCGTCAGCACGGCCGGTATGTAGGCGGCGCGATCGGCGTCGTGCGGGGTGTTCAGGCCGTTCTCGGTGACGATGATCGGCCGGCCGACCTGCTCGTGGACGTAGCGCACGACCGCGCCGAGCGAGGCGGGGTCGTTGTCCTGTCCCGAATAGCCGAGGCGCACGCCTGCGGGCGCGGCGGTGGTGCCGTGCGCGCCGATATACATGCGCTCGTAATTCTGGACGCCGACGAAATCGTCGTCGCGTGCCGCCGCGAACCACGGCGCATAGACCTCGGCGCGCTTGAGATCGCGGATCGAGCCGGTGCCGACCGCGACATCGTCCTGCACCGCGAGGCTGACGCCCACCGGCAGCGCCGAGCGTGCCGCCTTGATCGCCGCGCGCCCTGCCTTGTGGCCCGCGATCAGCAGCGGGGTCATCGCCGCGATGTCCTCGTCGTTGGCCATGTTGGCGGCGCAGAATTTGGGCGTGCCGCACGCGACGGCGGCGGCGGCAAGCATGTCGCGCAGCCTGCTGTGTGCTTGGGGTTTGAGCCGCCAGTTGAGCAACGGCAGCAGATCGGGCTCGTTGAGCGTCGTCGCATAGCCGATGTCGCCCGCGAGCGCGCGCGCCGCCTTGTCGCAGAAGCGACCGAACAGTTCGGGCGCCTGCGGGTTGGTCCAGCCGCCCGCGGCGGCGAACCAGCGCGGCGTGGTGAAATGGTTGAACGTCACGATCGGCACGAGGTCTCTCGCGCGAACCCCCTCGACGATGCGGCGATAATGATCGAGCATCGCTGTCGAGAATTGCCCGCGCTCGGGCTCGATCCGCGCCCATTCGAGCGAGAAGCGATAGGCGCCCAGGCTCAGTTCGCGAACCAGCGTGAGGTCGGCGGGCCAGAGCTCGAACCCGTTGCACGCGTCGTTGGACGGATCGTCGAAGATCGTCGGCGTAAGATGCTCGAGCAGCCACATATCGCTGGCGACGTCGTTGCCCTCGGTCTGGTGCCCCGAGGTCGCGGCGCCCCACAGGAAGCCGGGCGGGAAGACGCGCGCGGCGTGACGTCTGGCGGGCGCCTTCGCGGCGGCGAGGCCGGCGGCCATTCCGGCGATCACGACGCGGCGCGACGGGGCGACCGAAGGGGGGCGGGTCATCGCAGCTCCGTAACGACTTGTCGGACGCTCAACGCGCGATCCCGCTTCGGGATGCGAGGCCATGGACGAATGCCCCGCGCTTCACTATATCGATCGGTATGGAAAGCACCGCCACTCTCATCGCCCCCCGGGGCCGACCGCGCGAGTTCGACGTCGATGCGGCGCTGGCGTCGGCGCTGCGCGTCTTCTGGACGCGCGGCTACGAAGGCGCGTCGCTGACCGAGCTGACCGAGGCGATGGGCGTCACGCGGCCCAGCCTCTACGCCTGCTTCGGCAACAAGGAAGCGCTGTTCCGCAAGGCGCTCGATCTCTACGAGCGCGAGAAGCTCGCCTACATGGAGACCGCGCTCGATGCGCCGACGGTGCGCGGCGTCGCCGAGCGGCTGTTGCGCGGCGCGCTGCAGCAGCAGAGCAGCAGCTGCGATCCCAAGGGCTGTCTGGGCGTGACCTCGAGCGTCGCGTGCGGGCCGGAGGCCGAGTCGATCAAGGCCGAGGTGATCGCGCGCCGTGCGCCCGCGCATGCCGCGCTGATCGCGCGGTTCGAGCGTGGCAAGGCGGAAGGCGACCTGCCCGACACGATCGAGCCCGATGCGCTCGCGCGCTATCTCTATGCGGTGATGCAGGGGCTGTCGGTGCAGGCCAGCACGGGCGCGACCTGCCCCGAACTGGGCAGCCTCGTCGAGACGACGCTGGCGGTCTGGCCGGGGCGCTGACGCCGCCAAAATAAATTACCGCCCGGTACAGATATCGGTTGACGCGATCGCGGCCAGCCCTTTATATACCGCTCAGTACGAAACGATGCGGCGCTGCGGCGCCCTGAACGAGGAGCGGGCCATGGCCTATCTCGATGTCCGCGATGCTGTCACGGCGTCTTCCTATGCGATGCCGGCGGCGCAGGCGGTCGAACCGATCGGCTTCACGCGCCGCGAATGGCAGGTGATCGTGCTCGCACAGCGCGACGGCCTGACCAGCCTGCGCGCGCCGGGCCGGCTGGCGCGGCTGATGGGCAGGTTGTTCGGCGAGGGGATCAACCCCCGCCTGGCCGATCCCCGGCTCGAGGCGCTGCGCCGGCTGGCGGTGCTCGCCTGGCAGCATGGGTTCGCGGTTCCGGTCTCCGCGATCAAGGCGATCAAGGCCTATGGCTTCTCGGGCGATCAGGTCGAACTGCTGCTCGCCAGCGTCGCCAATGGCCGCTCGACCAACGCGGGCAATTCGCGCCGCGTCGCCGCGCTAGCGTAACGCCGCCGCGCGGTCGATCGCGCGGCGGGCGAGCACGGTCAGCGCATCGATCTGCGCCTTCGTCGGCGTCTGGCCCTTGACGCGATCGAGCACGCACAGCGCGCCCAGCGGCTGGCCATTGTCCGCGATCAGCGGCATGCCGGTATAATAGCGGATCTCCGGCCCCGACAGCACCAGCGGATTGCCCGCGAAGCGGTGATCCGCCGCGGCGTCGGGCACCGACATGGCACGAGCGCCACCGAGCATCGCATGCGCGCAGAACGAGGCGGCGCGCGAGGTCTCGCTGGCGCCGATGCCATATTCGGCGGGGAACCACTGCCGATCGTGATCGACGATCGAGATCGCCGCCATCGGCGTGCCGAACAGGTCGGCGGCCTCGCGCACGATATCGGCGAGCGCGCTGTCCCCGCCGGCCGACTTGAACCCCGATTTGTCCACCGCGCATTGCCGCTCGGCCTCGTCGTCGGGGCGCGGGGCGGGCGAATAGAAGATCGTCATGCCGCGCGGCCCGCCTGTACCTTCGGCAGCGGGCGCCGGGTCTGCAGCCGCGAGACCTGCTGAAGATCGTCGCGCGCGATGCGCAGCGCGTTCTTCCCCGATCTCTTCACCTCGTACATCAGCCCGTCGGCGGCATCGATCAGCGAGTCGATCTGCGCGACGCCGCGGCTCTCGACCACCAGCGCGCCGATGCTGCACGTCACGCCCAGGCCTTCGGTGCGCAGGATCGCGGTGAGCCGCGCGTGGAGCCGTTCGGCCGCGACGTCGCCCTGCACGCAATTGCCGACGTTGAGCAGCGCCATGAACTCGTCGCCGCCGACGCGCGCGAAGAGGTCGTCGCCGCGGATCGCATCGGCCGCCGCATCGGCGAAGCGGCACAGCAGCGCATCGCCCGCGGCATGGCCGAGATTGTCGTTGACCGCCTTGAAGCCGTCGAGATCGATATAGGCGATCACCAGCGCATCCTTCTGGCGGCGCGAGCGCGTGACGAGGTCCTGCATCCGCCGCGTGAAGGTCGCCTTGTTGAGCACGCCGGTCAGCCCGTCGGTCGAGGCGCGCCAGCGCGCCAGGTCGAGCGCGCAGCGCAGTCCGCTGGCGAGCGCCACCAGCAGCGCCATCGACAGGAAGCGGCCGATCGTGTTCCACGCGGTGATCGTATCGGGCAGGTGCAGGCCCTGCGCGGGGAAGGCCGAGCTGAACCCGTTGACCCAGCCGGTGAGCAGCACCGAGGCGAGGCCGATCGCCATGCCGACGCGCTCGCCCAGACACCAGGAGGCGAAGCAGGCGATCATAAGATAGACGAGCACGAGGTTGATCTGCGGGCCGGTCGCATCGTCGACGGCGATCGCGATCACCAGCGCGGCGAGCGTCATCGCCCAGGCGCGCATCGGCGGCAGGCGCGTCGCGGCATCCGCCAGCATGGCGAGCAGGTTCGACAATCGCGAGGCGGCGGGTGGCCTGGTCTGCAACGCTCATTCTCCGGTGATGGCGAAGAGCTATCCGGCAAGGCTTAAAACCGTGTTTAGATTATCGTCGTTTCGACCAATGTCGCAATCGTGCAGACATCTACCCAGCGCGCGCCGGTCAGCAGGGCGAGCCTGTCGGGCGCGATCCGCACCGAACTCGTGCGCGCTCCGGCGGCGGGATACACCGCGTCGAAACCCTTAAGCGAAACGTCGCAATAGACGGGGAGGGGGGTGGCGAGCCCGAACGGGCAGACGCCGCCTACGGGATGGCCGGTCAGCGTCTCGACCTCGTCGGCGCCGAGCATCCGGGGCCGGCCGCCGAGTGCCGCCTTGGTCTTGCGGTTGTCGAGCCTGGCATCGCCGCGCGTCACGATCAGCACGACGGCATCGCCGATCCGGACCGAGAGCGTCTTGGCGATCTGCCCGGGTTCGACCCGAAGTGCCAGCGCCGCCTCCATCACGGTGGCGGTGCTGGCACCCTGATCGATGATCGCGATATCCGGTGCCGCCTCCGCCAGGAAGGCGCGGACCGACTCGCCGCTCATCGATCGATCGGTCGATCGGCCTTTGGGATCAGCCGTTCAGCTTGTCCTTCACCGCCTTGGCGGGGGCGAAGCCGAGCTTTTTCGAGGCGGCGATGGTCATCGCCGCGCCGGTGGCGGGGTTGCGGCCCTCGCGTGCGGGGCTGTCCTTCACCTTGAACTTGCCGAAGCCGCTGATCGACACTTCGGTGCCGCTGGCAGCGGCATCGGTGATCGCGGCGAACACGGCGTCGACGACCTTGCGGGCATCGGCTTTGGACAGGTCGTGGCCGGCAGCGATCTGCTCGGCGAGCTCGGAATTGTTCATGGAAACCTTCTCCTCCTTGACGGAAGTGCCGCCATAGCCCTTCGAATTGGCGAAGGTCCAGTGGTTGCGCGCTTTTAGGGCGTTTCAGGGCAAGAGTATGGTCGAACCCGTGGTTTCGCGCCCCGCCATCGCACGCTGCGCGTCGGCCGCCTGATCGAGCGGAAAACGCTGTCCGATCCGTATGTTGACGTCTCCGGCGGCGATCCGCTCGAACAGCCGCGCGGCGAGATCGCGGCGTTCGCCCGGCGTGCGCGCATAGTCCGCCATCGTCGGCCGCGTGACGAAGATCGAGCCCGCGCGCATCAAGGTCAGCATCTCGAGCGCGGGCACCGCGCCGCTGGCATTGCCGTAGCTGACGAGCAGCCCGCGTTTGGCGATCGCGCCCAGCGAGGCATCCCAGCTGGCCTTGCCGATCCCGTCGAAGATCGTCGCGACGCCCGCGCCGTCGGTCAGGTCGCGGACCTGTGCCGCGAGTTGCTCCATCGGGTCCGAGAGCGCGTGCGCGGCACCCAGCGCCTTGGCCTGTTCGGCTTTTTCGGGCGTGCCGGCATGCGCGATCACCGTCGCGCCGATCGCCGCGAGCCACGGCACGAGGATCGAGCCGACCCCGCCCGCCGCGGCATGGACGAGCACCGCCTGGCCCTTCTCGACCTTCGCGCAGGGGCCGATCAGATAGGCGGCGGTCATCCCTTTCAGCATCGCGGCGGCGGCGGTCTCGTCCGACACCTCGTCGGGCAGCGGCACGAGCAGCGCGGCGTCGAGCGTGCGCACCGTCGCATAGGCGCCAGGAGGTCCACCAGCGTAGGCGACGCGGTCGCCGACCGAGATTGCCTCCACGCCGTCGCCCACCGTCTCGACGACGCCCGCCGCCTCGCTGCCCATCCCCGAGGGCAGGTCGATCGGATAGAGGCCCGATCGCTGGTAGATGTCGATGAAGTTGAGCCCGATCGCGGTCTGGCGGATGCGCACCTCGCCGCGACCGGGCGCGGTCGGCACGATCGCCTCGCGCTCGATCTTCTCGGGGCCGCCGGTCTTGCGGATGATCATGCGGTAGTCGGTCACGGCGGTCTCCTGCTTCTGAGCCCTCTCCCGCGAGCGGGAGAGGGTTAGGTGAGGGTCTTCTTCTTCTGTTTCTTTCGGACATCCGAAGAAGAAGAAGACCCTCATCCTCCCCGTCTTCGATGGGGCCCCTCCTTCTCCCGCGGAGGCGGGAGAAGGTTTTGGTCACTCCGGTATCGCCTCGGTCGATACCACCTCGATCGCCTCGTCCTTGCCGCCGAAATCGATGC
>CAXTVK010000055.1:0-16960 GCA_964247655.1 uncultured Sphingomonadaceae bacterium | reverse complement strand
ATCGCGTTCTGCGAGAAGACCGGCCTCGATTACGTCTCCGCCTCGCCCTACCGCGTGCCCATCGCCCGGCTGGCGGCGGCGCAGGCGGCCCTGAATGCGATGGCGCAGGCAGGCGCGAAGTGATGCGGGTTCTGCTGACGATCGCAGCAGGCGCGGCACTGGTCGCGGCGGCGCCGGTCAAGCTGGCGCCCGCCGACGACAAGCCACCCGCGCTCGTCGGTGCCGCAGCGCGTGCCAAGCACGGCCCCGATCCGATGACCAAGCCACCCGAAGAAGTCGGATCGGCGGAAGACCCGGCGCCGATCGCAGTGCCGCCTGCTCCGCCCGCAACGCCCAAGCCGTAAGCCAACCGTTCCTCGGCGAAAGCCGGGGTCCAGGCCCGTACTCCGTGGCAGACACTGCGTTCGAACAGCGAACTGAGGCCTGGGCCCCGGCCTTCGCCGGGGAACGGTAGGGCTTCGCGCTCTGCAGCCCCCGGCTACGCCACCGTTCCGTACCGCGTCCTATGATCGTCGACCCGCCGGTCGCGCAGCATCGCGGCCTGCTCGCGCCATTCCTCGCGCGCGATCGTGCCCTGCGTGAGGCCGAGCCGCGCTTCCAGCGTGTCCGCGTCGCCGGCGGAGAGCGCCTCGATCTGGCGGTAGCCGTGGATGCCGGCCTCGTTGAGGCTGGTCTCGCGCGTGCGGCCGATGCCGCGGATCAGCGCGAGGTCGTCGCGCGTGCCCGAGGCGGCGGCGCCCACCGCAGCGGCGGTGCCCGGCCCGACCGGATGCGTGCGCTCGAGTTCGGCGATCCGCTCGCGCGCCGCGGTATGGCGCGTCTCGGCGGTCTCGCGCGCGATCCGCTCCTGCTCGTACGCCCGGCGCCAGCGCGCGCCGCCCGACCGCGACAGCAGCCCGAGCAGCCATCCGAGAACGAGTACGAGCGCGAGTATCGCCCATTGGTTGGCGGTGAAGCCCATGACATGCCTCCTTTGTTACGGAGGCAGAACCGTCGAGGCGGGCGCGACGTTCCCGTCGCGCCCGTATTGTCGCCGCCTACCCCATCTTGCCCGAGGACATCGCGTCGCTGATCGAGCAGGCCGCGGGGCCGAGAATGACGACGAACAGCACCGGCAGGATGAACAGGATCAGCGGCACGGTCATGATCGCGGGAAGCCGCGCGGCCTTTTCCTCGGCGCGCATCATGCGCTCGTTGCGGAATTCGGCGGACAGCACGCGCAAGGCCGAGGCGAGCGGGGTGCCGTATTTTTCGGTCTGGATCATCGTCGTGACCACGCCGCGCACCGCATCGAGCGCGACGCGCATCGAGAGGTTCTCAAACGCCTGGCGCCGCTCGGAGAGGAAGCCGAGTTCGATCGCGGTCAGCATGAACTCGTCGCCGAGCTCCGGATACGCCTTGCCGAGTTCCTTCGACACGCGATTGAACGCGGAATCTACGGTCAGGCCCGCCTCGGCGCAGATGACGAGCAGATCGAGCGCGTCGGGCAGCCCCTTGCGGATCTCGGCGCTACGCTTGCTGATCTTGTTCTTCAGCCAGATGTCGGGCCCCTTGTAGCAGAGCACGAGCGTGCCCGCGACGAGCGCATAGCGCTTGAATGGGCCCCACAGCGGGAACCAGTCGAGCGCGTAGACGCCGACGATCGCGATCCCGCCGATCACCAGCGGCAGCATCATGCGCGCGAAGATCACCGCGATGGCGGCGTCCTTCGAACGGATGCCCGCCTGCATCAGCTTGATCTGCGCGGTCTTCAGCTGGCTGTCCTGCAGCATTTTCAGCGAGCCGAGCGCGGAGCGCATCTTGTCGGTCGCCTCGCTGCGCGAGTTGAGCTTGGCGCGGCGCTTCGAGGTCGAGGCGGTGATACCGAGCTTGAGCTGCTCGCGCCGCTCGTTGAGCGCCTTGACGCGCTTGGCCATCGGATCGCGCGAGGTCGCCGCGGCATAGATCGCGACGAGCACGGCGAGCGTCGCCATGGCCGCCATCATCGTGCCGATGATGACGACATCGAGGCCGAGGATGGTGGCGTGCGGTGCTGTGGTCATGATGTCGTCCCGCCCCTCAGATCTCGAAGCTGCACATTTTGGCCATGATGAACACGCCGATGCCCATCCAGCACAGGCCGAGGCAGCCCGCGATCTCGAGCCGCGTCTCGTGGAAGAAGCCCGTCATGTAGGTCGGATTGAGGAACCAGACCGTGAAGAACACGAAGAAAGGGAGCGCGCCGACGATATAGGCCGAGGCCTTCGATTCGGACGACATCGCCTTGATCTTGAGCTTCATCTGCGCGCGCTTGCGTAGCACGTCCGCCAGGTTGGCGAGCGTTTCGGCGAGGTTGCCGCCGGTCTCGCGCTGGATCGCCAGCGTGATCACGAAGAACTGGAATTCGGGCGTGTTGAGCCGATCCGCGGTTTCCTGCAGCGAAGCCTCGAGCGTGCGGCCGATCTTGACGCGGTCGCCCACCAGCCGGAATTCGACGCCGACCGGGCCGGGCACTTCCTGGCCCACCACGGTCATCGTCTCGGTGATCGGCAAGCCCGAGCGCAGGCCGCGCACGAGCAGTTCGATCGCATCGGGAAACTTGGCGGTGAACTGGGCGACGCGGCGCTTGATCAGCAGGCTGATGAACTTGTGCGGCAGCCCGAGGCCTGCGGCGAGGCCGACGAACAGGGCGATGACGATCGGCAGGCCCTTCAGGGCCAGCAGCACGAAGATGACCGCCGCGATGCCCGCGCACACCGCGCCATATTTGCCCAGCGTCCAGGTCTTGCCGGTCATCACGAGGCGGTGCCGCAGCATGTCCGGCTTGGGCATGAAACGCGTGACGAACGAGTCGAGCTTGGTGTCGCGCTGCGTCAGCGCACGGCGCATGTGCGCCTGTGCGGCACCCTCGCCGACGCCCGAATGGCGCGCCTTGAGGCTGTCCATCCGGCGCGCCTTAGCCCTGCCCTGCGACGGGCCCGAGAAGGCGAGCGCGATCAGCCCGATCATCAGGCAGCCACTGAATGCAAGAAGCAGTGCCGGTAACATCAGCGGATCGCCTTCCTGTCCTTATCGGTCGTCATGATCGGCCGTCGCGCCGCGCCCGGGGCGCGGCGTGCCGGTCACTTGGCCTTGCGCTTGGGCAGCATCGCCCGGAAGTCGCCGATCTTGCCGATCAGCGATTTGCCGTGGGCGCTCGCCGCGGGCGCGCCGGCGTCGGCGACGCGCGTGATCGTGCGCGCGAGCTCGATGATCGGCGCCGCGGTCTTGTTCGACTTGGCGACCTCGGCGAGCGTCTTGCCGAGCTTGGCCGCCTGCGCGAACAGCTTGGCGTCGTAGGGCACGCACAGATCGACCTTGTGCTCGACCGATTCCTCGAACTCCTTGCGGCTGATCTCGCCGACGCCGCCTGCGACGACGCGGTTGGCGAGCAGCGTGACGTTCGCACCGGGCACGTTGGCCTTGAGCCAGGACAGCAGCCGGATCGTGTCGCGCGCCGAGGCGAGCGTCAGCTCGACGACCAGCGCCACCGACTGGACGTCGTGGAGCAGGTGCGGATGCTGGATCAGCATGTGCCGCGGCAGATCGAGCACGGTCGCCTCGAAGGCGGCCTTGAGCTCTTCCTGCAGCTGGTAGAAGGCCGAGCCGTCGGTGATCAGCGGCTGGTTGAGCGGCGCCTCGGCGGACAGCACCGACAGCTTGTCGGTCGCCTTGACCATCGCGCGCTCGATGAACAGCCCGTCGATGCGGCTCGGATTCTCGATCGCATCGGTGAGGCCGCGGCCGGGCTCGAGATCGAACGCCAGCGCACCGGTGCCGAAATGCACGTCGAGATCGAGCAGCGCGGTCGAGCGCCCCTCGGACTCGCCCATCAGCCACGCCAGCGAGGTCGCGATCGTCGAGGCGCCGACGCCGCCGCGAACGCCGATGACCGCGGTCATCAGGTGCGGCCGATCGACGGCATGCTCGGGCGTGCGCGGACCCGACAGCGTGAGCTGCGCGTGCGCAAGCGCTTCGCGCGCCTGGTCGGTGCTGAACGGCTTGAGCAGATAATCCTGGATGCCGCTGGCGACGAGATCGCGGTAGAGGCGCACGTCGTTGACCTGGCCCGACGCGATGACGACGGTGCCCGGCTCGCAGACTTCGGCGAGCGCGTTGATGTCGTTGAGCGGATCGCCGCTCTCCGACATGTCGACGAACAGGATGTGCGGGCTGGCCGAGACGGCGAGCGTCTGCACGGCGTTGCGCAGACCACCCTTGTGCACCTTCTCGGGCTGCCAGCCCATCTCGATCGCGACCGGGCGCAGCGCGTCGGCGGTGGCGTCGTCGCAGACGAACGCCGCGAAGGGGTCGCGAAGCGCTGCCCCGCGTGGATTGAACGGCGCGTTCATTACTTGCCCCCTCCGGTGCTTTCGGCCTTGAGGCCGCCCGCGCCCGTCGCCGTCGCATCGCGATAGGCCTTGATCGCCTTGACGCTCAGCATCGCGTCGGTCGTGTGGTTGCCGTCCTGGCCGACCACGAGATCCTCCGGATTGGCGATCATCGCGGCAAGATTGGTCGCCGTCGCGCATCCGAAGTTGGACGCCGTCGAGCTGGCATATTCCGAGTTGGCATGTGCCCAGTCCGGGCAGGCATCGACATGCGCCGTCGCGCGGCTGACGACGACGCGAACCGTACCCGGCGCCGGGCTGCCGGCGGTGACCGGCGGCGCGTCGTGCGCGATCAGCATGCCGTAGCGCGAGACCAGCGCGGCGATGCCGTCCTGCGCCTGGCCGCCGCGCCAGCCCGACGGATCGTCGAGCGTGATCGTATCGCCGTAGCCCAGGCGCAGACCGTCGAACCAGCCGGCCAGGCGATCGGCCTCGCCGCTGGCGAGCCCGTGCGGACCGACGCCGACGTCGAGCACGTAGTCGGTGCGCTCGACGACCGGCTGGTGCACCGATTCGACGCTGCGGTTGATCTTGGATTGCGCGCCGGCGCTACCGGCCGAGAGGAGCAGGGCGAGCGCGGCGGTGCCGGCGCCGACCCAACGGATGCTGTGTACCATGGGGTTCATCCTCAATTGACCGAGAAACCGGGGGCGGCTGCCGCGACATCCTTGCGGCGCGGATCGATCGCGACGGCCGGATCGCCGGCCGGTGCAGTCACCGGCGCCGCTGCCTTGGGCTGATGCTTCTTCTTGCCCGATTGGCCTTCGGTGTGCTGATCGAGCAGCACCTCCTGCGCATCGGTTCCCATCCGATATCCGTCGGTCGGCAGCGCGATCTTGCTGTCCGATACCGGCTTGACCAGATAGGGCGTCACCACGATCACCAGCTCGCTCTCGGCGCGCTTCCAGCCGTTCGACCGGAAGAGCTGGCCCAGGATCGGCAGGTCGCCCAGGAAGGGCGCCTTGTTGACCGAGTTCGACGTGTTGTTGCTGAGCAGGCCGCCGATCACGAAGCTCTGGCCCGAGCCGAGCTCGACCGTCGTCTCCGCGCGCCGCGTCGTCAGGCCGGGCACCGTGTAGCCGTTGATCGCGATGCCGTTGGCGGAGTCGAGCTGCGACACCTCCGGGCGGACGCGCAGCGAGATGCGCCCGTCGCCCAGCACCGTCGGCGTGAACGCCAGGCTGACGCCGTACTGCTTGTAGTCGATCGTGGTGACGCCCTGATATTGCGGCACCGGGATCGGGATCTCGCCACCGGCGAGGAAGCTGGCGGTCTCGCCCGACAGCGCGGTGAGCGTCGGCTGCGCGAGCGTCGTCGCGTATCCGTCCTGCTCGGCCAGATCGAGCGTCGACAGGATGTCGAGGCCGAGCAGATGGCCGGCGAGCCCGAAGCGCGTCGTGCCGGCGGCGGCGGCGGCGATGCTGTAGGCCGTGCTGCCGATCGTCTGCCCGTTCGTATTGACCGTGGTGCTCGAGCCGGGCACGCCGGGAACGGTCGAGATCGTGCCGGGGGTGCCCTGCGAGGCGCCGAACAGGAAGCCGCCCGAATTGTCGCGCGTCAGGATGTTGAAGCCGACGTTCTTGGCGAACGAACGGTTCACCTCGGCGAAGCGCACCCGGAGCATGACCTGCAGCGGCGTCGCCGTCTTGAGCCGGCTGACGACTTGCACGTCCTTACCAACGAACGCCGAGACGAGGCGGCTCGCCTCCTCCACGTCGTCGGGCGCGGCGACTGTGCCGGTGAGGATCACGATGCCGTTCATCGGCGTCGCGGTGACCTGCGCGTCGGGCATCGCCACCTTGAGCATCTGCGCGATGTTGCCGATGTTGGTGCCGACGCGGACCGTGGTCGAATAGACCACCGAGCCGTCCTTGGCGGTTGCCGACAAGGTCGTCTCGCCCGCGGCCTTGCCGAACACGTAGAGCCGGGTGGGCGAGCGAACCTGGACGTCGGCGACGCTGGGGTCGGCGACGAACAGGTCGGTCATCGGACGGGGCAGCGTGACGAGCTGGCCGCGACCGGTCGAGAGCGTGACCAGGGCGTTGCCGGGCGCTGCGGCCGGTGCCACCCGCGCCGGCGCGCGATGCGGCTTGGCCGGATGCCATTTGGCGAGGGCCGGGCTGGCGGGCATCGCCGTCAGGCCGAGCGCGAGCGCCGCGGCGATGGCCGTTCCGGCCGCGCCGTGGCGAAGGATCGATGGTATCGTCATGTTCACTTACCCCCCACGGGCGTGTCGGTTACGGCATTGCCGCGAGCGATGTGGATGACAGGGCCGGAATAGGCCGGAGCGGCGCCCTGCCCACCGGGCGGGGTCGTGCCCATGGCCAGCACGGGGCCGTTCCTCGGTACGCTGGTCCGGGCGAAGCGCGAGACCTCGCCACCGGTCGTGAAGGTCGTCTGGTTGTCCTGGGGACGCGTGGCCAGATCGACGAGCATCTTCTTCTCGACCTTGGGATCGGTGCCGGCGGGCACCGCAATGTCGCCGGCGGCAATCTGCTGCGCGAGCTCCTGCGTGGTGTCGGCGAGCGGACGCAGCGACAGCGACAGCGAACCCAGCTTCTGCGCGACCGCAATCTTCTCCGCCATCTTGGGCGTCGATTCGAGCGTCACGAGCGAGAAGTTGGAGACCGTGGTCTTGCCGTCGGGCGTCGGCTGGTTGTCGTAGCGCTGATCGGTGGCGAGCACGCGGACGTTGCGCAGGATCGTCTCGGACGCGTTGAGCGAGGTGCCGCCCTGGCTGCTGGAATTGGCGACCTGCTGGGTCAGCACGAGATCGACGCGGTCGCCCGGGAAGACGAAGCCGGCGACCGCCGAGGCACCGCCCACCGAGATGGTGACGGCGCGCATGCCCGGCGTCAGCGCCGCGGCGAGGAAGCCGCGGTCCTTCGGCGACACGAGCGCGCCCTGCGTGACCGGCTGGCCCGCGGAGACGTCCGAGCGGACCACCATGCCCTGCATCTTCGCGGGGTCGGTGCCTTCCTGTCCCCGGACGAAATAGGCGCCGTCGACGAGATCCTTGGGCCAGGGGGCGAAGCGCACCGAGTCCGGCCCGAGGATCGTCCCCATCGGCAGCGGCTTGGTCGCGACCAATACTTGCGGGCCCGTAGGTTGCGCGGCGGCAGCGACGACGGTGGGTGCCACCGATGCGCCGAACATGCTCTTGGCCATGATGGCCGTCACTGCAGCGACGAACAATGCGCCGACCAGCAATGCGATCTTCTTTCCGTCCATGACGATTGTCCGCCCCCTAAAGGCCAAAATTACTTCCGAGCGTCTTCATCGCCCGAAATGGTAAAGATATCGTTGGGTGAGAACCGGAATGGTCGCGAGCGCGATCGCGACGCCGTACGGAATCTCGAGCTG
Organism: uncultured Sphingomonadaceae bacterium; assembly: GCA_964247655.1. Lineage (GTDB taxonomy): Bacteria > Pseudomonadota > Alphaproteobacteria > Sphingomonadales > Sphingomonadaceae > Solisphingomonas. Next base: position 9,188 of record CAXTVK010000055.1, on the reverse strand, counting down.
GCCCTCGGCCTTGCGCACGCGGTGCCAGATCATCATGCCGAGCGTGAGCGCGCCGCCGCCGATCGACATCCACACGATCATCCGCATGAAATCGGGCGGCACCAGCCAGAGGCCGAGCGCCGCGATCAGCTTGACGTCGCCGCCGCCCATCGCGCCGATCGCGAACGCGCCCATGAAGATCAGCAAGGCGACGCCGCCGACCGCCAACTGCACCGCGACGCCGGGCCAGGGCGCGATCCCCGAGGCCCACCACCAGAGCGGCGCCGCCAGCGCGATCCCCGCGTTCAGCGGATTCGGGATCACGCGCGCGCGCAGATCCGTCCAGATCGCGTAGACCAACGCGGCGACCAGGCCGCCCGCCAAAAGCTCGATGAAGATCGTCTGCATGGCGGGCACACTAGACGGGACCGCTTGCCAAACCGTAACCAGCGCGCAGATGCCCGCCGCCGTCCTTCCCGCCGAATCGCGCTTCGATCGCCGTCGCCATCCCGACGGGCTGACGTTCCGCATCTGGCACGCCGCGGACGACTGGCCACAGCGCGCCTATGCCTGGCCGTCAGACGCTGCAAAGCTTCGCGGCAGCCTGCTGTTCCAGTCGGGCCGCGCCGATTTCATCGAGAAATATCTCGAGGCGTGCGATCATTGGCACCGCGAGGGCTGGTCGATCGAGGGATTCGATTGGCGCGGGCAGGGCGGATCGCGGCGAATCGATGCGCATCCGGACGATGACGGGATTCCCGACGACCGGTCGAGCTTCGATCCGCTGATCGACGATCTCGTGGAGTACGTCCGCGAATGGCAGGCGCGTACGCCGCCGCCGCACGTGATCGTCGCGCACTCGATGGGCGGGCATGTCGCGTTGCGCGCCTGCGCCGAGCGAGGACTGGCGCCCGATGCGCTGGTGCTGATCGCGCCGATGCTCGCGCTCGACACGCGCCGGCTGCCGCGCTGGCTGGCGAGGCTGGCGATCGCCGGCGCGGTGGCGAGCGGACGCGGCGCGCGCGCGGCGTGGACGGACGACGTCGCCGATCCGGCTCGCCGGCTGCGCCTCACCGCCAGCCGCGAACGATACGAGGATTCGCAGTGGTGGAAGCGGCAGATGCCCGGCCTCGCGACCGGCGCACCGAGCTGGAACTGGCTTGCCGCCGCGATGGCGGGCGCGGATCGGATCGCGCGGCGCGGCGCGATCGAGCGGGTGCGTTGCCCGATATTGCTGCTCGAAGCCGGGCTCGACCAGCTCGTCGATACCGCCGCGATCGAGCGTAGCGCGCGGCGGCTGCCCGATGCCGAACTGGTCCGGCTGCCCGACGCGCGCCACGAGATCCTGCGCGATGCCGATGGCCCGCGGCTTGCCGCATTGGCCGCGATCGACGATTTCCTCGCGCGCCGGGCGCCGCCGCGATGATGCGCGTCGATATCCTGATCGTCGGCGCGGGGATGGCGGGCGCGAGCCTCGCCGCCGAACTCGCGCCGCACGCTTCGGTCGCGATCGTCGAGGCCGAGGCGCTGCCCGGCTATCACGCCACCGGCCGCTCGGCGGCGTTCTGGACCGAGAGCTACGGCGGCCCCGGCGTCCAGCCGCTGACCAGCGCCTCGGGCGATTTCCTGCGCGCGCCGCCGACCGCCTTCGCCGACCGCGGCTTCCTCACGCCGCGCACCGCGCTGCATCTCGCCGCGCCGGGGGATCGCGGCGCGCTCGACGCCTTCGCGGCACGTTTCGCGGACAGCGGCATCTTCCTCGCGCCGCTCGACGCCGCCGCGATCGCCGAGCGCGTCCCCGGCCTGCGGCCCGGCGTCTGGACCGGGCTGATCGAGCCGAGCTGCTGCGACATCGACGTCGCGGCGCTCCACGCCGCCTATCTGCGCGCTGCCAGGGCTGCGGGCGTGACCCTGGTCTGCTCGGCGCCGCTGCGATCCGCCACGCGCGACGGCGGCCGCTGGCGGATCGAGGCGGGCGACACCGACGGCTTCGACGCTGCGCTCCTGGTCGATGCCGCAGGCGCCTGGGCGGACCCCGTCGCCGAGATCGCCGGCGCGACGCCGCTCGGCATCCGGCCCTTTCGCCGCACCGTCGCGCAGCTGCGCGTCGCGCCCGCGGTGCCCGACGACCTGCCACTGGTGCTCGATGCCGCGGGCCGTTTCTACTTCAAGCCCGAGGCGGGCGGGCGCCTGTGGCTGAGCCCGCACGACGAGAGCGTGGCCCCCGCCGCCGATGCCGCCGCCGAGGAGATCGACGTCGCCACCGCGATCGACCGGATGGCCGCGGTCGTCGACTGGCGCGTCGAGCGCGTCGAGCGCGCCTGGGCGGGCCTGCGCAGCTTCGCACCCGATCGCCTGCCGGTCTACGGTTTTGACGCTGCGGTGCCGGGCTTCTTCTGGTTCGCGGGGCAAGGCGGCTTCGGCATCCAGACCGCGCCTGCCGCCGCGAAGCTGGGCGCCGCGCTGGTGCTGGGCGCGGCGCCGGATGCGATGGTCGCGGGAATCGATGCGGCGCGGTATGCGCCGGGTCAATTGCGTTGCTAGCCGGCGGCGGCAAATCTACCGGATCGACGGATAGACGACCTGCTTGTTGCCGTAGCGTCGATCGAGGATCACCTGCCGCCGGTCGATCGTGCTCACCTTGGGATCAAGCCTGTCGAACGAAAAGTGCGTGGTGAAGCGATCGCCGTCGATAACATATTCCATTGCCGTCCATCGCTTGTCGGGTGGTGACGCTTCCCACAGATCAAGCAATGTTTCTTCCAGGCTGCTCGTCGGTAGTCGATAAAGCAAGTGATCTCCTGCCTCCCAGATGGTGCGGCCACTTCGAAGCAAACCCTTCGCAGTGTGATCCGCATGCATCGTCTTCTGCGCTTCGCGGAAGGCCAGCCTGGCGGCTGCGAACAGCTTGTCCGATCTTTGGCGAACCGTCTTATTCATATCGGTCACTCGCTTTGATTAGATGAGCGGCAAACCTGCCTCGATCTTGTCTGCTGGGGAATAAGGCGCGGATATTGCTATTGAACCGACAATCTCATCGGAAACCAAAGTTGCGCAGCGCGTCCGAATATGGCTTGGGCCGCTCGACCAAGGCATTGTCAGAGATCCTCGTTTTCAACGACCGCGCTGCAATCAGTTCGAGATCATGGATCGGGTCATCCCCCCACGTCTCGAAATATTTATGATAGCCATCGGCCTCGTAAACGTTCGGTGCGCGGCCATGCCCGACGCAACCGCGCAGGCTCATAACCAGCTTGAGCCGATCCTCGGTGAAGAACGGGCCAGTCGCGTCTCAGTGCCCGATTCACAAACTTCTCAAGCGTAGCAGTATCTTGCTGTTCGCCGAGTGAGCATGCGGATGGAGGCGACAAGCGCCCATGCGGTTGAAGAGGAGATTGAGGTCTCCCAGTCTTTGGCCAAGCGGCGGCATCGTCCGAGCCATGCGAAGGTGCGCTCGACGACCCATCGTCGAGGCAGGATTTTGAAGCCCTTGGCGGCATCTGATCGCTTGATGATCTCAATGGTCCAGTCGCCATGGCAGGCGATCGCGTCGCGTAGTTTCTGCCCAGCGTACCCGCCGTCGGCAAAGACATAGCGTAGCCATGGGAAGCGCTGGCGTATTGCCTTGAGCACATCGACAGCACCGTCCCGATCCTGAATATCGGCGGCATGAACGAAAATAAGGATCAGGAAGCCGCACGTGTCGGTGAGGATATGGCGCTTGCGGCCTTTGATCTTTTTGCCCGCGTCATAGCCGCAAACCCCGCCACTTTCGGTGGTTTTGACCGAGTGGCTATCGATGACACCTGCGCTGGGCGAAGCTTCGCGCCCCTCGATTTCCCGCAAGCTCATGACCAGCGCCATGTTGATCGCATCGAACAGCCCGGCATCGCGCCAGGCATAGAAATAGCGGCGCACCGTCGAGACCGGCGGAAAGCATTCGGCAAAAGCCGCCACGCGCACCCGCTCGCCGCGATGTAGAGTATGGCGTTCACAGCTTCGCGCATGTCGGTCGTGCGCCGCCGGCCGCCTCGCTTTGCAGGCGGGATGAACGGCGCCGTCGCCATCCACTCCCGATCCGTCATATCACTGGAATATCGCAACCCGTCCCGGCTATGCTCACGCCGGGCAATACCAGACCATGCCATGCTTCACTTCATCTCTTCGCAAAGACGGCCTGAATCACAACATACTGGTATTGCTCAACAACTTTCGGATCAGGCTCTAAGGGTCGGGCAGAATTTGCAGGGACTCGTCCGCCCCCTAGCTGCTTAAGCATCAAGTCCGATGAATAGACCCGCGCCCTATCTCAAAAAGCCCCCCCACCCGCACGCGAGTAGCGGGGCCAAGTAGACGCGGGAGAGAGACCCCGCGCGCTCCCAGCTTACATCAGCAGAAGGACAAAGCCTTGACCTCACTCGCCTGGTGGCGCAAATTTGGGCCGGGACCGCGTGCGCGCGATCGCCGATGGCCTCGGGACCAATCCGAGCTGGCTGATGGAGTGCATGGCGTTCGAATACGCCTTCACAGTCCGCGCGGACGTGAAGAGCGGCGCGGGTTCGAAGTCAATCATAGTGGACGGATCACGCGGAACGAGGTGGCAGCCAGTGTGCAATCTATGCTGAGCCAGCGCTTGAAGGCTGCTATCTCGGCGTAAGCGGATCGTGCTCGTGCCCAGGCACTTCAGCGATTAGCTCGTCCGCTCCAAAGATATGTCCGGGAGTCCAGATAGCAACGTGCTGTCGGTCGGTCGGCGACATAGCTCGCACCCTATCGCGAGCTTCTGACAACAATCCTTCGAACGTTGCATGTTCGCGCTCCATCGGCGCCCCGAGCGGAATGATCATCGCCTCAAGACTGGACGGCAGAATTTCTACGTCATTGCTTTTGTGACTCAAGCGCGTTTCGCTGGCGCGATGCGCTTCCGCATCTACCGTCGCGAGCCGACGATCGGCGTCGTGAGTAGCCGCAAGCTCGGCACCGGCAGATGACTTTGTTACGCGCTTCAGCCACCCGAAGGCGGCATATATTAGCAGCGCAAAAACGATTGTGACTGGCGTGTAGATGCTGATCCCCATGCTCGCACAACCATCAGGCAAGTGACTGTATCCATGTCGCCGCGGCAGGCGCTCGACGTAGCAATCCCCGAAGGTCGCGAGGCTGTTCTAGACGATCCCGAACATCGTGGCCCGGCGCTGTTAAGGGCAATGGCCGCACTCGGCTTGAAGCCGTGCAGGATTGCGGGCCGCGAGCAAGTCGCGCCGACGGTGGATTGGCCCGCGCCATCGCAAGCGGCTTAGGCAATGATGGAGCGCGTCTGCCGGCCTCCGTGTAGGAGCAGCGGCAGAACGGCCTACTCGCCGTCGAGTCCGAACATCACGCCCGCAGTATCTACGATTATCTACGACATTGGTCGTAATTAGATCGTTGGCGCCGGCGCACGATGAACGAATGCGCGCGCGTATTGTTTATCTTGCATGGCTCACGATCAGCTACGGCGCAACATTACAGACTCGGACGCCGATTGGCGAGCTGGCGATCTATACGATCGAATACAACGTGCCGAACGTCTCGATCAGTTGCAGCGGTTCGTTAGAGGCGACCGATACCTTAACGGTCAAAATCGCTATGCCCGATCGACGATCGTATCGCATCCGCTGAAGACGCTAGTTAATATAATCATTGGCCGATGAGCGGGTGGTGAGAGCGATTCCAGTAACGGCTTGATCCGCTTCGTGTCGCATCTCTAATGCGGTGGCGATTAGGCTTCCGTCAGACCTCATAGATCAGCGATGTTTAACTCTCTACCCGCCTCTATCTCCTTGTCGCTCGCCTTAAAGATCTTTTAGAGCAGGGATCGGATGCTGAACAAAACTCTCGCCTTCTCGCGATCCTCGTAAGGTACAGGATTTGTGAGGCCGCGGACGCATTCGATCTGAGCGACCGTCTTAGTCAGAAGGTGCATCCGGACGCCGCCGCCGAATGACGCCAGACTGGAAGTCATCGCGTCACCGCCAAAGCGGCCGCGGTAGGTGACGCGCCCCGCATCCGAATATAGGTAGAGTTCGGACCCCTTAAATACGGTTGGCAAGCCCTTCGACGGCACCCAGGCCATCTCTGTCGATCCGGCGTAGCCCTTGTCGCCCGAGATCAGTGCCGCCCCGTAGGCGCGTCCGAATTCGTCGCCACCGAGCGCGATCTGCTCCGACGACGGCAAGTCGTCCCCGGTCATCTGTCCAAAGCCGTTCACTCTCAGGACGAAGCTTCGGCCGATCTGCAGGCTATCGTTCACCCGCCCATTGATCTTGCGAAACCGCTGCTTGGCCTGACCCGCGACGACACGGGCACCAAGCACGTCTAGGCCGAAGCTCGCCGTGCTGCTCACCGTAAGCTGATTGCGCTTAGTTGCAGTGGTGTAGGAGGTGCCGAGGCGAAGCGTCCTCACCCGGTCGTTGGACAGCTTGAAGCCGAACAACGCGTTGTTCGAGTCGATGCCGTCGATGTCGGCTGTAACGTACAGGTTCCGATCGTAGCGCCTGATAATCGCGTGCGTGATCTGGACACCGAACGAGGTAGCGTCCCCTTCCAGCGGGATAGTCGCGGGCCGCGTGCGCAGGTATGAGAGGTTGCCTGTGATCGACGTGCCGTTCGCATCTATCGGTATGTTGTAGGACCCGGCATAGTACTGGAACCGGCTCGTGTGGGCCGGCAGCACGACGGTCGCTCGCAGCTGATCGCCGCCTGTGGCAACGCCGTTGACGAGGACGTCCATCTGGGCCTGCGTGCGGCCTAACAGGGCGGTGCCGCGGTCGTTGATACCCGTCGCGACCTGGACGATCTTCTCGGACACCGGGACGACGAGCGTGACGGCATTGCTTCGACTGCCTTGGGCAAAGGCGGGCGATGCGGTGATACCGGGCATATCGCGGATGAGGGAGATTGCGCGCTGTAGCGTCGAGCTTCGCAACGGCCGCTCCTGCTCTAATGGTCGCAGATAGGCGCGTAGCAGACCGAGGCGCGACTTCCGCAACTTGCCGCGGATCTCGATGCGTCCGATGTGGCCTTCGATCACGCTCAGCCTGAGCACGCCGCCATCAAACCGCTGCTCAGGAACGAGCACGGTGTAGAGGGCAACGTCGCTTCTGGCGTATGCAGCTGCAATCGCGTTTGTGGCCGCAGTCAATGCCGCGTTATCGGTAATTTTGCCGACGAAGGGGGCATAGGCGCATGCGAGCATAGCCTGTGGAAGCGTCGATCCCTCCACGACGACCTTAGTCAGCAGGAACGGCTGGATAGGGGCGTCGGCCTTGCGCGCTACGACCGGCTTCTGTGCTGCGGCACGCAGTGGGGTCGGGATCGGGAGCTGGTCGGGCCGGATAGTTGGAACGCCGCGGGGCGAAGTCTGTGCCCTTACCGACGACGGCATTACCAGCATCAGCGCCACTACGCAGACGATGCCTGCGGTTCCAGCCAAAGGTCTTGATATGCCGCCGTTGGGAAAACGCACGTGCGTGCGCCGTGGAGCGATCACCGACAGCCCTTCAGAACACAGATCTTGGAAAGCGCGGCGCTAGTTGCGGTCAGGAGGCTTGTCCCGGTCACCGCGACCGACTGAGCGACCCCAACCGCTGTACCGGCCGGCACGACGGGCGGCTTAAATGCAATCGATGCGATCGGGCTCGTCGTGGCAGGCTGGAGGAGCGCCGTAGCTGTCGATCCGACCACTCCCACGGTTCCCCTGACTGCGCTGCCGAGCCCGGCCACTGGAGGGGATTGAAGCACCGTAGATACGACCGGAACGCTGTTTGCCAGCTGCGCGATAGTAGTGGCCGTGGCGCCGACCGTCCCCGGGATGTTCGTCTGGACGCCGATTGGTGGAAGGACGCCGGTCTGCACTGCGACTGCGATCGTGCCGCTGGATACACTAGCCTGTACCCCCGCCACCGACGCGGGCGCGCCGACTGCAACGGAAACGTCGCCTGGTGCAACCTCCACCGATACGGGCGGCACGGCCGTCAACTGAGCTATGGCACCGCCCAAGGGTCGGGTGACCGACGTAATCGCGGAAGTCGGCAAAGATGCGTCGCCGCCGCTAATGGCGGACCCGACTTGCACGGACGTCGCGGGAACCTGGGGACCAGCTACGAGAGCCGCCTGGTCCGAAACCGCGGGATAGGCTGCGGTCCCGCTGCTGTCAGTCTGTTCGGCGAACAGCAGCGGTGCTTGCGTGAACGATGCGGATGACCCGGCGGCGCAGCCGCACAGGGGCAGGAAAGCGCTGCCGCATGTTGCCATCATGCCCAGACGGGCGAAGCGCCTAAGTGATGTCTGAGTCGTAGCCATGATGGACTCCGCGGTAACGCTGTCGAGGTTCGGCCGGAGAGTTATCGCGCTCCGGCCGAGGGTTGAGCCCTAGGTTTATCGATGGCCGTTGAGGACCGCGGCAAGTGAACCCTGACCAGCGGGATTCGTGTTACCGACGCTGACCAATGGCTTGCCGGTCGATGAACTGCCGACGACCACGCCATTGTCTTGGATATTCTTACCGGCATATGTCACGCCAAAGCCGGTTTGGCCGAGCACCGTTGTGACGGTGTCGGTAAGCGGCTCGGCCGTAGGCGAGATCTTATTAACTGTCGGCGCTATCTGCGCGTGACCAGCAGCAGCAGCGCTGAGTACGCCGCCACCGGCAACAAGCGGGGCGCCCAACAGGTTTCCTGCCGTCTGCGCGTTCGCACCGGTCGCCAACGCCATACTCAGGACGGAAACCATCGCTACGGAGCGTAAATGTTTCATTTTGACACCTTTCCATTGCAGGTGCCAAAATAACGGCTTGCGTAAATCTATCGTTCCTCTCTCAGTCTGCCAATTCGTAGTTAAAAACAACTACCGTCGATTACTGAGCTCGATTAACTATGATGTGACTACAAAGTCCTGCATAAATTGAGATGATTAGACTTTAGTCGTAAGCGGACGTGGTGTGTGTTCGAGCGTCGTTGATGCGTCGCAGTTTTGAACCGAGCGACCGAGGGTCGCCACCGGAAAGCCCGCGATGGGTCAGGACCCATCCACGAAATTATCTCACGGCTGCTCGAGGAAGCGATGCCGATCGACGATACCGCGCATGCGACAGTGATGGGCACCGTTGGGCCAGCCGGATCGGAAGACATTTTACCCGACGAAGGTATCGATGATCAGCAAGCCGCGCC
>CAXTVK010000054.1:0-17262 GCA_964247655.1 uncultured Sphingomonadaceae bacterium | reverse complement strand
ATCCCAGGCACGGCGGGGCGGGGGCGCTGTATATCGTGCTGCGGCGGGGGCGGGGCTGACCCATCCTCCCCTGCTCTGCAGGGGAGGGGGACCACCGGCGAAGCCGGTGGTGGAGGGGTATCCGACGTCCGGTAATTGCGGCGTCCGTCTCGGGTGTCGGATACCCCTCCACCACTCGCTGCGCGAGCGGTCCCCCTCCCCGACGATTGTCGGGGAGGATGTCTACGACAGCGCCGCCCGCAACACCGCCTCGTAAATATCGGTAAGCGCCCCGATATCCGCCACAGCCACCGCCTCGTCGAGCTTGTGCATCGTCGCGTTGCACAAGCCGAACTCGACCGTCGGCGCCAGCTTCGACAGGAAACGCGCGTCCGAGGTGCCGCCCGTCGTCGACAGCGCGGCCTCGATCCCCGTCACCTCGCGGATCGCGCCCGCCACCAGCGCCGACAGCGCGCCGGGCGCCGTCAGAAACGCCTCGCCCGAGATCGCCGCCTCGACGGTCCCGCGCGGCGCCTCCTCCGCGACGATCCTCCGTATCTCCGCTTCGAGCGCGGCCCCCTTCTGCTCGTCGTTGAAACGGATATTGAGCCGCGCCTTGGCGCTCCCCGGGATGACATTGGTCGCCGGATTGTCGACCACGATCTCGGTCACCTCCAGATTGGAGGGTTGGAACCAGGCATTGCCGTCGTCGAGATGCCAGCGCTGGAGCCGATCGAGGATGCGCACCAGCCGCGTCGCGGGATTGTCGGCGAGGTGGGGGTAAGCGACGTGGCCCTGCGTGCCGGGCACGGTGATCCACGCATTGATCGATCCGCGCCGGCCGATCTTGATCGTGTCGCCGAGCTGCACGTCCGAAGTCGGCTCCCCGACGAGGATCAGGTCGGGCCGGACGTCGTTCGCCGCCATCCACTCGATGATCGCGCGCGTGCCGTGGACCGCGGGCCCCTCCTCGTCGCCGGTGATCAGCAGGCTGATCATGCCCTCATGGTCGCGCACGCGGTCGGCGGCGGCCACAAAGGAGGCGATCGCACCCTTCATGTCGACCGCGCCGCGCCCGTAGAGCAATCCGTCGCGGACAACTGGTGTAAATGCGCCATCGGTCCAGCCCTCGCCGGGCGGTACGACGTCGGTATGGCCCGCGAAGGCGAAATGCGGCGTACCCGAACCGCGGATAGCGACGAGGTTGGCGATCGGCCCTTGCGGCGGCTCGCCCGAGACGAGACGGTGGACCGTGAAGCCTTGTGCGGCGAGCGCGGCCGCGAGCACGTCCTGCGCGCCCGCATCCGCCGGCGTCACGCTGGGGCAGGCGATCAGGTCGGCAGCGAGCGCCAGCGGGTCGAGCGGCGCGATCATGCGGGGGTTGCGGGCGCGTCCAGTTCGAACTTCTCGATCACCCAATCCTCGGCCTGCGCGTCGGCGATCCAATCCTGCATGAACGGGTGCGCGAACACCGCTTGCAGATAGGGCAGCGCGAAGCGCGGCACCGGGATCGAATAGGTCACCAGCCGCGTGCAGACCGGCGCGAACATCATGTCGACCGCGCCGAACGCCCCGAACAGGAAGTCGCCGCTGCCGCCGAAGCGCGCGCGCGCCTGCGCCCACAGCTCGAACAGCCGGGCGAGCTCGGCCTCGACCGCGGCCGAGAGCGGGGCGGGGGGAAAGCGTTTGCGGATGTTCATGCCATGCTCGCGGCGCAGCGCGGCATAGCCCGAGTGCATCTCGGCGGCCATCGATCGCGCCATCGCGCGCGCGGCATCGTCCGCCGGCCAGAATTTTTCGCGCCCGACGCGGTCCGCCAGCCAGTCGACGATCGCGAGGCTGTCCCACACCACGGTGTCGCCGTCCCACAGGATGGGCACCTTGCCCGACGACGGCGCGAACTCGTCACCCTGGCGGGTCCTGTCCCACGCCTCGTCGTAGAGCGGGACGACGATCTCCTCGAACGGCAGCCCCGACTGCTTGACCGCGAGCCAGCCGCGCAGTGACCAGGACGAATAGGCCTTGTTGCCGATGATGAGCTTGAGCATGCGATGGCTTGTGGTGGGAGCGGGCGGGGGCGTCAAGCGCACCAAATCTCCCTCTCCCGCATGCGGGAGAGGGTCGGGGTGAGGGAGTGCCGTATCATCCGGGCGCTGCGCTCGTGGATACGTCGTGCCCTCACCCTCCCACCGCTTTGCGGCGGGGCCCTCCCTCTCCCGCGAAGCGGGAGAGGGTTCTTGCTCAATGAGTCGAAATCGCGTCGAGCACCGCGGCGCGCAACTCGGCGATCCCCGCACCCGTCTCGCTCGAGGTCGGCAGCACCACCGGGTACGCCGCGACGTGCTTGCGGGCCTCGGCTTCGGTCGCCTCCATCACCGCGGCGAGTTCGGTCGGCTTGATCTTGTCCGCCTTGGTCAGCACGAGCTGGTAGCTCACCGCCGCCTTGTCGAGCATCTTCATGACGTCGCGGTCGGTATCCTTGATGCCGTGGCGCGCGTCGATCAGCACCAGCACGCGACCGAGCACGACGCGCCCGCGCAGATAGTCGTTCACCAGATATTGCCAGCGCCGGACGATGTCCTTGGGCGCCTTGGCGAAGCCGTAGCCGGGCATGTCGACCAACCGGAACGCGATCGGCTCGCCGACGTCGAACACGTTCAATTCCTGCGTGCGCCCCGGCGTATTCGAGGTGCGCGCGAGGCTGGTGCGGTTGACCAGCGCGTTGATCAAGGTCGACTTGCCGACGTTCGAGCGCCCCGCGAAGGCGACCTCGGGATAGTCGGGCTCGGGCAGGAACTTGAGGTCGGGCGCCGACTTCAGGAACTCGACCGGCCCCGCGAAAAGCTTGCGCGCCGCCTCGAGCCGCGCGTCCTGGTCGACCGGCGGCTGGCCGTCGACCGGGCCGTCATAGGGGGCCTCGTCGCTCATCGGGCGATGGCGGTCGACGGCGCGGGCGTGCGCTTGGCGAGCAGCTGCATCTGCCCGACGGTGAGCAGGTTGGACATGATGTAATAGACCTGCAGCCCCGCCGCGAAGGGCGACATGATGAACATCATGAACCAGGGCATCATCGAGAAGATCTGCTTCTGCGCCGGGTCCATGTTCATCTGCGGGTTGAGCTTGAACTGCAGCCACATCGTGCCGCCGAGCAGGATCGCCAGCACCGAGAGATGCAGGAAGCCGGTCGGCTGCCACGCGAGGAAGCCGAACAGGTTGACCGGCGTCAGCGGATCGGGTGCGGATAGATCCTTGATCCAGAAGATGAAGGGTTGGTGGCGCATCTCCAGCGTCAGCGTCAGCACCTTGTAGAGCGAGAAGAAGATCGGGATCTGCAGGAAGACGGGGAGGCAGCCCGCGACGGGATTGATCTTCTCCGCCTTGTAGAGCTTCATCATCTCTTCCTGGAGCTTGACCTTGTCCTCCTTGTGCTTCTCCTGCAGCGCCTTGAGCCGGGGCTGCACCGCCTTCATCTGATTGGCCGACTTGAACTGGCGCTGCGCGATCGGGAACATCACGCCGCGCACGATCAGCGTCAGCAGGATGATCGCGACGCCGAAGTTGCCGACCAGCTTGAACAGCCAGTCGAGCAGATAGAAGATCGGCTTCTCGACGACGCGGAACCAGCCCCAGTCGATCGCATGGTCGAGCTTGTCGAAGCCGTAGCGGTCGTCATAGGTGTCGAGCATCGAGGCGTCCTTGCCGCCCGCGAACAGGTAGGAGGTCGCCGCGACCGACTTGCCCGGCGTGATCGTCACCGCGGCGGGGGCCGCCTCGGCCTGGTAGCGGCCATTGTCGGCGGAGAAGGCGGCATCGACCTGCGCTTTGGGATCGGGAAGGACGGCGGCGAGCCAATATTTGTCGCTGAAGCCGATCCAGCCGCCGGTCGACTGGAATTTCTGCCCGGCCGCGCCCGCGGTGTCGAGATCCTTCCAATTGGTCTTATATTGCGCGACGCCGCCGAGCACGCCGATCGGGCCGACATGCGCCTGCCAGGTCGACGGGTCCTTCGACGCGCCCTGGCGGTTGACCAGCGAATAGGTGCGCGCCTGGATCGGCGCCTGCGCGCCGTTGGTGATGCTCTGCTGGACGGTGAACAGATAGCCCTTGTCGACCGAGAGGCGGATCGCGAAGCCCTGGCCCTGGCCGTTGTTCCAGGTGAGGGTCACCGGCGTCTCGGGGGTTAGCGCGGCGCCCGCGGCAGTCCACACGGTGTTGGCGTCGGGGAGCGCGATGCCCTGGCCGGCCCAGCCGAAGCTCGCGAAATAGGCGTCCTGCGATCCGTCCGGCCCGAACAGGCGGACGGGCGGACTGTTCTTGTCGATCGTCTCTTTCTGCGTAGTCAGCGTCAGATCGTCGATCCGCGCGCCTTTCAGGTTGATCGATCCGGCGAGCAGCGGCGTCAGGATCTTCACGCGCGGCGTCTGCGCGAGCACGATCGCGCGGTCCTTCACCGCCTCCGGGCCGATCGCGACCGGCGGCGTGACGGGCAGCGCCACCTCCTTGCCCTTGACGATCTGCGTCGTGGGCTTGTTGGCGGTCGGGAAATATTTGTCCGAGACCAGCGTCCAGCCGAGCAGCACGATGGCCGACAGCACGAGCGCGAGGACCAGGTTGCGCTGTTCGTTCACGTGAGCAAATCCCCGAAGACTTCGTTGTACGGCGCCGTTCAGGGCACCGGATCATAGCCGCGGCCACCGAACGGGTGGCAGCGGCAGAGACGCCGCGCCGCCAGTACGGAACCGCGCGCCGCGCCATAGCGCGTCCAGGCCTCGATCGCATAGGCCGAACAGGAGGGCGTGAAGCGGCAGGTCGGCATCATCATCGCCGAAGGCCCCGCCTGCCAGACTTTCGCGAGGCCTACGAGCGCCGTGGCGGCGGGCGATCGGGCGGTCATTTCGACAGCTTGCGCAGCGCCGCGCCGAGTTCGTCGCGCAGCGCCGCATAATCGCGCTCGACGCCACCGGCGCGCCCGATCAGCACGTGATCCGCGCCCGCGATCCCCCGCGCCGGCAGCAGCTCGCGCGCCAGCGCACGGAACCGGCGCTTCATCCGGTTGCGCACGACCGCATTGCCGATCTTCTTGGTGACGGTGATCCCCAGCCGGATGCCGGGATCGCCGTCGCCGCGCTTGCGCACCAGCAATACGAAGCCGGGCATCGGCTTACGAACGCCCGAATTGGCCGCGAGGAAATCCGCGCGACGCGTGAGAATGGCGAGCGGGGTGTCGTCCACCCCGGTCTCGCTCAGGCGGAGAGCGACTTGCGGCCGCGCGCGCGGCGGGCGGCGAGAATCTTGCGGCCGCTGGGCGTCGCCGAGCGCGAGCGGAAACCGTGGCGACGCTTGCGCACGAGATTGCTGGGCTGGAAAGTGCGCTTCATCGGTCGGGTCCTCGGAACGTCTAATGCAAAAGGGCCGCCGAACGTGCGGCAGCCTCGATGGGCGTGCGGATAGGCAAACTGCCCTTCCGAGTCAATCCGTGGTGGTGGCTTCGACCGGCGTGTCGCGTGCGATCCGCCGTTTGGCGCTCTTGCGGCGAAGGCCCCAGTCCATCCAGCCGCCGAGCTTCGGCCAGCGCCGGACGACACGCGCATAGACGCGCTTCGCCCAGGGCGACGCCTCGAGCACCAGCGCGAGCCCCGCCGCGAACACGAACACGCCGCCCGGTCCCGGCAAGATACCGACCGGGATCGCGGCGACGATCAGCAGCCAGCCGAGCACGAACAGCATATGCTTAACCACCGGATTGCGCCGCCAGCGTTGCCATGTGGTGCGTTTCGTCATGCCCTGCGAATGCCCTTCCTGATCCTCCCCTGCAAGGGGAGGGGGACCACCCGCAGGGTGGTGGAGGGGTGTTGGCCGGGCGATACGGACCTCTCGCGCGGCGCGGTTACCGTATCGCCCAGCCTCCACCCCTCCACCACCGCCTGCGGCGGCGGTCCCCCTCCCCTTGCAGGGGAGGATGTTGATAGCACTCCCCGCTGGACAGTTACGCCGCCACGATTACGGTAGCGAACGGGGCAATAGGGGCAGGGGGTCAATGGTCGCGATCGTCTCGACCGTGGCGTTTCTCGGGCTGGAGGCACGCGCCGTCGAGGTGCAGGTGCAGCTGCTCCCCGGTCTTCCCAATTTCCTCGTCGTCGGGCTTGCGGACAAGGCGGTCGCCGAAAGCCGCGAGCGGGTGCGCGGGGCGCTCGGCGCGATCGGGCTGGCGCTGCCGCCCAAGCGGATCATCGTCAACCTCTCGCCCGCCGACCTGCCCAAGGAGGGTTCGCATTTCGATCTGCCGATCGCGCTCGCGCTGCTCGGCGCGATGGGCGTCGTCGATGCCGAGACGCTCGCCGATTACGTCTCGGTCGGCGAACTCGGGCTCGACGGACGGATCGCGCCCGCGCCGGGCGTGCTGCTCGCGGCACTCCACGCGTCCGAGAGCGATCGCGGGCTGATCTGCCCCGTCGTCCAGGGCCCCGAGGCGGCATGGGCGGGGCGGATCGAGGTGATCGCCGCGCCCGATCTGCTCGCGCTGATCGGGCATCTCAAGGGCAGCACGCAGCTCCCGCCGCCGCCCGCGGGCAAAGCCGATCCGCCCGTTGCGGGGCCGGACCTCAAGCAGGTCAAGGGCCAGGAGATCGCCAAGCGCGCGTTGGAGATCGCCGCTGCGGGCGGCCATAATCTGCTGATGGTCGGGCCACCGGGTGCGGGCAAATCGCTGCTCGCCGCCTGCCTGCCCGGCATCCTGCCCGAACTGACGCCCAGCGAAGCGCTCGAGGTGTCGATGGTGGCGAGCGTCGCGGGCGAGTTGCCCGGCGGCAGGCTGATCCGAGCGCGTCCGTTCCGTAGCCCGCATCATTCGGCGTCGATGGCGGCGCTCACCGGCGGCGGCCTACGCGTCAAGCCGGGCGAGGTGAGCCTCGCGCATCTCGGCGTGCTGTTCCTCGACGAACTCGCCGAATTCAGCCGCCCGGTGCTCGATTCGCTGCGCCAGCCGGTCGAGACGGGCAAGGTCTCGGTGGCGCGCGCCAACGCGCACGTCACCTTCCCGGCGCGCGTCCAACTGATCGCGGCGATGAACCCGTGCCGCTGCGGACACCTGGGCGATCCCGCGCTCGCCTGCGCCCGCGCGCCACGCTGCGCCGCCGATTACCAGGGCAAGGTCAGCGGGCCGTTGCTCGATCGCATCGATCTCCATGTCGATGTCCGCTCGGTCTCTGCCGCCGATCTGGTGCTGCCGCCGCCCGCCGAAGGATCGGCGGATGTCGCGATCAGGGTAGCGACCGCGCGGAATATCCAGACCGATCGCTACGCGGGGGACGGTGCCCGCACCAATGCCGAGGCCGACGGCGAACTGCTCGACCGCGTCGCGACCCCCGACGAGCCCGGCCGCACACTGCTCGCGCAGGCCGCCGAACGGATGCGGTTGTCCGCGCGCGGCTATCACCGCGTGCTGCGGGTGGCGCGCACGATCGCCGACCTGGGCGGCGACGAGGGTGTCGGGCGCGTCCACGTCGCCGAGGCGTTGAGCTATCGTCGGCGGGCGCCGGTCAGCTAGGGCGGATCGACATTCAGGCGATGATCTGAAAAATCCTCCCCCGCTAGGGGGAGGGGGACCATTCGGAGAATGGTGGAGGGGGAGGACGGCGGTATCGGTATGGGGCACGCAGCCGGCCCCCCCCTCCGTCGCCTTCGGCGCCACCTGCCCCTGGCGGGGGAGGATGATCGAATGTCGATACGCCTAGGTTCACGTGAGAAGGACGAGACGATGGATTGGATGTTTTTGCCGCTCAGGCGCTATGCGCAGTTTACCGGCCGCGCGCAGCGGAAGGAATATTGGATGTTCGTCCTGTTCGTCGCGCTCGGCTCGATCGTCTGCACGACGCTCGACGTCTCGCTCGGGCTGGGCGGTCATGTCGACAGCTACAGCGTCAGCGTGCCGGGCGATTATAGCGCGTGGTCGAGCGTGCATGGCGGGCTGCTGGGCGACATCTTCTCGCTGGCGATGCTGATCCCCTCGCTGGCAGTCGGCGTGCGGCGGTTGCACGATACCGACAAGTCGGGCTGGTGGCTGCTGCTCGAGCTGATCCCGCTGATCGGCTTCATCATCGTGCTGGTGTGGCTGTGCACCGACGGCACGCGCGGCGCCAACCGCTTTGGGCCCGATCCCAAGGCCGGTCTCGGCGATCCGCCCGAGACGGTCCGCTAGGGCGCCGCGTTCATCGCGATGTTGACCTGGGGGGCACCGCGATGGCATTGGCGGCGCGCATCGTCGGTGCGCGGGTATAGCTCAATGGTAGAGCACTAGCCTTCCAAGCTTGTGACGAGGGTTCGATTCCCTCTATCCGCTCCAGCGCCGCGATCTCGGCGACGCTCCGCGCTCGTCAGCCCACCGCCCTCAGCGGCACACCCCCTCAGCGGCACACCACCGTCACCGTCGTGCCCGCGCCCTGCGTCGATTTGCGGATCAGCAGCGGGTTGCGGTGCGCGGGGCAGAAGAGCTTGATGCCGCCGGCCGGTATGCCGGCGACGCCCGATGGTTTCGCATCGTGACGATCCGCAGCTTTGGTCGTGCGATGGCGCGAGGACGTCGTGCGATGGCGCGCGCCGCCGTGGTGGCCGGTCTCGCGATGGCCCGTCTCGCGATGGCGGGTTTCGCGATGGCGGATTTCGTGCCGGCGATCGGCATGATGGTGCGTCGACGCGGTCGCCGGTGCCGCGCCGGCCGCTAGAGCGAGCGCCAGCGCGAGAGCGGCGGAGCGGCGGATAGCGCGGTCTGTCATCGATCGTCCCCGAGGTGCGCGGGCGGCACGCCGCGCTGTCGATCATGGGCATAGCTAGCGCCCGCGCGCTCGAAAAGAGCCGCCATGTCGAGATGCGACGAGCCGACACGATCGATGTCGCCCGATCGGAAAGTTCATCTTCCCGTCATGCCGGTCGCGATGACGACAATGTAATGTTGCACCCGCGAGATACCATGGTATATCATATCATGATAGCGAAGCGGGCGGCACGAGCCTTCCGGCGTATTAGGGAGTTTTCATGCGGGCCTATTTCTTACGCGGCGTTGCCGTGTCCGTCTTCGCGACCGCGCCGATCGCCGCGCTGCAGGCCGCCGATGCGCCACCGCCGGCCACGGTCGATCCCGCCGCGCCGTCGGCCACGACGACGACCATAGCGACGCCGGCGGGGCGCGCCGCCGGTTCCGGTGCGATCGTCGTCACCGCCAAACGGCTGGACGACGCGCGCGCCTCGATCCAGCCGTCGCTCGGCGCGACCAGCTACGGCGTCGACCAGGCGACGATCCAGGCGCTGCCCGGCGGCGACAACCAGCCGCTCAACCAGCTCATCCTCCAGGTGCCCGGCGTCGTGCAGGACGGCTTCGGCCAGCTCCACGTCCGCGACGACCACAACGGCCTGCAATATCGCATCAACGGCACGATCTTGCCCGAGGGGCTCGCGGTGTTCGGCCAGACGCTGAGCCCGCGGCTGATCAACAGCTTCAACCTGCTGACCGGCGCGCTGCCCGCGCAATATGGCCTGCGCACCGCGGGCATCATCGACATCACCACCAAGAGCGGCTTCGACAATAAGGGCGAGGTGACGCTGTACGGCGGCAGCCACGACACGATCGAGCCCAGCGCCTCCTATGGCGGCTCGACCGGCTCGACCAACTATTTCGCCAGCGGCAGCTTCACGCACAATCGGCTCGGCATCGAGAGCGTCGACGGCTCGTCCAACCCGATCCACGACAAGACCGACCAGGCGCAGGCCTTCGGCTATGTCGACCACATCCTCGGCGACGGCGACCGCATCTCCTTCCTCGGCGGCTATTCGAACGACTATTTCCAGATCCCGGATCCCGCCGGGCTGCAACCGACGGGTGGCTTCAACGTCGGCGGCCAGACCGCCTATTCGTCGAGCGACCTCAACGAGCGGCAGATCGAGCGCACCGGCTTCGGCGCCGCCTCCTGGCTCCACAATGCCGGCGCGCTGACCTGGCAGACGTCGCTGTTCGCGCGCTATTCGGAGCTGGTCTATCGCCCCGACGTCACCGGCGAGCTGCTGTTCAACGGCCAGGCGCAGGACGCGGTCAAGAAGGACTTCACCGTCGGCCTGCAGTCCGAGGCGGCGCTCAAGCTCGGCGACAGCCATACGCTGCGCGGCGGGATCGTAATCACCCGCGACCATGGCACCAGCGCCACCGATACCTTCGTCTTTCCGGTCGACGGCAATGGCGTGCAGACCGGCCAGCCCTTCGGCATCGCCGAGCGCAGCGCCGCGACCGAACTCACCGAGAGCGTCTATCTGCAGGACGAATGGAAGCTCGCGCCGACCGTCACGCTCAACTTCGGCGGGCGCTTCGACCATTATTGCGGCTATCGCTGCGAGGAGCAGCTGAGCCCGCGCGTCAACGTCGTATGGCAGCCGACCTCGCGCACGACGGTCCATCTCGGCTATGCGCGCTATTTCTCGCCGCCGCCGTTCGAGAATGTCGCGACGACCAGCGTCGGCCAGTTCGCCGGTACCAGCGCGGCGGCGCCCTCGCTTACCGACACCACGCCGTTCGCCGAGCGGCAGAATTATTTCGATGCGGGCATCCAGCAGAAGATCGGCCCGGTCTCGGTGAGCCTCGACGGCTATTACCGCACCTCGAAGAACCTCGTCGACGAGGGCCAGTTCGGCGCGCCGATCATCCTGACGCCGTTCAACTACAAGCAGGGTCGCATCCACGGCGTCGAGGCCAATGTCAGCTATCAGCACGGGCCGTGGCTGGCCTACGCCAATTTCGCCTATGCCAAGGCGCAGGGCAGGGACATCACGTCGAGCCAGTTCAGCTTCGATCCCGCCGATCTCGCCTATATCCAGAACCATTATATCTATCTGGATCACGATCAGACCTACACCGGCTCGGCGGGCATCTCGTACGGCTTCCGCGACGGTTTCCTCGCCGGATCGAAGCTCGGCGGCGACATGCTCTACGGATCGGGGCTGCGCACCGACGATGTGCTGGCGGACGGCAGCGTCATCCCCAACGGCGCCAAGCTCAAATCCTATGCGCAGTTCAACCTGACCGCGAGCCACAAGTTCGATCGTCCGGGGATCGAGGTCCGTCTCGACGTCACCAACGTCGCCGACCATAAATACGAGATCCGCGACGGCAACGGCGTCGGCGTCGGCGCGGCGCAATACGGCCCGCGGCGCGGCGTGTTCGTGGGGATCACCAAGGATATTTGAAGGGGGCGGCGCCAAATATTTCGACCTACCCACCGTTCGCCCTGAGTAGCGACTGAGCGGAGTCGAAGGCGCGTATCGAAGGGCCGACCCGTCAGGCCACCATCCTTCGATACGCCATTTCGACTTCGCTCAATGGCTACTCAGGACGAACGGCGGTAGAAAGATGCCCCCCTACCGCCGCAATTCCTCGGTCACCGACATCTCGTTGGTCGCCTCGAACCCACCCAGCTTGCAGTCGATCGCAGTGCGGTTGTCGCCGCCGTCGATCACGCCGAGCGGGCCGCCATGGTCGATCACCTGCACGATGTCGCCGCGGCAAAGCTGGTCGTGCGACGGCAGCTTGAGTTCGTCGACGTTGTTGATCCGCATCAGCCGTTCGCACGGCGCGGGGAGGTGGTTGCGGAAGACGCGGCTGCCTTCGGAATGGAACAGCAGGCTGCCGTCGGTCTCGGCGGTCTCGGTGCGGATGTGGCTGGTGGCGATGCACTGGCGCAGCAAGGGTTTGGAATCGAGCAACCCGGCGGCCAACGGCCCCGCGAGCGTCGTGGTGAGCAGCAGCGCCGATACGGCGAGGGGCAGGGCACGCATCATCTTCTCTCCGTTACGGCACGCGCCCTTATAGCGCGGATTGTGACAGTTTCGCGCAGCGCCGGTTACACGCCGATGCCGTAGCGGTCGCGATGCCGGTAGCTGGTCAGCACCGGCAGCAGCATGAACAGCGCGAGCGCCGCATTGCCGATCACGTAGGCCGCGCCCGCGCCGGCGAGACCGAACAGATGCGCGAGCATCGCCAGCGTCGCGAGATAGACGATCGTGGCGGCGGCCTGCGCGACCAAGGCGATGCGCTGGCGGTGCACCATGTAGAGCAGCGACTGCAGCGGGAACGCCGCCATCGAGATCGTCAGCGCGAACATCATCAGGTTGAGCAGCGGATAGGCGGCGAGATATTTGTGCCCGAAGGCGAGCCCGATCAGCGGCTTGCCGCCCACCAGGATCAGCAGCACCACCGCCAGCCCCATCGCGCCCGCCAGCGCGCCGGTGCGCAGGCCGAGCCGCCAGGGCTCGTCGCTCGCCGGGTCCATCCGCACGATCTCGGGGTAAAAGCCCTTCGACAGCAGGTCCTTGGGCTTGCCAGCCGAATCGAGCAACGTGCTCGCGATCTTGTAGAGGCCCGCCGCGAGCGGCCCGAGCACGCCGCCGACGACGAGGTTGCTGATCGGCCCCCACGCGGCATCAAGCGAGATCGCGACGTTGGTGGTCCACACGAACCCCCAGCTATTGGGCAGGCGCCGCGCCGTGCCCATCAGGCCGGGGCGCAGCGAGCGCAGCATGCCGCGCCGCTTGAGTTCGCGCACCGCCAGCCACCACAGGATCAGGTCGCCGACCAGATCGGCGACGTACCAGGCGACGACGAAGCCCGCGAAGCCGAGATGCCCGAAGAAGGCGATCGCCGCGCCCGCGGCGCGCAGCAGCGGCGTCGCGACCTGCTGGCTCGCGATCAGATCGAACCGGTCGAGTAGGCGCAGCACGCCGGTCGAGGTCGCCGACGCCATCGTCGGCACCAGCGTGCAGTAGACGATCGCCAGCATGAGATGCGAGCGGTCGATCCCGAACGAGCCCGCGACGAACGGCAGCACCGCCATCGCCGCCAGCATCCCGACGATGCCGCTCGCGATATCGAGGCCGAAGGCGAGGCGGATCGAATCCTCCGCGGTCTTGCCGTCGCCGCGCAGCAGCGCCGGCGCGCCGTAACGCAGGATCACCTGCCAGCTCTGGAACTTGACCAGCGCGCCTGCGCCCGTCGCATAGGTGTGGACGAGCATGAGCACGCCGAACACCGCCGGATCGAGCCCGCGCCCCGCGCACACCAAGGCAACCAGTCCGAGCCCCGCGCCGACCAGCCGACCCGAGCCCAGATAGCCGGCGTTGCGCAGCACCGCGCGGAACACGCCGTCCTTGAACCAGTGCTTCATGATTCGCGTCGTCTGCCCGAATGGCCCGGAAATGCCGCAGCTTTCGGCGGTTTTTAACGACTAGGCAAGGTTTGCGGCGGCGGATTTCGGCGGTTGGTGGATGCCGGCTCGGTTCGCCGCAGTGCCGGAGCGATCGAACGCACGGCGCTTTGCCGACGCGTCGAGACGGTTAACACCGGGGTCGTAACGGGGACTCGGGGGCTACCAAGCATGTGCAAACGGTCGAAGCTGGCGCTTTGTTCCATCGCGATCGCGGTGGCCACGATCCCTGCCGCCGCCGATGCGCAGTCCGCGACCTTCTGGCAGTGCGTGACCTTCGCCCGCATGTATTCGGGAATCCAGCTGTTCGGCAATGCCGCGACCTGGTGGAACCAGGCGGTCGGCAAATATACCCGCGGCAACGCGCCTCAAGCAGGCGCCGTGCTGGTGTTCAAGGCGATCGGTTCGATGCGCGCCGGCCATGTCGCCACCGTCAGCCAGGTGATCTCGGATCGCATGATCAAGGTGACGCACGCCAATTGGTCGTCGCGCGGCCAGGTCGAGCGCGACGTCGAGGTGGTCGACACCTCCGCCAAGAACGACTGGAGCTCGGTGCGCGTGTGGTTCAAGAACCTGCACGATCTCGGCCAGCGCGAATATCCCTCCTACGGCTTCATCTACGGCGGCAAGGCGCCCAAGGGCGACGCCACCGCCGCCACGACGCCTGCGATCGACGCCAAGCTGATCAGGGCCGACGCCGCGATCAAGTCCGCCCGCTCCGCCGCACCGCTCGCCGCACTGATCGGCTGAGCCTACCTCTCATCCTCCCCGCGCGAAGCGGGGGGAGGGGGACCGCTCGCGCAGCGAGTGGTGGAGGGGTTTGGCCGGGTAATACGGCCGGCTTGGTCTGTGCGGAAACCGTATCGCCCAGCCTCCACCCCTCCACCACCGGCTTTGCCGGCGGTCCCCCTCCCCATCGCAGATGGGGAGGATGTCTTTGGCTCTTCACCGCTTGCTTACCGATGCTGCGCTAGGCAGCCTGTCCTGAGACGGGACGGATGAGGCGATGGACGAGCAGCAGCCAATCGATGCGCGACCGCGATCGGCGGTATCGACCGGCGTCGGGCTGATCGGGCTTGCCGGCTTCGCGCTCTTCTATCTCGCGGTGCGGTACTGGCATTTCGACGCGCCGTGGGTGCCGCTCGCCGGGCTCGCGGCCTGCGCCTTGCCGATGATCCTGTGGTCGCTGGCGATCGACCGCGTCCACCGCAATCCCTCGACCGGCATCGATTGGGGCGGGCCGCCGCGCAGCTGGTCCGATGCGCTCGATACCGGGCTGGTCAAGCTCGCCGGCTTGTGGACGACCTGGGGCCTGATCGCGTGCGTCTACGCGATCGGGCGCTGGTATTGGGCGGACGGCTATCTCTACTCGATGCACGTCATGGCGGTGGCGCTGGTGCCGATGGTGCTGCTGTCGGTGCCGTACGTGCTGTGGCTCGACCGGCGGCTGGTCGATCGCGAGGACGGCGCCTGGGCGTTCGGCTCCTGGCTGCTCGCGGGAGGACGCGGTGTCGATCCGGCGCTCCGGCCGAAGATCGCCAACCATCTGCGCAGCTGGGCGATCAAGGGCTTCTTCTGCGCCTTCATGTTCTCGGCGCTGCCGGGGAACTGGGGCAATGCGGTGACGATCGATCCCGCGATGATCCGCGATGACGTGATCGCGCTCGCCGAGGGGCTGATCGCGCTGATGTTCCTGATCGACGTCAGCATGGGGACGGTGGGCTACATCTTCACGCTGCGCCCGCTCGACGCGCATATCCGCTCGGGCAATCCCTATGCGCAGGCGTGGATGGCGGCGCTGATCTGCTATCCGCCGTTCATCCTGATGAACGTTGGCGGCCCGCTCGACTATTCGCCGGGCCAACTCGGCTGGGCACGCGCGCTGTCGGATCATCCGCTGCTCCAGCCGATCATGGCGTTCGCGCTGATCGCGCTGACCGGCATCTATGCGTGGGCGACGGTCGTGTTCGGGCTGCGCTTCTCCAACCTCACGCACCGCGGCATCCTGACGCACGGGCCGTACCGCTTCACTAAGCATCCCGCCTATGTCGCGAAGAATCTGTTCTGGTGGCTCTCGACGCTGCCGATGCTGACGACGACAGGCCTCACCAGCGACGCGATCCGCAACTGCTGCATCCTGGGCGTCATCAGCGGTGTGTATTTCTGGCGCGCGAAGACCGAGGAACGGCACCTGTCGGCCGATCCGGCGTATGTCGCCTATGCCGGGTGGATCGCGCGACAGGGGCCGGTGGCGAAGCTTTTGCGCGTGGTGAAAGGGATGCGGCGCAGGACGGCGGCGGTGCCGGCGGAATAGAAGTTCCCCGGCGAAAGCCGGGGCCCAGGCCTCACCGTGATATTTGTCGTCGCGCCGGCTTCACACTGCGGGGCCTGGACCCCGGCTTTCGCCGGGGAACAGAAATCAGAACGCCATCTCGTCGTAGATGCGGCTGATGTCGCCGCCCCAGGCGCCATTGTAGCGGTCGAGCAGCGTCTCGGCCGGCGTCTTGCCGCTCGCGACGATCTCGCGCAGCGGGTCGAGGAAGCCGGTCTCGTCGTCGCCTGCGGCGTTCAACCGCTTGCGCGCCGACAAGCCGGCATGCGCGATGTCGAGGATCGGCTTCGCCAGTTCGCGGAACGTGCGGCCCCTCGGGCCCTTGGTGGCGAGCGCCAGCGTCGGCACCTGCTCGCGGATGCGCTGGTGGTCCTCCGCGGTCCAGTGGCGGACCTCCTGCCATGCCGCGTCGAGCGCATCGTCGTCGTAGAGCAGCCCGACCCAGAAAGCGGGCAGCGCGCAGATCTTGTTCCAAGGGCCACCGTCGGCGCCGCGCATCTCGAGGAAGCTCTTCAGCCGCACTTCGGGGAAGGCGGTCGACAGATGATCGACCCAGTCGGCCGGCGTCGGCGTCTCGCCGGGCAGGACCGAGAGCTTGCCCGCCATGAAATCGCGGAACGAGAGCCCCGCGGCGTCGATATATTTGCCGTCGCGGTAGACGAAGTACATCGGCACATCGAGCATGTAGTCGGCATAGCGTTCGTAGCCGAAGCCGTCCTCGAACACGAACGGCAGCATGCCGGTGCGGTGCGGATCGGTGTCCGTCCAGATGTGCGAGCGGTAGGAGAGATAGCCGTTGGGCTTGCCCTCCTTGAACGGCGAATTGGCGAACAGCGCGGTGGCGAGCGGCTGCAGCGCCAGCGAGACGCGGAACTTCTTCACCATGTCCGCCTCGCTCGCATAATCGAGGTTGGTCTGGATGGTGCAGGTGCGCAGCATCATGTCGAGCCCAAGGTCGCCGACGCGCGGCATATGCTCGAGCATGATCTTGTAGCGACCCTTGGGCATGGTCGGCAGCTCGGCGCGCGTCTTGTCGGGCCAGAAGCCCATGCCGAGGAAACCGATGCCGAGCTTGTCGCCGATCTCCTTGCATTGCGCCAGATGGCGCGCGGTCTCGGCGCAGGTCTCGTGCAGATTGTCGAGCGGCGCGCCCGACAGTTCGAACTGGCCCGCGGGCTCGAGGCTGATGCCGCCGTCCTTGCCCGCCAGCGCGATGATGTTGCCGCCCTCGTAGACCGGCTCCCAGCCGAATTTGGTGAGCCCGATCATCAGCGCGTGGATGCCGCCCTTCTCCTCGTAGGAGGGGGCATGATGGTCGCTGTGCATGAACACGAATTTCTCGTGCTCGGTGCCGATCCGCCAGCGATCCTTGGGCTTTTCGCCTTTGGAAAACACGGTGAGCAGGTCGTCGAAGCCGGCGATGCGGGCCTCGTCGATACCATGGATAATAGGGGTTTCGGCGCGGGTCGTCATCGTCGCGCCCTAGCCGTTACCGATCGGTATGGAAAGAGGGGGCTTCGACCTTCTTGTTCCCCCGCGAAAGCGGGAGCCCAGGGACGCGGGCGTGGCGTTTGCAGCGCTGGGCCCCCGCCTTCGCGGGGGAACGGTTACGGTTTGCCGCTCACCAATCCCCCGCCGCGCCCATCCACAGCGAGACGGCCGCCAGCGCTGCGGTCTCGGCGCGCAGGATACGGGGGCCGAGCGAGATGCCGC
>CAXTVK010000053.1:0-17528 GCA_964247655.1 uncultured Sphingomonadaceae bacterium | reverse complement strand
CGTCGGGCGACAGGCCGGTATATTGCCAGGCGGTCGCGATCACCGGCACGCCGATGTTGGGGAAGATGTCGACCGGGGTGCGCGCAGCCTGCAACACGCCGACGATCGCGATCAGGATCGCCATCACGATGAAGGTCAGCGGCCGGGCAAGGGCTATGCGGACGATGCCATTCATCGCGTCACTCTTTCAACATCCGCGAGGGGCCCGCAAGCGGCTGGGTATGGGTGCCGAACCCTGCACACACGCCGCTGAGGGGGGATGCGGGGGTTCAGGGTTCGACAAGCGGGGCTTTGCGCCGCGCTGCAGCGTAGGTCCAGTATGGATTTGGGCGGGATCGATATGTATAAGCTATTGATCATGGAATTGCGCCATCTCCGCTACTTCGTCCGCGTCGCCAGCGAACTGCATTTCGGGAGGGCCGCAGCACAACTCGGTATCTCGCAGCCGCCGCTCAGCCAGCAGATCCGGCTGCTCGAGACCGAGCTGGGCGTGCAGCTCTTCGAGCGATCGAGCCGGCGGGTACGGCTGACTGTCGCAGGGCGGCTGTTCCTCGGCGAGGCCAAGGCGACGCTCGAGCGTGCCGAACACGCGATCACCGTGACGCGACGCGCCGCAAGTGGTGAACTGGGCGAGCTCACCTTCGGGCTTTCGGCATCGGCGCTGTTCATGCCGATCTTCGCCGAGGCGCTGACCGCGTTCCGCCACCGCTATCCCGACGTCCATCTCGATCTGACCGAACGCTCCTTCGCCGCGCAACGCGAGGCGGTCGCGGCCGGTACGCTCGACATCGGCCTCGTCCGCAGCGGCCAGAAGCTGGTGCTGCCGGCGAGCGTCACCGCAGCCCCGCTGGCGATCGACCGGATGTATGTCGCGATGCCGACCGGCCATCACCTGGCCTCCACCAGCGATACGATCGACGTCGCCGATCTCGCGGACGAGCCGATGGTCCATTATCCTTACGACCGCGAGGGTTTCCAGGAAGACCTGCACCGGCTGTTCGGCAGTGCCGGACTGCAACCGCGAATCGTGCAGGAGGCGCGCGAGATGTCGACGTTGCTCGGGCTGGTTTCGGCCGGGCTGGGGATCACCATCCTGCCCGCCTCGCTCCGCCGGCTGCACGTCGCCAATCTCCACTACCGCGAGATCGGCGGCGATCACGCGCTCAGCCGCATGTGGCTGATCCACAACGCCGCGCAGCCGCGCCCGACGACGCTCGCCTTCCTCGCGATGATCCTGCCGCGCACGGCCGACCTGCCCGACGCCACGCTGCTCGACGCGGCCTGACGCCTGTTCGCGTGGCAAGCGCGATGCTAGGCGCGGGACGATGAGCCCGCCCGCCTCGATCGGACCCGCCCCGGCCGGACCCGCCTCGATAGGGATCGTGATGCACGACTTCCCGCTTGGCGGCACCGAGCGGATCGCGCTCCGCCTCGCCCGCGCGTGGGGGGCGGACAGCGTCGCGGTGACGATTTTCTGCGGTGAGAAGAGCGGCCCGTTGCGCGCGCTGGTGCCCGAGGCCGCGCGCCTCGTCGCTGCCCAACCGCCGATCCCGCGTGGCACCGGATCGCGCGAACGGCTCGGCCGCGCGGCCGCCCGACACTTTGCCGAACACTCGGTCGATGCGCTGTTCGTGACGGGCAATTTCCACTGGGAGGTCGTCCCCGCGCTCGCCGCGATCCGGCAGCGACCCGCGATCGTCGTCCAGATCAGTTCGCCGCTGACGCTGCCGCAACGCGGGCGCGTCCTGCAGTGGCGCTTCGCCCGGCGGATGCGACGGCTGCTAGCACGCGCCGACCTGCTCGTCGCGATGGACGAGGCGGGGCGAGCGCTCGCCGATACGACGATGCGCCGCGCGGTGGCGCGCACCCTCCCCCTGCCCGCGCTTGATGACGACACGCCGCCGCCGTCGCGCGCATCGGGGCGCACGATCCTCGCAGCGGGCCGGCTGATCCGGCAAAAGGGCTTCGACCTGCTGATCGACGCCTTCGCCCAACTGGATGACGCGAGCGCGAGACTGGTTATCGTCGGCAGCGGACCCGAGGAGGCCGCGTTGCGTCGGCAGGTCGAGCGTCTCCATCTTACCGACCGGATCACGCTCGCGGGCTTCGCGCCCGATATCCGCCCCTATCTCGATGCGGCGCGCGTCTTCGTGCTGCCGTCGCGGTTCGAGGGGTATGGCGCGGTGATCGTCGAGGCACTGGGCGCCGGGCGGCCGGTGATCGTCAGCGCCTCGACGCCCGCAGTCGGCGACGTGATGAACGATCCCGAACGCGGCATCGTCGTGCCCGTCGGCAATATCGACGCGCTGGCCGAGGCGATGCGCACGCTGCTCGACCGTCCCGCGCCCGATCCCGAACGGCTCGCGAATGCGGTGTCCGGCTACCGTATCGGGGCAGGCGCACGCGCGTATCTCGGCGTCTTCGCCGAGGCAATGGCCGGCCGGCCCAAGCGATGATCCGCATCGCCTACATCATCAATTCGGTCGAGGGCGGCGGGGCGGCGCTGCCGGTGCCGTCAATCGCCGACGTGCTGCGCGAGGGTGGCGCGGAGATACGCATCTTCGCGCTGACCCGCCGCGACGGGCGCGCGATCGCACCGATGGAAGCGGCCGGGCTCGACGTCTCGGTGCGCGAGGGTGGCGCGACCGACCATGGTGCTGCGCTGCGCTGGCTTGATCGCGAAGTCGCCGGGATGCGCCCGACGCATCTATGGACCTCGCTGACCCGCGCGACGCTGCTCGGGCAGCTCGTCGGCCTGCGCCACCGCCTACCCGTGGTGAGCTGGCAGCATGCCGCTTACCTCAAGCCCGGCAACCGCCGACTGCTGCGAGCGATGCAACCGCTGTCGAAGTTGTGGATCGGCGATTCGGATGCGGTGACGCGGCTCACTGCAGAGCGGCTCAAGGTGCCGCCCGAGCGGCTGGTGCAATGGCCGATCTTCCGCGCCGACCCCGGTGCGCCGCAGGCGATGCCGTGGCGGCCGGGCGAGCCGGTGCGGATCGGCAGCCTCGGGCGGCTGCATCCGGTCAAGGGCTACGACGTGCTGCTTGAAGCGCTGGCGCTGCTGCCGCCGGATGTCGCGCCCTACGAAGCGTCGATCGCGGGCGACGGCGCCGATCGCGTGGCGCTGGAGGCGCAGGCGCGCGCGCTGGGGCTCACCGGCGTGCGCTTCACCGGCTATGCTGACGATCCGTGCGCCTATCTCGCGGACCTGCATCTCTACGTACAGCCGTCGCGATCGGAGGGGCTGTGCGTCGCGGCGCACGAGGCGATGCAGGCGGGCCTGCCGGTGGTCGCGAGCGCGGTCGGGCAATTGCCCTTCTCGATCGTCGAATGTCGGTCAGGATCGACCGTGCCCCCCGGCGATCCCCATGCGCTCGCAGAGGCACTCGAGACGATGCTCGCGCACCCCGATCGCCTGGCTTCGCTCGGCGCTGCGGCGCGTAGCGACGTCCTCGACCGCTTCGGCCCCGATCGCTTCCGCGAGGCGGGGCTCGCGGTGCTCGATCGACTGAAGCGCTTCTAGCGCCGCCCCAGTTCGCGTCGCGCGAGCACGGCGACGCTGCGCGGCGAGAGCAGTCGCTGCTTGACGTCGATCAGCGTCCGGTCGCCGACTGCGGACAGCGTGTGGAGCCCCCGATCGAACGGCGCCATCGCCGCGGGCGCGACGAGCGCCGCGCCCGCTTCCGCCGAAAAAGCCTCGGGCGTCAGCCGGTCGATCCAGAGCGGCCGGATCGCGCCGCCATAGGTTTCGCTGCAATCCTGCACCGGCAGCATCAGGCGGCCGTCGATCACGACCGGCGTCCCGCCCGGCCTGCTGCTCGTCGGATCGGTGCGGAGCGGATTACCCGGATGCGGGTGCCATGGTCCCGTCAACCGCTCCGCCCAGGCCGCGAACAGCGCACCGGTCTTGTCCGCGGCGCGATCCGCCGACGCATAGAGCAGCCACCACAGCCCGTCATGGAACAGCGGCGTCGCATCGATCGCGACATGATCGAGCGCGATCCGCGCCGCGGGCGTCCACGCCCACGGAAACGCCTCCGCGCGATACAGCGTCAGCCCGCCCGATCGATGCGCCTCGGGGAGCATCCACGTTTCGCCTTCGGCCTCGAACGCGAACGGATAGGAGAGATGCCACGCCTCCTCGAGCACGCGCCGGCGATCGAGCAACGCGAGCGCGGCGTCGTAGACCAGACACTCGATCGTGCCGCGACAGGTGCGATAGTCGTATTGCTCGACGAAGACGTGCAGCCGGCCGTCGCGGACGAGGCCGCAGGGATCGGCAAGGAAGCAGAGGAAGGGCTCCTCCGGCAGCCAATGCCGCGCAAACCCGTCGATGCCGCCCGCGCGCAGGATCGCCTCGATCGACGCGTCTACGATCAGCGGGCGCCAGATGTCCTTCGCAAGCGACATCGTCATGCCCTCCCACGCGCGCGGTGCGCGAGCAAGCCGCTCAGGCGGCGACGGGCACGCGGCGATCGATCGGATGCGACGTCGGTTGTGGCACGGCCGACGCTGTCGCTGGTCGGCCGGCCGCGGCGAGCACGGCACGCGCCGCGCGGTCGGCCGACGGCTCGTCGGTCAGATCGAAGCTCCGACCGAACAGCCGCTGCTGCACCGCGCCATAGCGCGCATGACGCTCGACCGCATGATCGAGCACTACGCCGAGCAGCGACGGATCGCCGATCACGTCACCCGCCTGCCAATGCGCGTAATTGGCGTCGTCGATCCAGTCGGTCGCGTGGCTGTCGAGGAAGATGCACGGCCGCGGGCGATGCAGGAATTCATAGACCTGGCTGCTGACGTCGCCGAGATAGATGTCGGCCGCCGAGGTATAGCTCATATCGGTGCAGGCGCGGCTGCCGAGATCGACGTGGATGTTGGGTGCGGCCAGCACCGCATCGTCGATCAGCCCTGGACGATCGACGCGCAACCGGTCGATGGTCAGCACGAAGCGCCGCTGGAAGAGCATGACGTGGGGGGCGAAGATCAGATTATAGCGATCATCGCGCATAAAATGATCGAGCACCGCACGGCCGTGGCGGAACCAGGACGAGAGATGCGGCGAGAGGTGCGGGTTGTAGAGCACGGTCGGCTTGCCGTTCGACTGGAAGGGCAGGCGCGCGGGAGTCTCGGGCAACAGGTCGAACTTCGGGTAGCCGACCGTCGTCAATCGATCGGCGGGGACGCCGGCCTCCGCGATCAGCCGCTCGCGCACCTTCGGGCCCGAGACGAGGACATGATCGAAGTCGGCGCTCGCCTTGTCGAAACCGATCGCACGGTCGCCCGCGCCGTGCCGCGTGTGGATCAGCTTGAGATGGTCGAGGCCGTAGCGCGTCTTGAGCAGCATCGACGTCTTCTCCGCGACGACGAGCGCATCGAGCGAACCGAAAAAATCGAGATTGTCGCGGTAGATGCCGACCTTGGTCACCGGCAGCACCGATTCGAGATGCCGCGCGGCGAAGCGCGTGAACGCGCGGTTGAGCGTCAGTTCGACGATCGGCAGCGAGGCCTGCTGCTCGGCGCAGATCCGCCGAACCTCCTCGGTCAGGCGCGCATTGCTGGTCGCGATCACGATCTCGGAAGCGGGCGATTGCTTCGCCAGCGCGATCGCGATCGGCAGCGAATGCGCCACCTGATGGATATGGTCGTGATTGAAGAGAAAGCCGATCTTCATGTCGATCCGATACCCGTTACTCTGGTGACGACGACGTAGCGGACGGCTTCCGTCCGCAGCTTGTTCGACCTGTTAATTCGCCTTCATGGTCGGTTTCATGACTCCGCGGACCTGTCGGCGCCCCGACGTGCAATCGCCACCGATCCGCGATAGGGCGCGGCGATGACCGAGCCGCACAAGGACATTCCAGCTGAATCGGGGCTGAAGCGCGTGCTGCTCAATCTCGCGCATCTGCTCGGCGGCAAGGCGGCGGCGGGTCTGATGAGCCTCGTCTATCTGGTGATCGTCGCGCGCACGCTGGGGGTGCGAGATTATGGCGTGCTGGTGCTGGTCAACGGCTATGTCCTGTTCGTCGGCAGCCTGATCGCCTTCTCGGGATTTCACGGCGTCGTCCGCTACGGCACGCTGGCGCTGGAGGCGGGCGATCCGGCGCGGCTGGCGCGGATCGTGCGCTTCATGGCGCTGACCGAGCTGGGCTTCGGGCTGCTCGCGCTGGTGATCACGTCGGCGGCGGTGCCGTTCGTCGGGCCGCGGCTCGGCTGGTCGCCCGATGCGATGCGGATCGCGGTGCCCTACAGCCTCGCGGTGTTCGCGACGGTGCGCGCGACGCCGCAGGGGCTGCTGCAATTGGCCAACCGGTTCGATCTGATCGGGCTGCACCAGGCGGTATCGCCGACCGTGCGGCTGATCGGCACGCTGGTCGTGCTGGCGACGGGCCCGAGCCTGCATGCCTTCCTCGTCGTGTGGCTGCTCTCGTCGCTGGCGGAGGGCGCGGCGATGTGGGGCTTCGGGCTCGTTGGCTGGCGCAAGCTGATCGCGGGCGAGCGCCTGCCGGGGCCGTGGCGCGGCGTGATGCGCGAGGATCGCGGCTTCGGCCGCTTCACGCTGCTCGCCAATCTCGACATCACGCTGCAGGAGCTCGCGCCCAATCTGGCACCGCTGACCGTCGGCTGGATGCTGGGGCCCGTCGCGGCCGGGCTGTTCTCGCTGGCGATGCGCGCGACCAACTTGCTCCAGCAGCCCGCCAAGCTGCTCGGTCAGGCAAGCTATGCGGTGCTCGCCGACCAGGTCGCCAAGCGGCGCTTCGATGTCCTCCGGCGGACGGTGTGGCGCAGCGCGGCGCTTGCCGGCGCGATCGCGGCGCCGATCGTGCTCGCGCTGTGGCTGGTCGGCGACCGGCTGCTGCCGCTGATCGGCGGCAAGAGCTTCCGCGGCGGCGCGGCGATCGTGACGCTGATCGCAGGCGCACGGATGTGCGGGCTGATCGCGTCGCCGATCTCGTCGGGCCTGACCGCGCTCGGCAAGCCGCAGCGATCGATGGTTGTGACTTTGGCGAGCAATCTTGCGCTCTATCCGCTGCTGCCGCTGCTGATCCTGTGGATCGGGCTGCGCGGCGCGGGGCTGCACGCGCTGATCCAGAACGTCATCGCGACGGGGATGCTGATCCTGTTCTTCGCACGCGACGCTCGCGATCCGGATCCCGATACAGGCCGAAGCCCAGGATGACCGCGTAGCACAACCCCGGCACGACGAGCGACGGCACGAGGCCGATCACGTCGGCCACCACCCCGGTCATCACCGGCACGACCGCGCCGCCGACCACCGCCATGCACAGCAGCATCGCCGCCAGCGGCGCGTCGGCGTCGTCCTCGGGCAGAGCCAGCGCATAGGCCAGCGGGAACATCACCGAATGGAACAGCCCGATCGCCAGCAGCGCAACCGCGCCAACCGCGCCGCCGACCAGGATCGCGACCGCGAGCAACGTCGCCGCCGCGCACGCGGCCGCGGACAGCAACCGCGCCGCGCCGAAACGACGGATCGCGAACGCACCGACCAGACGACCGAGCATCGCGCCCGCCCAATAGAGGCTGACCAGCCGCCCCGCCGATAGCGGGCTCGCGCCGATCGTCGCGGGCAGCATCAGATAGCTCACCGCGAGCGTGCCGATCGTCACCTCGGCGCCGACATAGGCGAAGATCGTCGCGATCCCCGCGCGCATCCGCATGCTTCGCAGCAACATGGCGAGCCGCGCCCATGGCGGCCCGCTACGCACGGGCGGGGCGAGCAATGCGCGATGCCGGAAGAAGCGCGATGCGAGCAGCAGGAAGCCCGCCGCACACAGCAGGAACGGGATCGCCGGCGACGACGCGAACCCGCCGCGCTCCGCGCCGCGACCGAGCAGGAACCACGCGCCGACCAACGGGCCGATCACGGTGCCGAGCGAATTGAACGCCTGCAGCAGCGTGAAGCGTGGCGCCATCTCGCTCGACGATCCAAATGCGGTGATCACGGCATTGCCCGCGATCTGCAGAAAGGTGACGCCCGACGACATGATCAGCAGCGCCAGCAGCACCGGCGCGAAGTCGTGCAATGTCTGCGCGGCAGCGAATGCGAGGCATCCGATGGCGACGATCATCAGCCCCGCCGCGATCGCGCGCATATAGCCGATCCGTGCCGTGGCGAGCGCGATCGGCAGCGCGAACACCAGATAGCTCGAATAATAGGCAAGCTGGATGCAGGAGGCCTGCGCGTAATCGAGGCCGAGCATGATTCGCAGCCGCGGCACGAGCAGGCTCACCACCGCATTGAGCAGGCCGCCGCCGAAATAGACCCCGATCAACAGGCCGAACAGCCGTTTGCCGTCCGCTCGGGCAGGCGTGTCGGAATCCGTCTCCATGACCCACCTTAACCGGACGGTCGCGCGCGACAAACCGCCGCGGACGGCGTCACGATGCCGCCGGCGTTTCGCAAAATCGGCGCCGCGCATATCGCGGCGCCACAAGGTTTCGGTTCGTCGACGATATCGATCGACTCGTCGCTCGAAGACGAGCCGATGACGAGAACGCGTCTTCGGTCTTGCCGTTGACACCGTGGTCACTTCAAGCCGCCGTCGATGCATTCCGAAAAGACAGGCCGACGGCCGGTTCGACATCGACCAGCCACAATGATTACTATGCTCATATTCCGCAATTACACGATCTGTCGCCGAATAGGTGCGTGCTATTCCCTGCTTCCTTTTGGCACATGCGCCAGTGAAGATAACTTGTCACACCCGCCCCATAATCTTCAATTGGCGAATGGCGTTGCTGGCCGTCGCCAGTTATAGTTAATAGCGCGGTAACCATGTAAGGGAGCTTCCTCATGCCCCAAACGTCGATTGTTCACGATCCGGCTTTGGACGGCAGCAATTCCCTCACTGCGTCGCCGTTGCACGTCGCACTTCATTCGCAGACCGGCGATCGCGGCAGGTTGTTCGATCTCGGTCAGCTCGATTGCCGGCTCGACGAAGAGCATCACACGCTGTGGACGTTCATGACGCCACACGAGCGGCCCAATTTCAACGAGCCGATGCTTCAGGATTTCGAGACCTGGCAGTCCGAGATCGTGCGAACGCTGGGTAGCGCGGAGGTCGGCCTGCGCTACCTCGTGCTCGGCTCGCGCTTCCCGCGCGTCTTCAACTATGGCGGCGATCTCGAGCTGTTCACCAAGCACATCCTGGCCGGCGACCGCGCCGGGCTGGAAGCTTACGGCAAGGCGTGCGTGCGGATTCTGCATCGCAACATGCTGGGGCTCGGCCTGCCGCTGATCACGATCGCGCTGGTGCAGGGCGAAGCACTTGGCGGCGGGTTCGAATCGATCCTGTCGTTCGACGTGGTGATCGCCGAACGCGACGCGCGCTTCGGCCTGCCCGAGGCGATGTTCGGGCTGTTCCCCGGCATGGGCGCGCACAGCTTCCTGTCGCGCCGCGTGGGTAGCGCTAGGGCCGAGGAGATGATCCGCAGCAGCCGCATCTATTCGGCCGAGGAACTGCACGCGCTCGGGCTCGTCCATGTGCTCGCCGATTCGGGCAAGGGCGAGGAAGCCGCGCAGGACTATATCCGCCGCAATCATCGCTATCATGCCGGGCAGCTGGGCGCGCGGCGCGCAGCAAGGGTCGTCGAGAACATCCGGCTCCAGGAACTCGAGGACATCGTCGATATCTGGGCCGATGCGGCGCTCGGGCTCAATCCCGGTCAGCTCAAGATGATGGGACGGCTGGCCGGCGCGCAGACTCGACTGTCGCTCGCCTCATGACGCCTTTCGCGCGAGCCTGAGCATCGGCGCGCGCTTGGCGGGGACGACGACGCCCTGTTCGAGCAACGCGGCCAGCTCGGCGGCGGGGATCGGCATGCTCAGGAAGAACCCCTGCACCGCGGCGCAGCCCAGTTCGCGCACCTGATCGAGCTGGCTTGCGGTCTCGACGCCTTCGGCCACCGTTTCGACCTCGAGCGTCCGGGCGAGGCTGACCACCGCATTGATGATCGCGCGCGCGGTGCGGTTCTCCTCGATGTTGCGCACGAAGCTGCTGTCGATCTTGATCTTGTCGAACACATATTTGTGCAGATAGGCGAGGCTCGAATAGCCCGTTCCGAAATCGTCGAGCGCGAGACGCGCACCGATCCGGCGCAGCGCCTTGAGCATCGTGTTCGACTGCTCGCTGTCGTCCATGAACACCGACTCGGTGATCTCGAGCTCGAGCTGGCCCGCCGGCAGCCCCGATGCGATCAGCGCGTTCATCACGGCCTGCAGCAGGTCGGCGCGCTTGAGCAGCATCGGCGAGATGTTGACCGCGACGCGGATGTCGTTGGGCCATGTCCGCGCGGTGCGGCAGGCTTCCATCAGCACCCAGGCGGTGATGTCGGCGATCTGCCCGGTGCGTTCGGCGAGCGGGATGAACTCGGCGGGGCTGACCAGCCCGCGGGTCGGATGATGCCAGCGGATCAGCGCCTCGCAGCAGGTGACCTGCGAGGATCCCAGGTTGAGGATCGGCTGATAGTAGAGTTCGAGCTCGTGGCGTTCGATCGCCAGACGCAGGCTGTCCTCCGTCTCGCGCATCTGCATCAGCTTGTGCTGCATCGCCGGCTCGAACTCGCAGCTCGAGTTCCGGCCGGTCGCCTTGGCATGGTAGAGCGCCATGTCGGCATATTTGAGTAGGATCTCGGCATCGAGCCCGGCGTGCGGCACGGTGACGATCCCGATCGACGCCGAGACGTGCAGCGCCGCACCGTCCACGGTGACCGGGGTCGCGAACAGCGCGAGGATGCGATCGGCGAGCGCCTTGGCTTCGCTACGATCGGCGCCGGCTGCGAGCAGCACGAATTCGTCACCCCCGAAGCGCGCCAGGCAATCCTGCTCGCGCGCGACGCCTTGCAGCCGTTCGGCGACGACGCGCAGAAGCTGATCGCCGACCGGATGGCCGAGCGTGTCGTTGACCTCCTTGAAGCGATCGAGATCGATCCACAGCAGCGACGCCGAATTCGCCCCGCCGCCGAGCTCGAGCAGTTGCTCGAGGCTGCTCTTGAGCGCGAAGCGGTTGCGCAGGCCGGTCAGGCTGTCGATCTGTGCGAGCCGCTCGAAGCGCTGCGCGAGCTGCGCCTGATTGTGCGCGGACGTGGTCGCCTTGAGCACCGCCTTGTAGGTCTGCAGCGTGATCTCGATCATCGCGAGGATGAACAGGAAGTTGGCGAAGGCGAGCGTCCAGCAGGCGAGGTTGCTGCCCTGCGCCAGCGCGACCGTCAGGGGTGCCGCGGCGAGCGACAGCTGCCCGATCGCGATCGCCGGCCGCCCCGCGTTGCGCCCCGAGATCGCCGCCGCATAGCCCGTCGTCATCACCGCCGAGAGCAGATGGAGCTGGACGTCCGCCTCGCGCGTGATCGTCAGGTAGGTCAGCAGGCCGAGCAGCGCGGCGAACAGCCAGGCGCAGCTCTCGTAGAGCTGTTCCCAGCCGCGTGCGCTGGCGGTGCGCTGTTCCTCGCTGGTGTCGCGGTACGCCATCGCCGACGCCACGCGAACCGCGCCGAGCAGGCTGATCAGCGAGCCGAGCAGGCTGATCAGACGATCGTTGGAGGACCAGCCGATAAAGGTGGATATGACCGAGCTGACGAATGCGCCGACCGCTAGCGAGGACGGCGACGAGAACAGCGTGCCGACGAGCATCTGCCGCACTTCGCGCGCGACGCGCTGGTCGACATGGCGCAACCGCTGCCACCTTTCCAGCACCGCCAAGCCTTGCTCCTCGTGGCTGGCGCGAGGCGGGACCATCCCGCCCGCCCGCCCGCTCCTCAACTGTCCGGGCAGGACGTGAAGCGCAGCAGGCCATCGGCATCGCCGATCCCCGGCACGCGCGCATAGAACCCGACGAATCGGGCTGCGTCGCGAGACAGGGCGAGCGTCCAGCAACTGCCGTCGGGACGGCCGATCACGAGAAGCAGGCGTTGCGTTTGAAGTGCGTTCATCGACCCGAGCCAGTCTTGGAGACAGGAATTCGGCCTAGTCGATAATACTTAACGGAAGATCACCACGGCGCCCGAGCGCGCCGCAAACCGCGGAAGACTGCGTATCTCGCTCGAAATACGGACGAATGCGAACCGTCGGCGCGCGATCGAGACGCCGCCTAGGCGGGAACGGGAACGACCAGTTCGGGCGCGAAGCGGACCGCCTCGTCGTCGAGCCTGCGCGCATCGCGCGCGCAGACATGATCGAGCAGGCGATCGAGCACCTGCTCCCCCTCGCGCCAGCGGCCGACGCCCGATGCGCTGTTGATGTGGCCGAGATGGCCTGCATCGCAGAAGGCGGCCAGCCAATTGCCCGCCATCGCGCGCGATTTAGAGAAGTCGCACCAGGGATCGTCACGACTCGCGACCACGACCGTGGGGAACGGCAGCACGCCGCGCGGGGATGGCGCGAAATCGGCGATCCGCCGGTCGACGCTGACCCGGTCGAGATCGGGCGGCGCGACCAGCATCGCGCCTGCCACCGGCCGCGCCGCGCCCTCGCCCGCCAACGCCGCCCACCAGGCGACGAGATGACAGGACAGGCTGTGCGCGACCAGCACCACGGGGCCACGCGCCTCGGCGATCGCGCGCTCGAGCCGCGCGATCCACATATTGCGCGACGGCTGCGACCAGGAGCCGAGGCCGACCCGCTCCATGCTTGGTCGTTCCTGCTCCCAGATCGACTGCCAATGATCGGCGCCGCTCCCGTCGAGACCGGGAAGCGTCAGGCATATCGGCGTCCGGCTCAGGCGATCCTGGAACATGGCAATGTCCTCTCGATGGACAGCCAAGATGGCGACGATAAAACCCTAGCGCAAATGTCGGCTATTCATCCTGCCGCAATCTTTCGTCAGTCTGGCGACGAGCCCCTTGCGATTGCGACGAAGCGTTTTGCGAATGGTTCGCAATTCACTTGACCGGGTGACGCGCTGTCCGTCTATTGCGATCGGTTCGCAACGAGGAGGATGCCATGTATGATTTCGTCGATCGACCGGTCGGGAGCCTGACGCCCGGCGGGCGCTTCCTGCTGTGGGCGATGCGCGGCTGGATTCATGCCGCGAGCGCCGGCAATTGCCCTCCCGGCGCGCTGGCGCCCGCCTTTGCGCGGCACGACGTGCTGCCGGCCCTGCCGCATCTTCACCTGCTGCTCGCGGCACTCAACGAACAGGCGACCCGCAGGGTCGCGTTCTCGCCGCTGGCGCATTGCCGGATCGGCGACGACGAGGCGGTGATGCTGCAGATGTGCCGCGACGCGACCGACGATCCGGTCCGTGCGCGCGGCACCCTGGCGCTGCTGCTCGACGAGTCGGCGCTCGGCGTCGCCTTCGCCGCGTTGCTCACGACCATCGAGCGACTGCGCGAGGGCGCGCTCGATATCGTCGCTTTCGCGCAGGACGGGGTGACGGGATCGCGCTGATCGGGCTTGCCTGCGCGCCGTGCGACCCTAGATCGGGCGCATGTCCGATCTCGACCGACTTCTCGCGCGCGCCGCCGAATGGCAGGACCAGAAACTGGCGCTCGCCACCGTCATCTCGACGTGGGGCTCCGCGCCCAGGCCGCGCGGCAGTCACATGCTCGTCGCCGCCGACGGGCGCTTCGAGGGATCGGTGTCGGGCGGCTGCGTCGAGGGCGAGGTGCTCGCCAACGCTGCGGAGGTAATCGCCGGGGGCGGGTTTCGTCGCCTGCGCTACGGCGTAGCCGATGCCGCGGCGTGGGAGGTCGGCCTGCCCTGCGGCGGCGAGATCGAAGTGATCGTGCAACCGGTGACCGAAGGGGGTTTCTCCCCCGAACTGTTCGGCCGGATCGAGACCGCGCGACAGGATGGCGACCGGCTCGATCTGGTGACCGACCTCGACACCGGTCGTACCGGGAGCGAGCCCGCGCGGGAGAGCTTCCGCAACGTCTACGCGCCGCCGCGTCGGTTGCTGATCGTCGGCGCGGTCCAGATCGCGCAGTCGCTGGCGCCGCTCGCGCGCGAACTCGACATGACCGTCACGCTGATCGATCCGCGCGGACGTTTCCTCACCGACGAGCGCTTTCCTGGGGTCGTGCTCGACGATCGCTGGCCCGACGAGGCGGTGACCGCGGCGCGGCCCGATCCGGCGACTGCGGTCGTCACGCTCAGCCACGACATCAAGATCGACGACCCCGCGCTCGCCGCTGCGCTGCGATCCAAGGCGGGCTACATCGCAGCGCTGGGCTCGCGCCGCAGCCACGCCGCCCGGCTCGATCGGCTGGCGGCGCAGGGCTTCGGCGAGGCCGATCTTGCGCGCATCGAAGGTCCCGCGGGGATCGACATCGGCGGCATCGGCCCCGCCGAGATCGCGCTGTCGATCGCGGCGGGCGCGGTGCGGGCCTTCTCGCGCCTCGCCTGAGCCGCTAAGGGGCGCGCCATGACGCACGGCGCCCCCCTTACCCTGTTCAACAGCATGTCGCGCTCGATCGAGCCGTTCGCACCGATCGATCCCAAGATGGTGCGGCTCTATTCATGCGGGCCGACGGTCTATTCGACCGCGCATCTCGGCAATCTGCGCGCCTATGTCTTCACCGACACGCTGCGCCGCACGCTCAATTGGAAGGGCTATGCGACCACCCACGTCATCAACATCACCGACGTCGGCCACCTGACCTCGGACGCCGACGCCGGCGACGACAAGATGGAGCTGGCCGCCGCCAGCGCCGGTACTACGATCTGGGACGTCGCCGCGCGCTATACGGGGCTTTTCAAGGACGACCTCAAGGCGCTCAACATCGTCGATCCGGCGCTGTGGAGCGTCGCGACCGATCATATCCAGGACATGATCGCCTTCGCGCAGGCGATCCAAGACGCGGGCGCCGCCTATGAGCTAGACGGCGGCCTCTATTTCGACGTCAGCACGGTGCCCGATTACGGCCGGCTCGCGCGCCACGGCGACGGCCCCGAGGTCGGCCGGATCGAGACCGTCGAGGGCAAGCGCAACGCCGCCGACTTCGCGATCTGGCGCCGCTCCGCATCCGACGAACAGCGGCAGATGGAGTGGCTGTCGCCCTGGGGCCCCGGCGCGCCCGGCTGGCACCTCGAATGCTCGGTGATGAGCCTCAAATATCTCGGCGAGCAGTTCGATATCCACACCGGCGGGATCGATCACCGCGAAATCCACCATTGCAACGAGATCGCACAGAACCAGGCGTTCACCGGCACCGCCGAAAGCGGCGCGAACATCTGGATGCACAATAATTTTCTCGTCGATCGGACGGGGAAGATGTCCAAATCGAAGGGCGGCGTCGCGACGCTCGGCGCGCTGACCGCGCTCGGCGTGCATCCGCTCGCCTACCGCCTGCTGTGCCTCGGCGCGCACTATCGATCCGAACTCGAATTCTCGCTCGATGCGGTTGCGGCCTCGCTGACGCGGCTCAAGCGGCTGGTGATGGCGATCGCCGCGATCAGGGCGCAGGCTTCGCTCGACGAGGCCGCGCTGCGTCCGACGCGCGAGGCGGGCGCCAGCAAGGGCGCTGCGCTCGATTGGCAACGGACCTCGCTCGAAACCGGCCTGTCGGCGGCGGCGCGCGCGTTCGTCGGCGCGTTCGACGAGGCGATGTCCGCCGATCTGATGACACCGCAGGCGTTGCCGGTCCTCGACGCCATGCTCGCCTCGACGATCCCGGCGGAAGAGAAGCTGCGGCTGGTCGCCGATTTCGATCTCGCGCTTGGCCTGGGCCTGCTCGATCTCGATCGCCGTGCGCTGTCGGTCCGGCCCGATGGCGCCGAACTGACCGACGCCGATGTCGAGGCGCTGCTCGAACAGCGCAAGCAGGCGCGCGCCGCCAAGGATTTCGCCGCCGCCGACGTCGCGCGCGACACGCTGAAGACAGCGGGCGTCGATATGATGGACGGCGACGCGATACCCTGGGAATGGCGGCCCCGCCTCTCGGATTGATCGCTCCGAAACAGGGCTGACATCGCTCGAAAATCGAGTCAGACTGCGCCTCATCGTCAGCGGGGGCGCATGCGATGGGGATAGCGGGGGACGGGCCTTCGGGGCCACTCAGTCTGTTGAGTATCGTGGGCACGCGACCGGAGGCGATCAAGATCGCGCCGCTCGCGCTCGAAGCGAGGCGTCGACCTTGCATGCGCCACCGGATCCTGGCGACCGGCCAACAGGACGCGCTGTTCGACGATGCGCTCGACGGCTTCGGCCTCGCGCCCGATCTGCGATTGCCGCCCATGCTCCGCGATCCCGATCCCGACGTCATGACCGATCGACTTGCAGCCGCGATCCGTCCGGCTCTCGCGGACGAGCGCCCCGACATTGTGCTTGTCCAGGGCGATACGACCTCGGCCTATGCGGCGACACTGGCTGCGCACGCGCTCGATATCCCGGTCGCGCATGTCGAGGCGGGCCTGCGTTCGCACGACCTGACGCAACCCTGGCCCGAAGAACGCAACCGCGTGGCGATCGACCAGATTGCGACGCTGCTCTTCCCGCCGACCGCCGATGCAGAGGCGAACCTGATCGCCGAACGCGCGGTGGTGAAAGGCGCCATCGTCGTCACCGGCAACACCGGGATCGACGCGCTGCTGATCATGCGCGCCAAGCTGCCGGCCACGCCGCGGCCGGCCGGCCCCGCGCTGGTCCTGCTCACCTGCCACCGGAGGGAGCTTCGGCGGCGGCATCGCAGCGATCTGCGACGCCGTGCTGACGCTCGCCGCGCGCGGCGACATTACCGTCCTCTGCCCGGTCCATTCCAACCCGCAGGTCGGCGACGTCGTCCGCGCCAAGCTGTCGGACCATCCCGCGATCGTGCTGACCGGCGCGCTGCCCTACCGCGAGACCGTCGCCGCGATGGCGACCGCCAAGCTCATCCTCACCGACAGCGGCGGCATCCAGGAGGAAGCGCCCGCGCTCGGCACGCCGACGTTGGTGCTGCGCGACGTCACCGAACGCCCCGAAGGGCTCGCCACGGGCAATCTCGCGCTGGTCGGCACCGATCCGGGTAGGATCGTCGTGACCGCCTCCCGCCTGCTCGACGATCCCGCGGCGCACGCGGAGATGGCGACGCCCGCCTTCCCCTTCGGCAGGGGCGACGCCGCGATCAAGATCCTCGATGCGATCGAACACTATTTCTCGGCCCCGCCCGCGGACGTTGTTCCATTGCGTTCGGAGCCGGTTTGGATCAAGGACGGCGCCCGATAAGGAGCACGCCGATGGCCATCAACTGGGCCCCCGAAAGCTGGCGCGGATACGAAGCGCGACAGCTGCCAGACTACCCCGATCTCGACGCGCTTGCCGCCGCCGAAGCGACGATCGCGCGCTTCCCGCCGCTGGTCTTCGCGGGGGAAGCGCGCGCGCTCACTGCGGAGCTAGCCCAAGTCGCCGCCGGCAAGGCGTTCCTGCTGCAGGGCGGCGATTGCGCCGAGAGCTTCGCCGAATTCCACCCCAACAACATCCGCGACACCTTCCGCGTCATCCTGCAGATGGCGG
The DNA here is from genome assembly GCA_964247655.1 of uncultured Sphingomonadaceae bacterium. Classification (GTDB taxonomy): domain Bacteria; phylum Pseudomonadota; class Alphaproteobacteria; order Sphingomonadales; family Sphingomonadaceae; genus Solisphingomonas. The sequence goes on along the minus strand of CAXTVK010000053.1, from coordinate 75 downwards.
TGGTGCTGACCTATGCGTCCAAGCTGCCGGTGGTGAAGGTCGGCCGCATGGCGGGCCAGTTCGCCAAGCCGCGCT
>CAXTVK010000052.1:0-17562 GCA_964247655.1 uncultured Sphingomonadaceae bacterium | reverse complement strand
TCGTCCAGTCGCTGCGCTCGCCCTATCGCCAGGGCGCGGTGTTCGTGATGAACAGTTTTACGCTTGCCATCATCCGCAAGATGAAGACGACGGACGGCGCGTTCATCTGGGCGCCGGGGCTCGTCTCGGGGCAGCCCGATACGCTGCTCGGCTATCCCGTGATCGAGGCCGAGGACATGCCCGACATCGGCTCTGGCACCACGCCGATCGCGTTCGGCAACTTCAAGGCGGGCTATCTGATCGCCGAGCGCGAGGAGACCGCGATCCTGCGCGATCCCTTCTCCGCCAAGCCCTACGTCCACTTCTACGCGACGCGGCGGATCGGCGGGACGGTCGCCAATTCGGAGGCGATCAAGCTGATGAAGTTCTCGGCGAGCTGAGGCCCTCTTCATCCTCCCCGGCTTTTGCCGGGGAGGGGGACCGCCGGCGAAGCCGGTGGTGGAGGGGAACGGCTACGCGCGCACCGCTTGCAGCGCCGCCCCTCCACCATTCGCTGCGCGAATGGTCCCCCTCCCCGCGAAAACGCGGGGAGGATTTCAGTCCCACGACCAGGAGCCCGCCATGTGCTTCCTTTCTCCCGGCGCCGCGCGATGAGCGTCGCGCCAGCCATTGCCGCGGCTGCGCTCGTCGACGCCAAGGCGTATCTCCGGCTCGACAGCAGCGACGAGGATGCCACGCTCGGCGTGCTGATCGGCGTGGCGGCCGCGCTGTGCGAGCGCTTCACCGGGCTCGCGCTGCGGATCGCGGATCGCAGCGACACCGTGCCCGCGACCAGTCCCGAATGGCAGCGGCTGCCCGCGACACCGGTGTCGGCGATCGTCTCGGTCTCGACATGCGATCCCGCGGGCGTCGTCGCGACGCTGCCGGTCGCGGCCTATGCGATCGACATCGATGCGAGCGGCGACGGCTGGGTGCGGCTCACCGCGCCGGTCGCCACCGCGCGGCTGCTGGTCGGCTATCATGCCGGGCTCGCCGCCGACTGGCCGTCGTTGCCCGAGCCGCTGCGGCAGGGGATCGTCCGGCTCGTCGCGCACCTCTTCGCGCACCGCGACGCGGCGGACGACGCCGGCCCGCCCGCGGCGGTCGCGGCGCTGTGGCGGCCGTGGCGGCGGATGCGGTTGGCATGAGCGAGTTCGCCGGCGGGCTGACGCAACGCGTGACCGTCCAGCGCCGCGGCGCCGACCGCGACGATCTCGGCGGTGCCGATGGCGGCTGGACGACGCTCGACACGGTCTGGGCGGCGCTGACCCCGATCGCCCCCGCGACCTGGGGGCAGGGCGACGGGCCCAGCGCCGCCCTACGCTGGCGGGCGAGCCTGCGCGCCACCCACGTGGCGCCGGGCGACCGGCTGCAATGGCGCGGCGGATATCTCGCAGTGCGGTCGGTCGAGGCCGATCCCGCGGCGCCCGATCGGCTGACGCTCGTGCTGGAGGAGGACCGATGACGACGATCGCCAATCTCTCGCCCGCGCTGATCGCGGCGCTGGCCGGCGCCGAAGCGCGTGCCGCCGCGGCGATCGCCGCCGACGTGCCCGCCGACGTGTCCGTCGCGCTCGCCGACGAGGGTATCGCGCTCTCCGGCCGCGATCTCGCGATCCGCGCGATGACCGACGGCCGGCTGCGCGACTTCGCGGGGTTGGTGCGATGAGCGGCGCGGCGCAGGCGCTCCAGCGCGCGCTGGTCGCGACGCTCCGCGCGGCACCGTTCGCGGACGTGCTCACCGGGATCTACGACGGGCCGCCTGCAGAAGCGGTATGCCCGTTCGTCGCGATCTCGGACGGCTCGACCGGCGACTGGAGCACCAAGGACGCACGCGGCCGCGAGCATCGCCTCTCGATCGCGATCTGGGACGACGGCGACGGCCCGGCGCGGCTGCACGATCTGCTCGCCCAGGCGCAGGACGCGATCGAGGCGATGCCGCGCGCGCTTCCGGGCCACGCCATCGCCAGCCTCGTCTTCCTCCGCGCCCGCATCGTCCGCGACCCCGATGGGCCGTGGGCAGGGCGGTTGGATTACCGGGTCCGGACTTTGGAACTCCCCCCTCCCTGAAAGGGAGGGGACGGGGGTGGGTTCGCCTCCGTATCGCCCAGCCCCCCACGAACCCACCCCAAACCCCTCCCTTTCAGGGAGGGGCTTAAAAGCGAAAGGAACCATCCCATGCCCGCAGAAGCCGGCAGTGCCTTCCTGCTCAAGATCGGCGACGGCGGCGCGCCGCCCGCGTTCGCGACGGTCGCGGGGTTGCGGACCACGATGCTCAGCATCGCGGGCGAGCTCGTCGCGATCACCAACAAGGACAGCGGCGGCTGGCGCGAATTGCTGTCGGGGGCGGGGACGCGCAGCGTCTCGGTCGCGGGCAGCGGCGTGTTCACGGGATCGGCGGCGGAGGTGCGGCTCAAGGGCAATGCGCTCGCGGGCACGATCGACGATTACCAGTTGCGCTTCGCGAGCGGCGAGACGATCCAGGGCCGCTTCCTGCTGGCCAAGCTCGACTATAGCGGCGATTTCAATGGCGAGCGATCCTATACGCTTGCGCTCGAATCCTCGGGCGCGGTGGCAAGCTCGTGAGCGCGCTCGACACCGCTTCCGCTCCGGCCAACCCCGCGCGCGGCGAGGCGACGCTGGCGCTCGCCGGCCAGCCGATGACGGTGCGGCCGAGCTTCGCCGCGCTGGTCGCCGCCGAGCAGGAGGTCGGGCCGCTGTTCGCGCTGGTCGAGACCGCGGCGGCGGGCAAGCTGACATTGTCCGACACCGTCGCGCTGATCTTCCACTGCCTGATCGACCGGCCGAGCGACATGACGCAGCAGACGCTCGGCGACGAGATCGTCCAGGTCGGCATCGCGGTGCTGACGCCGGTGCTGCAGACGCTGCTCGGCCAGATCATCAAGGGGATTTGAACCTGAAACCCTCTCCCGCCTTCGCGGGAGAGGGAGGGGCCCGCGCCGAAGGCGTGGGAGGGTGAGGGTCTTCGTCTGCTTCTGCTTCGTGCGCTGACAGAAGAAGACCCTCACCCCGACCCTCTCCCGCGAAGGCGGGAGAGGGAGGCGGCAGCGAGCGAGGGATCGTATGACCGACTTCACCACCGCCGCCGCCCGCCTCGCCGGCCTCGCCGGGGTCATCGCGGGGTGGCGGCCCGACGAGTTCTGGCGGGCGACGCCGGCCGAGCTCGAGGCGGTGCTCGCCGCCTTGGCGGGCCCCGAAGCGGTCGTCGCCACGCCCCCCGACGCCGCCACGCTCGCGGCGCTTAAGGAGCAATTTCCCGATGGATGAGACGATCGAGACGCTGCTCGTCGGCGTCCGCGCCGATACCGCGACCTTCGCGCAAGATACCGCCAAGATGCAGGCGTCGCTGCAGGGCTCGCTCGGCAGCGGCGTCGACAAGGCGGGCAGCCTGATCGAGGCGGGGCTCGCCAAGGCGGTCTCGTCGGGCAAGCTGGGGTTCGCCGATCTCGAGAAGACCGCGCTCGCAGCCCTCGACGCGATCGCGTCGCAGGCGCTTGGCAGTGGGCTCTCGGCGTTGTTCGGCACCCCGAACGGTGGCGGACTGGTCGCGATCGGGACGAGCCTGATCGGATCGCTGTTCGGGCTGCCTGGCCGTGCGACCGGTGGTCCGGTATCGCCCGGCCGGCCCTATATGGTCGGCGAGCAGGGGCCGGAGTTGTTCGTGCCGGGCGCGGCGGGTAGCATCGCGCCGGCGGCATCGGGCGCAGCCCCGCGTGCGGTCAACGTCTCGATCAGCGTCGCCGCGCCGGTCGGCACCGAGCCGCAGGCGCTGGCGCGATCGAGCCGGCAGGTGGCGCGCGCGGTGAGCCGCGCGCTGGCGCAGGCGGAGCGCTGAGATGGGCGGGAATGGCGGCCGAAGCATAGGGTGGTGGCTGGCGGGCGACGCCGATGCGTCCGCAGCGCAGAAGCGCGGGACCGGCTGGGTCAAGCGTTTCGATCCGCGCTTCTGGACGGTCAATTTCCCGCGCCCGATGATGGCGGCGGTGACGACGACCGGGCCGCAGGCGATGCGCGTCGATGCGGTCTTCTATCGGACGAACGATCTCGCCGGGCTGATCTGGGAGACCGCCGACACGATCGACCACCCGCTGCTGCGCTACGAGACCGCGCGCGACTATCGCGGCTGCACGCTGGCGTTTCACTGGCGCTCGTCGGGGCTGATGCCGCTCGACGCGATCAACGGCCCGACGCTGACGATCGAGGGCCGCGACGCCTCGGGCACGGCGCGCAGCTGGTATGTCCGTTTGTGGAACTATGCGAGCGGCGACCCGCAGGATGCTCAGATCACGATAAACTTCGGATCGCTCGACGGCGGCTTCCTGCTGCCGGGCGAGGCCGATCCGGTGTGGACGGGCGACATCGACCGGCTGTTCGTCTCGCTGGTGCCACCGGGCTATACCGGCACCGACGGCGAACTCGCGGCGCCCGCCGAGACCTGGATCGAGATCACGGCGCTCGCCTGCGACGGCGCGGGATCGACGCTGGCGATCGGCGACGGGCTCGTGCCGCCGCACGGGCTGTGCATCGCGACCGGCTACGACGACGCCTACAACCAGACCCCCGCGCGGATGCTGCGCCAGATATTGGCGCTCGGCTATCGCGGCGCGATCGACCATTATGTCGGCATGAGCCATTATTTCCGGCTCGAATGGAATGCGGGCGCGGGGCTGCACCTGATCAGCCTGGCGGGCGGCGTGCTCAACGTCGCCGCCGACGCCTGGCACCGCGATTTTCTGGCGCGCGCGACCGCGCTTGGCTTCGAGGTGATCCTCTCGATGTCCTACGAACTGCTCGACCAGCATGTCTGGAACGACTGGAAGCAGCGCGGGCCCGACGGCGTGCAGGCGTTGACCGGCTGGGTGCCGCCCTCGACCTTGCTGTCGCCGGCGAGTGACGGCGCGATGTATTATCTGCGCCTCGTCGCGATCACCTTCGCGACGGTGGCGCACGCGGTCGGCCGCGTGCATTTCCAGCTCGGCGAGCCCTGGTGGTGGGTGCGCGGGGACGGCACGATCTGCATCCACGACGATGCCGCGCGCGCGGCACTCGGGGCCGGAGTCGACGCGGTGACCAGCGTCAGGGGTGCGCTCGGGCCGGCGCAGACCGCGGTGCTCGATGCCGCAGGCGCCCTGCTCGCGGCCTCGAGCGCGGGGATCGTTGGCGCGGTGCGCGGCGTGGCCGCGGATGCCGAGACGCTGCTGCTCACCTATCTGCCGACCGTGCTCGCCGCGGACACGCCAGAGCTGCGGCGCGCCGACATGCCGGTCGGCTGGGCGCACCCGGCGTTCGATCGGCTCCAGCTCGAGGATTACGACTTCGTGCTCGCCGGCGACATCGGCGCGTCCGCGCGCGGCGCCGCGGTCGCCACCGCGCGGCTCGGCTATCCGATCGGCGGGCAGGATTATTTCACCGGCTTCGTGCTGAACCCCGCCGACGCGCTGACGCAGTGGCCGCGGATCGCCGATGCGGCGGGTGCCGCGAAGGCGCGCGGCGTGGCGCGAATCTTCGTCTGGGCGCTGCCGCAGGTCGCGCGCGACGGCTTCACCTGTTTCTTGTCCGGGGAGGGGGAATTGAACGCCTTCGACGATGTCGACTTTCCGCTGGCGCTGGGCAGGCACGCAAGCGTCGCGCCCGGCTTTTCGACCGCGATCGTGACCACGGCGGCGGGGGTCGAGCAGCGCAACGCCGATTGGGCCGACGCGCGGCTGCGCTTCGATGCGGGGCCTGGGGTGCGCTCCGAGGCCGACATTGCGACGCTGCTCGGCTTCTTTCGCGCTCGAAGGGGCGCGGCACGAGCATTCCGCTTCCGCGATCCGTTCGATTCCATGTCGGACGGCGACCAGCGCATCGGCACGGGCGACGGCAGCATGACCAGCTTTCCGCTGATCAAGACCTACGGCGGCGACGATCCGCAGGTCCGCGCGATCACGCGGCCCGTCGCCGGCAGCGTCTCGGTCGCGGTCGGCGGCGAGACGCTGGCGGGCGGGTGGAGCCTGCTGGGCGGCGGCATCGTCTCGCTCGACGTCGCGCCGGCCGCGGGCGTCGCGGTCACCGCGCGCTATCTGTTCGACGTCCCCGTCCGCTTCGCCGCCGACACGCTCGAGGTGAGCCTGTCGACGTTCCTCGCGGGCGAGGCGCCGAGCGTCCCGCTGGTCGAGGTGCGCGAATGACCGCGCCGGCCTGGCTCCAGCGCGAGCTCACCACGCTGGCGCTATGCTGGCGGCTCGATCGCGCCGACGGCGTGACGATCGGCTTCACCGCGCACGACCGCGACCTGACGATCGCTGGTGTCGTCTACCGGTCGAGCCCCGGCATGCTGCCCTCGGCGGTCAGGCAGTCGGACGGGTTCGACGTCGATACGCTCGACGTCGACGGCGCGCTCACTAGCGAGGCGATCACCGAGGCCGATCTGGCGGCGGGCCGCTGGGACGGCGCGACGCTAAGCCTGTTCGCGATCGACTGGACCGATCCCTCGGCCGATGCCGTCCCGATCGCGCGCGGCGAGATCGGCGACGTCTCGATCCGGGACGACGCCTTCACCGCCGAGCTGCGCGGGCCGACCGCCTTGCTCGAACGCCCGGTGGTCGAGCAGACCGCACCCGACTGCCGCGCAAGCCTGGGCGACCGCCGCTGCCGGATCGATCTGGCGGCGAGGACGCGGATCGCGACGGTGATCGCGGCGGACGGGGCGGGGCTGACGCTCGACCAGGGCGAGTCCTCGGCGAACGCCTATGCCTACGGCCGGCTGCGCTGGCTCGACGGCGCCAATGCCGGGCTCGCCGCGCCGATCGCGGCGTCCGCCGGGGCCGCGGTGACGCTGCGCGATCCGCCCGCCTTCGCGACCGAGGCGGGCGCACTGGTCGAACTGGTCGAGGGCTGCGACCGGCGCTTCGAGACCTGCTGCACGCGCTTCGCCAACGCCGCCAATTTTCGCGGCGAGCCCTTCCTGCCGGGCACCGATCTGCTCACCCGCTACGGCACCGACTGATGGCCGATCGAGTGGTGGAGATCGTCGCGGCGGCGCGGGCGTGCGTCGGCGCGCGCTTCCGGCTGCACGGGCGGTCGGTCGAGACCGGGCTCGATTGCGTCGGCGTCGTCGCGCTCGCCTATGCGCGCGAGCGAGCGCCGGCGGGCTATGCGCTGCGCGGCGGCGACGTCGGCGACGTCATGGCGGCGATCGAGGCGGCGGGGTTCGCGCGCACCGACGCGCTGCATCCAGGCGATCTCCTGCTGCTCGCGCCGGGGCCGTATCAGCATCATCTCGCGATCCGCACCGATCGCGGTTTCGTCCACGCCGACGCTGGGCTGCGCCGCGTCGTCGAGACGCCGGGCGAACCGCCGTGGCCGACGGTTGCGGTGTTCTGCTCCTCCCCTTGAAGGCAGGGGAGACGATGCTTCGCGGCTTGGATGCGGTTCCCCGGCGAAAGCCGGGGCCCAGGCCCGTACTCGATATCGGGCGCCGCGTAGAAACAGCGACGTGGGGCCTGGGCCCCGGCCTGCGCCGGGGAACGAGGAGAAGGGCTGGGCCCCGGCCTGCGCCGGGGAGCGAATAAGGAAAACATCATGGCGACGCTCGTGCTCACCGTCGTCGGCGATCTGGTCGGTGGGCCGATCGGCGGCGCGATCGGATCGTTGATCGGTTCGACGATCGATCACGCGATCTTCACGCCCAAGGGCGCGACCGGCGCGCGGCTCGGCAGTCTCGCGGTGCAGGGCTCGTCCTATGGCAGCGACCTGCCCAGGCTGTTCGGCACGATGCGCGTCGCGGGCAGCGTGATCTGGTCGACCGACCTGCAGGAGGCCAAGCACAAGTCGAGCGCGGGCAAGGGCCAGCCCAAGACGACGAGCTACACCTATTCGGCGTCGTTCGCGGTGGCGCTGTCGGCGCGGCCGATCCGCTCGATCGGGCGGATCTGGGCGGACGGCGCGCTGCTGCGCGGTGCCGCGGGCGACTGGAAGGGCGATGTCGGCGCGTTCCGCGTGCATCCGGGCGACGAGGGACAGGCGGCCGATCCGCTGATCGCCGCCGCGCAGGGCATCGACACGACGCCCGCGCACCGCGGGATTGCCTATGTCGTGTTCGAGCAGCTGCAACTCGCCGACTATGGCAACCGCATCCCGTCGCTGAGCTTCGAGGTGGTGGCCGACGACGCGCCCGTCCCGCTCGCGACGATCGCGAACGCGCTGTCCGACGGCGAAGTGGCGGGGAGCGGAGGGCCGCTGCTGATCGGCTACGCCGCCTCCGGCGACAGCGTGCGCGGCGCGATCGAGGGGCTGGCCGCCGCGCTGCCCGTCGCGTTCGCCGATCGCGCCGACGGCGTCGCGCTGATCGACGAGAGCGCGCCGCCGATCGCGATCGACGCCGCAGAGCTGGGCAGCGCGGCGGGCGACAAGACCGCGCCGAAGATCATGCTCGACCGGCAGGCGGCGGGCACGCTCAACGCGGCGATCGCGATCAGCTATTATGATCCGGCGCGCGACTATCAGCTCGGCTCGCAGAGCGCGCGGCGCGATGCCTCGGCGCGGCGTGCGGGAACGATCGATCTCGCCGCCGCGGTCGATGCCGGGAGCGCCAAGGCGATCGCAGAGGCGCGGCTCGCGCGCGAATGGGCGGGGCGAACGGCCGCGACGCTGACGCTGCCGTGGCGTCGGCTCGATATCGGCGCGGGCGCGCTGCTCTCGCTGCCGGGGCAGGACGGCGTGTGGCGCGTGACCGAACGCGGCTTCGAAGCGATGCTGACGACGCTGACCGCGCAGCGCCTGCCGGCCGCCAATGCGACGACGCCCGCCGCCAGTGCAGGCGCGGGCGCGACCGAGGCCGATCTGCCCGCCGGGCCGACGACGCTGGCGCTGCTCGACCTGCCCTCGTTCGGCGACGACCTGCCGGCCACGCCGACGCTGCTGATCGCGGCGGCGGGGGCGTCGGCGGGCTGGCGCAAGGCGACGCTGATCGGCAGCCTCGACGACGGCACCAGCTGGCAGACGATCGGCCAGACCGCGGCCTCGGCGGTGATCGGCCAGACGCTCGGCGCGCTGCCGCCGGGCAGCGCGATGCTGCGCGACACCGCCGGCTCGGTCGATGTCGCGCTGATCGAGGATGGGATGACGCTCGCGGGCAGCGACGCGCTCGAGGCATCGGCCACCGCCAATCTCGCACTGATCGGCGACGAACTCGTCCAGTTCGCCGCGGCCGAGCAGCTCGCGCCGCGTATGTTCCGGCTGTCGGGGCTGTTGCGCGGCCGGCGCGGCACCGAATGGGCGACGGCGGGCCATGTCGCGGGTGAGCGCCTCGTGCTCGTCGATGCCGATACGCTGCTGCCCTGGGCGCTGCCGGCCAGTGCGATCGGATCGAGCGTGCGGATCGCGGCGAGCGGCGTCGGCGACGTCACGCCCGCCGAGGCGAGCATCCTGTTCCAGGCGCGCGCGCTGCGGCCGCCGTCGCCGGTCGCGATCTCGGCGGTCGAGCAGCCGGACGGATCGATCCTCGTCGCGTGGACGCGGCGCAGCCGGGCCGGCTGGACGTGGCTCGACGATATCGACGCGCCGCTCGGCGAGGAGAGCGAGCGCTATCGGCTGACCGCGACGCGTGGCGGCGGCACGCCGCTCGCGATCGACGCCACAGCGCCTTCCACGGTCATCACCGTCGCGCAGCGCGCCGCGATCGGCGGCAGCGGCACGCTGTCGCTCGCGATCGTCCAGATCGGCACCGATGCCGCGACGCTGCCGCCCGTCCCCTTCACCCTCGCGCTGGGAGCCTGAAATGTCCGACGCCACCGCCCGCTTCGCGCTGCCCCTGATCGCCTCGGGGCAGGCGCAGAAGGAGTCGTTCCACAACGAGGCGCTGACGCGCATCGACGCGCTGCTCCAGCCCGTGGTCGAGGCGCTCGCGCTCGACGATCCGCCTGCGGGGCCGACGGCGGGGCAATGCTGGGTCGTCGGCGCCGCGCCCACCGGCGCGTGGGTGGGGCAGGCGGCCTCGATCGCGGTCTGGACCGACGGGGGGTGGCGGTTCCTCGCGCCGCTGGTGGCGACGACAATCTGGTCTCGCGCCGACGGCCTGTTCGCCCGGTACGACGGAACGAATTGGATTCTGGGCGAAATCCCTGCGTCGCGGATCCTCGTCGGGGGGGTACAAGTGGTCGGAATGCAACAGCCGGCGGTCGCACTTCCCAGTGGCGGCGGCGTGATCGATATCGAGGCCCGAAATGCTATCGCAACAGTGATAGCGGTGCTCAAAAGTCACGGTCTTACGGCAATGTGAGTTTTTTTCCGGAACGACGAAACCGAAACCGATATGCTGTGTTGTGCACCCGCTTGGCAGAGAGCATCTGCAACATGCGAAAGCAAGTTGTGGTAATCTGGCAACGGTTTGGGAATATGCGCGCTTGCGTGGATATTCCTGATTGGTTAGGGTTTTTTGATTCCCAGTCGGGAATTGATGGAAAGGGGATTTTATATGCGGAAGCTCGCCATAGGAGTGGCGCTGGCCTCCACCGCGTTGGCTGGACCCGCCTTCGCGAGGGACAAGGCGTGGTACGTCGGTGTCGAAGGCGGCGCGATGCTCGTCGAGAACTCGAACTACGACCTCGCCGGCGCCAACAACGCCCTTCGGGTCAAGCAGCATTACGGCTACGACGTCGACGGCATCGTCGGCTATGACCTCGGTCCGGTCCGGATCGAAGGCGAAGCCGGTTACAAGCGTTCGGAAGTCAAGAGCCTGACGCTGGCCAATGCGCTGCCCGGTCTCGGCTATCCTGCCGGTGAATATAGCGGCAAGTACACGGGCAACACCAATGTCCTCAGCTTCATGGCCAACGCGCTTCTCGACTTCGGTGACGAGTCGGGCATCAGCGGCTATGTCGGTGGCGGTGCCGGTGTGGCGCGCGTGAAGGCCGACGATTGGCGCGGTGGCAAAACGGCCGCCGATCTGATCGACGACAGCGACACGCGTTTCGCCTGGCAGGCAATCGCGGGCGTTCGCGCTCCGATCACCAGCAACATCGATCTCGGCGTGAAGTATCGCTTCTTCAACGTGAACAACGTGAAGTTCGTCGATGCCACGGGCGACGAGTCGAAGGGTCGCTATCGTTCGCACAGCCTGCTGGCGAGCGTGATCTTCAACTTCGGCGAGCCGGCCGCACCGCCGCCACCGCCGCCTCCGCCGCCCCCGCCCCCGCCGCCTCCTCCGCCGCCGCCGCCGCCGCCTCCGGCGAACCCGGGTCCGTTCATCGTGTTCTTCGACTGGAACAAGTCGGACATCACTCCGGAAGCCGCGTCGATCCTCGACAACGCCGCCGCAGCGTACACGCAGACCGGTTCGGCTCAGGTGCAGCTCGCGGGCTATACCGATACTTCGGGCACGCCGAAGTACAACCTCGGCCTTTCGCAGCGTCGTGCAGACGCGGTGAAGTCCTACCTCGCCGGCAAGGGCGTTCCGGATGCGGCGCTCCAGACGCAGGCCTTCGGCGAGACGCACCTCCTGGTGCAGACCGCAGACGGTGTGCGCGAGCCGCAGAACCGTCGCGTGGAAATCACCTTCGGCCCGGGTTCGGGTCAGTAAGGGTTTCCCCGGGGATCTTCGGATCCCTGGAGACGACAAAATCGGGGAGTCGGCTTCGGCCGGCTCCCCTTTTTTGTCGATGATATCGGACGACGGCTGCCGCTCAGTCCGTCGCGTCGAGCGGGTACTGTGCGACCGCTTCGTAAGATGCACCGTCCGAACCGAGATGGCTTTCGTAGAGCGCGAAGCGGCGAACGACGAACGGCGGCAGCGATGGCGCGACGACCCAGCCGACGATTGCCAAATCGGGCGCAGCGCGGCTTGCGAACCGCGCGATCGTGACATGCGGCAGGAAGGCGCGTGCATCCGCTGCGACGCCCGCCCTTCGCAAGGCCCGATCGATCTTGGCATGCAGGCGCAATATATCGGCGCGGGGCTGGATCGCGATCCATAGCGTATCGATCCGATGCTTCCGGTCGAACGTACCGACCTCGCCTAGTCGCAGCGTCAGCGCGGGATGGCGGACATGATCGAGCGCGGCGGCTATGTCCTCCGCCTGATGCAGATCGACCTCGCCGACGAAGCGCAGCGTAATGTGCAACTGCTCGTCGGTTTGCCAACGTGCGCCGGGTATCCCGCCCATTGCGCCGATCAGGCTGGCGCGCACCGAGGCCGGCGGCGTCAGCGCAACGAACAGATGATGTCGTGCCATTCTGCTCGCTCTTCGTCGCGCCCAAATTCGGTTTCGCTTGAAAGCGCCCGCGCGAACGCCGATATTGTCACAGTCGATGATATTCGTCGACGCTGAGGAGTGATTTTCGATGGCGAACTGGTCTGACCCCCGGACGACCGCGGTGCCGCGCGCGGCAACCGGCGCGCGCGAGGCGGCCTTCGATGCAGGACTGCGGTCCTACATGCTGTCGGTCTATAATTATATGGCCTCCGGCGTGCTGCTCACCGGCGTCGTCGCGATGCTGTTCGCGCGCAGCCCCTATATCGGCATGTTGTTCGATCCGCTGGGTCGCACCACCGGCCTCGGCATGGTCGTGATGTTCGCGCCGCTCGGCATCGTGCTCGCCATGAGCTTCGGTGTCGTCCGCATGCAGGAATCGACCGCCAAGGCGCTGTACTGGCTGCTGACCTTCACCATGGGCCTGTCGCTGTCGGCGGTGTTCCTGCGCTATACCGGCGCGTCGATCGCGCAGACCTTCTTCGCGACGTCGGTGGCGTTCGGGGGGCTTAGCCTCTTCGGCTACACCACCAAGCGCGATCTCGCGCCGATCGGCACCTTCCTGGTGATGGCGGTATGGGGCCTGATCGCCGCGATGCTGATCAATATGTTCGTGCAAAGCTCGGGCATGAGCCTGCTGATCTCGCTGGTCGGCGTGGTCGTCTTCGCGGGCCTCACCGCCTACGACACGCAGCGGATCAAGAGCGGCTACTTCGCGGTGCGCGGTACGGCATTGCTCGGCAAGTCCGCGGTGATGGGCGCGCTGCAGCTGTACCTCGACTTCATCAATATGTTCCTGTTCCTGCTGCGCTTCATGGGCAGCTCGCGGAACTAGGCTCGCGATAGGCCTCGATCAGAGACCGGAAGGCCCGGCGGAGCGATCCGCCGGGCTTTTTCGCGAGTTGGTTTCTTCGGTCAGGCGGTCTGCTTGGCGATCGCGGCATCGTCGAGCGCGGCGGCGCGCTGGTATGCGGGGCGAGCCCTAAGCCGATCGACATAGGCGACGAAGCTCGGTCGCGCCTCGATCGAGTTGAACATGAGACCGAAGCTCAGCTGCGACCCGACATAGAGATCCGCCGCGGTGAAGCGATCGGACGCGATATAGTCGCGCCCGTCGATCGCGCCCTCGAGCGCGTCTAGGACATAGCCCATCGTTCCGTAGCCGACCATACGCTGCTTTTCGGGCGAGACCTCGATCTGCAGCGCCGCGTTGGTGACCGCCGCCTCGACCGGGCCGGCGGCGAAGAACAGCCAGCGATAATAGCGCGCGCGCTCGGCCGGTGGCGGCGCGAGCCCGGCGTCGGGGAACGCGTCCGCGAGATAGGCGCAGATCGCCGCGCATTCGGTGATCGCCTGGCCGCGGTGTGTGATCGCGGGAACCTTGCCCATCGGATTGACCGCGAGATAGGACGGCGCCTTGAGCAGCGCATAGTCCATCAGCTCGATGCGATAGGGCTGGCCGACCTCCTCGAGCATCCAGCGCGCGATCCGCCCGCGCGATTGCGGATTGGTGTAGAAGACGATCTCGTCGCTCATCGATGTTCCCCTGATCGTGTCGATCGGCATAGCATGAGGCGCGGGACGATCTCAAATGTGCAGTCTGTGTTCCGAGCAGGGCCCTTGGACCGCAATCGCCATCCCGGCAGATGCCGGGACCCATGAACGAGGCGCATCCAGCCAGGCGTTACGATTGCGAGCGCGCCGACGACGGATAGCAAGCTCCGCGCGTATGGATCCCGGCCTCCGCCGGGATGACGGGTGGAGCTGGTGATCGAGGACGCGCGCGCTTCGCCGCCCTCCGCCCTCCGCCCTCCGCCTTCCACCGCTCCGCACTTGGCGAACCGGCGCCGCTCTGCGATGCCGCTCGCAGGAGGACGCCGATGACCCGAAGCCTGCGCCAGCTCTATCCCGCGATCGAACCCTATGCGTCGGGGTTGTTGGACGTCGGCGATGGGCACCGCGTCTATTGGGAGCGCTGCGGCACGCCGGGCGCCATCCCCGCGGTGTTCCTGCACGGCGGGCCGGGGGGCGGGTGCGCGCCGTCGCATCGCCGGCTGTTCGATCCCGCGCGCTACGACGTGCTGCTGTTCGATCAGCGTGGCTGCGGGCGCTCGCTGCCGCATGCCGAGCTTGCCGCCAACACGACCTGGCACCTCGTCGCCGACATCGAGCGGCTGCGCGCAATGTGCGGGCACGACGAATGGCTGGTGTTCGGCGGCAGCTGGGGCTCGACGCTCGCGCTCGCCTACGCCGAGACGCACCCCGAGCGCGCCTCCGCGTTGATCCTGCGCGGCATCTTCCTGCTGCGCCAGGCCGAGGTCGCCTGGTATTATCAGGAGGGTGCGTCCTGGCTGTTTCCCGACAAGTGGGAGCGCTTCCTCGCGCCCATCCCGCAAGCCGAGCGCCACGATCTGGTCGAGGCATATCGCAAGCGGCTGACCGGCGACGATGCGGCGGCGCAGCTCGAGGCGGCGCGCGCCTGGGCGCAGTGGGAGGGGGAGACGATCACGCTGCTGCCCGATCCGGCAACCTCGGGCGGGTTCGGCGACGCGCATTTCGCGCTCGCCTTCGCGCGGATCGAGAATCACTATTTCGTCCATAAGGGCTGGATGGAGGAGGCGCAGCTGCTCCGCGACGCAGGCCGGCTGCGCGGCATCCCCGGCACGATCGTCCAGGGCCGCTACGACAGCGCGACGCCGGTGCGCAGCGCGTGGGACCTGCACCGCGCCTGGCCCGAGGCGGACTTCCATCTGATCCCCGATGCGGGCCACGCCTATAGCGAGCCCGGCATCCTCGACCGGCTGATCCGCACGACCGATGCCGAGGCGGATCGGCTAGGATGACGGCTCCGATCGGAGTCGGGCCCATCGGAGTCGGGCCCATCGGAGTCGGTCTGGTCGGCTACGGGCTGGCGGGCGCGGTGCTGCATGCGCCGGTGATCGAGGCGCTGGACGGCTACCGTATCGTCGCCGTGGCGACGTCTCGCGCCGAGGCGGGCGACCGGCGCGACCGGCCTGCGGTGGTGCCCGATATCGAGGCGCTGCTCGCGATCGACGCGGTCGAGCTGGTCGTGGTGGTGACGCCCAACGATCTCCACGCAGCCCACGCCGGCGCGGCGCTGCGCGCCGGAAAGCATGTCGTGATCGACAAGCCGATGGCGCCGCGCGTCGCCGATTGCGACCGGCTGATCGATCAGGCGCGCGAGGCGGGGCGCGTGCTCAGCGTCTATCACAACCGGCGCTGGGACGGCGACTACCTCGCCGCGCGCGGGCTGCTCGCCGAGGGCGCGATCAGAGCACCCGCACTCTACGAAGCGCGCTGGGATCGCTTCCGGCCCGAGGCGGCGGCGGTGTGGCGCAATGCGCCGGGGGCGGGCGCCGGGCTGCTCTGGGATCTGGGGCCGCATCTGGTCGATCAGGCGATCGGGCTGTTCGGCTGGCCCGATGCGATGACCGCCGACGTCGCGACGCAGCGCGCCGGCGCGCGGGCCGACGACTATTTCGAGCTTACCCTGCACTACGGCACGGCACGCGCGATCCTGGCCGCCACGACGCTGGTCGCCGCGACGCGCCCGCATCTGGCGCTGCACGGCACCGGCGGGAGCTGGTGGACCGAGGCGCTCGATCCGCTCGAGGCGGTGCTGCGCGCCGGCCGCTCGCCGAGCGAACAGCTGCCGACCATCCCCGCTTTCCGCGCTACCCGGGATGGCGAGCGTGTCGCGCAATCTGTGCCGGCAGGCGATCCGCTCGGGTTCTACCAGCAGCTTGCCGCCGCGATCCGGATGGGCGAGGCACCGCCGGTCGATCCGGTCGAGGCGCGCGATGTCGTGGCGCTGATCGCCGCCGCGCATGCCGGCGCGCCGCTTCCCGAACCGCGCGGCCCCCGGCGCTTGCCTGTCACCCGCCAACATGCCTAATTGCGCCAAATATCGGCGGGGATCTGAGTGGCTAGAAAAAAAGCGACGCGGCATAGCACGATCACCGACGTCGCCGATGCCGCGGGCGTCTCGATCAAGACCGTCTCGCGCGTGTTCAACGACGAGCCCAACGTCCGCCAGGCGACGCGCGACCGCGTGCTCGCCGCTGCCGCGACGCTCGACTATCATCCCAACGTCGCCGCGCGCAGCCTCGCGGGGCGGCGCTCTTTCCTGATCGGGCTCGCCTACGAGAATCCCAGCCCCAACTATGTCGTCGACCTGCAGACGGGGGCGCTCGATCGGTTGAAGGGCGAGCGTTATCGGCTGCTCGTGCTGCCGTTCGCGGATGTCGCGGCGGCGTCGGGCAAGATGCAGGCGATCGCGCGCGCGTCGGGGCTCGACGGCATCGTGCTCGCGCCGCCGCTGTGCGACGATGCCGCGACCGTCGCCGAGCTTGAGGCGTGCGGTCTGCCCTATGCGCGGATCGCGCCGACCAGCGGCGGCAGCCACGCGCCCGACGTGGTGATCGACGACATCGGCGCGACGCGCGCGGTGATCGATCATCTCGTGGCGCTCGGCCACCGACGGATCGGCATCGTGCGCGGCGATCCGTCGCATGCCTCGGCCGCCGCGCGCTTGCAGGGCTATCGCGACGGGCTCGCCGCCTACGGCCTGGCGACCGATCCGGCGCTCGAAGTGATCGGCGCCTACACCTTCGCGTCGGGATACGAGGCGGGCAGGGCGCTGCTCGCTCTATCGGAGCGGCCGACCGCGATCTTCGCGAGCAACGACGACATGGCGGCGGGGGTGCTCAATGCGGCTTACGAGGCGGGGGTCGCAGTGCCCGATGCGCTGTCGGTGGTCGGCTTCGACGACAGCAACATCGCGCTCGTCGTCTGGCCGCGGCTGACCACGATCCACCAGCCGATCCGCGACATGGCGCGCGAGGCGACGGGCGCGCTGCTCGCGCTGATCGAGGACAAGGGCGGCGACGCGGTGCCGCAGCATATGACGATGCCGTACGAGCTTGTCGTGCGCGGCTCCACCGGTCGGGCGGCGTCGTCGGTATCGTGAGCGCCCACACCCTCGTCGCTGGGATCGAACTCGGCGGCACCAAATGCGTGTGCAGCCTCGCCGCGGGCCCCGACCATGTCGTCGCCGAGCAGCAGGTGCCGACGACGACGCCCGACGACACGCTCGCCGGGATCGAGCGCATCCTCGACGGCTGGCGCGACCGACCCGGCTTCGCCGCGCTCGGCATCGCTTGCTTCGGCCCGCTCGAGCTGCGTCCCGGGGCGCCCGATTACGGCTTCATTACCGCTACCCCCAAGCCCGGTTGGGCGCATACCGAAATCTTGCCGCGGCTGCAGCGCCGCTACGGCGTGCCGACCGCGATCGACACCGACGTCGTCGGCGC
>CAXTVK010000051.1:0-17724 GCA_964247655.1 uncultured Sphingomonadaceae bacterium | reverse complement strand
CCGCGGAACTGGCTGCGTGCGGTCTTGGGATTGAGGATCCGCCCGCAGTCGAACGACCCCAGAAAGCGGCTGACCCGCGTCTCGCCGGTAACCGCGTTGACGCGGACCTCGCAGAACACCGCGCTGTGGGAATGCATCGACCAGTGCTGCAGCTCGAGCGGCTGCGACGCCTCCTCGCTCGCCACCACGCTGTCGCGCTGCGCGCGCGTCAGGATCGAGGCGTAGGTCTCGCGCTTGTCCGGCTCGTCGAGCTTGACCAGCGCGCCGTCCTCGCTGCCGACCTGATCGGCCGACAGACCGGCGAGCGGCGAGTCGTTGCCCGCGAGCGTCAGCAGCTCGGCGACGAGCGCGTTGTGCGCGGCGATCACCGCGCCGCCGATCGCCGCGGTCTGCTGCGAGCCGCCGGCCATGATCGCGCCGGGGATGATCGAATCGCCGTAGCGCACCTCGACCTGGTCCATCGGCAGCCCCAGCCGCTCTGCGGCGACCATCGTCGTGGTGGTCGACGTCCCCATCCCCATCTCGTGTGCGGCAACCTCGACGATGGCCTTTCCGTCGCGCGTCAGCGTGATCCGCGCGGCGGCGCCGGGCATCCGGTAATAGGGATAGGTGCCGGTCGCGCAGCCCATGCCGATCAGCCACTCGCCCTCGCGGCGGGCGCCCGGCGTCGCGCTGCGCTTGTCCCACCCGAACGCCTTCGCGCCCGCGCGCCACGCCTCGACGATGTTCCGCGAGGAGAAGGGAAGGCCCGAGATCGGATCCTTTTCGGGCTCGTTGAGGATGCGCAGCTCGATCGGATCGATGCCGAGTTCGACCGCGATCTCGTCGATCGCCGATTCGAGGCCAAAGGTGCCGACCGATTCGCCAGGCGCGCGCATGAAGGTGTTAGAGAGCGTGTTCATCGTCACGGTCTCGACCGACAGTTTGAAGCTGTCCGCCGCATAGGCGCCGCGCGTTCCCAGGATGAAGGGCTCGGGCATGTTGTTGTGCGGCGTCATCGCGGTCGTGCCGGTGTGGATTATCGCGTTGAAGTGACCGTCGGCGGCGGCACCGATCGCGACGCGCTGCTCGGTCAGCGAACGGCCGCCGACGGTGCGGTACACGCCTTCGCGCGAGAGGGTGATGCGGACCGGGCGTCCCGCCAGTCTGGCCGCGGCCGCGCCGATGATCTGGTGATCCCACAGCCCCTTGCAGCCGAATCCGCCGCCGACATAGGGCGAGGTGATCCGCACCTGTTTGGGCTCGAGATCGAATACGCCCGCGATCGTCGCCGCGGTGGCGGTGACCATCTGGCTCATGTCGTGGATGACCAGCGTGCCGTCGATCCAGGCGATCGTCGCGCCGTGCGGCTCAATCGGATTGTGGTTGTGGCGCGGGGTCAGATAGACGTTGTCGACACGGCGCGCGGCACCTGCCAGCTCGGCCTCAGCATCGCCGATCTCGTCGAGTAGCGGCTGCCCCATGAACAGCCCGGGCTTCGGGCCCGCCGCCTTGGCCACGGCGAACGCGGTGGTCGACGGCTCGGCTTCGTAGGTGACGCGGATCAGCGAGCTGGCGTGATCGGCCTGCTCCTGCGTCTCGGCGAGCACGGCGGCGATCGGCTGGCCGTTCCAGTGGATGCGATCGTCCTGCAGGATCGGCAGGTCGCTGGGGCCGACCGCGGTGGGCGACGATCCGAACACCCCCGGCCGGTTCATCCGCGGCGCGTTGCGATAGGTCATCACCAGCACGACGCCGGGGGCCGCCTCGGCGGCGGCGGTGTCGAGCGTCGCGATCCGTCCGCGCGGGATCGTCGCATAGGCCAGCGCGGCGTAAGCCATGTCGTCGAGCACGATCTCGGCGGCGAAGCGCGCGGCGCCGCGCACCTTGAGCGGACCGTCGAGACGCGAGACGGGCGTGCCGATCGTGCCGTGCTTGCGCGCGATCAGCGGATCGGGGACGCCACCCGGTATCCAGCTGTCGGGTGCGAGCGGGACGAGCTTGGCCTGCGCACCCTGTATCAGCGCCTGCGCGGCGTTCTTCGCGGTATCGAGGATCGTCATGCGGCGGCTCCGGCGAGATTGCCACTGAGCTCGGAGAGCACCGCGACGAGGGTACGGGTGGCGAGTTCGATCTTGAAACCGTTGTCGCTGAGCGGCTCGGCATCGCCGAACTCGGCGATGGCGGCGTCGCGGAACGCCTGGGCGGTGGCAGGGCGGTCGCGGAGCGCTGCCTCGGCCTTGAGCGCGCGCCACGGCTTGTGCGCGACGCCGCCGAACGCGATCCGCACGTCCTTGACGCGACCATCCTCGAGCTCGAGCGCGGCGGCGACCGAGATCAGCGCGAAGGCGTAGCTCGCGCGGTCGCGGACCTTGCGGTAGGTCGAGTGCGCGGCAAGCGGAGAAGCGGGCAGCTCGATCGCGGTGATCAGCTCGCCCGGCGCCAGTACGGTGTCGATATCGGGACGATCGCCGGGCAGACGGTGAAGCTCGGTGAACGGCAAGGTCCGCGTCCCGTCGCGGCCCTGCAGATGCACGACCGCATCGAGCGCGGCGAGCGCGACGCACATATCCGACGGATGCGTCGCGACGCACGCCGGCGAGGCGCCCAGGATCGCATGGCCACGATTGAACCCGTCGATCGCGTCGCATCCCGAGCCGGGCGCGCGCTTGTTGCAGCGCGATCCGTCGGCGTCGTAGAAATAGGCGCACCGCGTCCGCTGGAGCAGATTGCCGCCGACCGTCGCCATGTTCCGGATCTGCGCCGACGCGCCCGCGAGGATCGCGCGAGACAGCAGCGGATAGCGCGTCCGCACCGCGCGATGCTCGGCCAGCGCGGTGTTGCGCACCGCAGCCCCGATCAGCAGGCCGCCATCTGCGGTTTCCTCGATCGAACCGTGCAGGCCGGTGACGTCGATCAGCGCGGATGGCGTCGCGATCGTCTCGCGCATCAGGTCGACCAGGTTGGTGCCGCCGCCCAAGAACGCCGCGGCGTGTCCCGCGCCTAGCCGAAGCGCCTCGGCGGTATCGGTCGCGCGCGCGTAGCTGAACGGGGTCATGCCGCCATCTCCGCCGCGAGCGTGTCCTGGATCGCCTCGATGATCCCGTTGTGCGCGCCGCAGCGGCAGAGGTTGCCGCTCATCCGCTCCTGCAATTCCTCGCGCGTCAGCGTCACGTCGCCTGCGAGATCGGCGCTGACGTGACTGGGTACGCCGCGTTTGGCCTCCGCCGCCATACCGATCGCCGAGCAGATCTGCCCGGGCGTGCAATAGCCGCACTGAAAGCCGTCATGCTCGATGAACGCCTGTTGCAGCGGGTGCAGCGCGCCGTCCGCCGCCAGGCCCTCGATCGTGGTGACGTCGCGCCCCTCGAACTGCACCGCCAGCGCGAGGCACGACAGGATGCGTTCGCCATCGACCAGCACGGTGCACGCGCCGCACGCGCCCTGGTTGCAGCCCTTCTTGGTCCCCGCGAGATGAAGTCCCTCGCGCAGGAAATCCAACAGCGAGACGCGCGGATCGCTGGGCGCCTCGGCGGGCGACCCATTGATGATGATCGACATTGCGGCGTCCTTCCCGATGTACGCGCGGCGCTGTGGTGCACGAGCGGCAGCCGATAGCCCGTCGCGGTGCCGCGGCACCAGCACATTGACGGGCATAACGGATGGCGACGCCAGCCGATCCGCCCCGCTTCGAAACGAGGCGATTTGTCACCGACCGCCCTATCGGAAACGAATCGCAGGTCGTGCGCGCGTCATCCGCGGGTCGGATCGATCAGGAACTTCTCGCCCGTCGCCTTGCGTTCGTAGCCGCGCAGCACGTCGGGATCGAGTGCCTCCGCGAGCCCGATGGTCCGGGTGTAGTGGCTGGAGAAGGTCGTCGTCAGCTCGTCGATCACGCGCTGGCGCAAGCGCGCGGCCACCTCCTGGCCTGCCTTCTGCAGGAACGGCGTCACAAGCCAGCCCGAGACGCCCCACTGGAAGCCGAAGGCCAGCCGGTTGAGTATGGTCGGGCCCATGTCGAGCGCGCCGTAGATGTAGAGCTGCTTGAAGACGCTCGAGCCATAGCGGCTGAATTCCGTCATCGTGCGGCTCGCCGCCTGCTCCATCGCCTGCATGATGTCGCTGTCGAGCGTGCCGCCGCCGATCGCGTCGAAGGCGATCGTCGCGCCCGTCTCGGCGATCGCATCGACCAGCTTGCGCCGGAAGTCCGCGTCGCGGCTGTCGAGCACATGCGTCGCGCCGATATCGCGCAGGATCGCCGCCTGCTCGGGCGAGCGGACGATGTTGACCAGCGGGATGCCGTCCTTAAGGCAGAGCTTCTGGAGCATCTGGCCGAGATTGGACGCGGCCGCGGTGTGAACGATCGCCTTGTGCCCCTCGCGCCGCATCGTCTCGACGAAGCCGAGCGCGGTCAGCGGATTGACGAACATCGATGCGCCGTCCGCCGCACTCGCACCGTCGGGAAGCGCCACGACGTCGCGCGCCCGGAGCTTGCGATAATCGGCATACATCGCGCCGCCGAGCAGCGCGACGCGCTTGCCCAACAACGGCTCGGCGCCTTCCCCGGCCTCCACCACGGTGCCCGCGGCTTCGTTGCCCACCGCCAGCGACTGGCCGATCCGCGCCTTGACGCCGCCCCTGCGCTCGGGCGGAACGTCGAAGCTCAATACCGGCCGATCGGCCGTTCCGCTCGAACGGAGCGACGCGACGTCCGCGGGGCCGAGCAGCAGGCCGAGATCGCTGGGATTGATCGGGGCTGCTTCGATCCGCACGATCACCTCGCCGGCGGCCGGGCTTTCGCAGACGACGTCCTCGATCGTCAGTTCCAGCCTGCCGTCCGCGTACGCGGTCGATCTCAGTTCGCGTCCGCTGGTCGCCATCCTCGCCTCCATCATGATTTGCATGCCGGGATGGAACGACATCGCGGTCGGGTCAATCGCGCTGCCGGCCAAGCGGGCATGCGGTGATGCCCGTCGCCACCGAACCCGGCGACGGATCGTGCCACGCTCCACGCCGTCCGCCCGCCTTGCAAGATGGGCGCGTCGCGCTAGGCACGCAGCCATGGCGAAGACGCGCCCTCGCCCCGTTCGAACCCGACGACGCAACGCGCGGCGGACGCGCGACGCCCTGGCTGCGTTCGCGCTCGCGATCGCCGCGGGCATCGTCGCCCTCGCTATGCTGTATTGCGTGGCGTCGTTCGTGCGGGGCGTCGTGACGCGCCACAAGGCGTCGCTGTCGATGAGCCAGGCGCGCGCCGCGAACGCTGCCGTCCCGTTTGTGCCCGGCCCGGTCCTCCCGGCGTCGCGATTCGTCTTCCACGGCACGCCGGCCGCGCGCGAGCAGGCGATCCAATGCCTCGCGACGGTCGCGCTTTACGAGGCGGGAGACGATGCCCGCGGGCAGCGCGCGGTCATGCAGGTGGTGCTCAACCGGGTCCGTCGATCGGGCTTTTCAAGGACGGTGTGCGGGGTCGTCTACCAGCGCAGCGTGCCCGGCGGCGTCTGCCAGTTCTCGTTCGCCTGCGACGGCTCGCTGTCGCGCAGGCCGGAGACCGCCGGCTGGGTGGCGGCGCGCGCCCGGGCGCGGCACGCGCTCGCAGGCACGGTGTTCGGCGCGGTCGGGACGGCGACGCACTATCATACCGATTGGGTCGTGCCGTGGTGGAGCGGTTCGCTCGACAAGATCGCAAAGGTCGGCACGCACATCTTCTATCGTCCGAAACGAGGATAGAGATCGTCGGATCGTGCGATCGCCGGCATCGGCGCCGGTCTAGCGACCGGACGCCGATGCCGTTCGGTCATCGCCCGTGATCGCCGCCGCCATCCCCGCCGTGGTCACCATGATCGCCATGATGCCCGCCGCCGTGATCGCCCGGCCCGCGGAACCCATCGTGCCAACAGCCGGACAGGCCCAGGCCGAGCATCGTCAACGTCATCGCCAGTACAATCTTACGCATGATCTTCTCCTTCGAGTGCGCGCAGAATGGGCCTTCGCGCATGAACGGGGACTGGAGACGAGCCGGCGCCGGTGTCTCTCGACGCGGCAATGACACGCATCGCCGCCCGCACGGCGCGCGGTGGCCGGAGGTGGCGCATTCCGAGACGTCGCCGACGACCAGGCGTGGGCGCGGCAGGCGGCTGCGCGCTGGGAGCGATGCCCGATTTGCGCTATCCTGCGGCCAAGAACATAGAGGAGAGAGTCGTGGATCACATCGCCCTGGACGCCGCGCCCGCCGTCGCCGACCCGCAGCAGCAGCCCGCGCTCCGCTCGCCGTTCAAGGCGCGCTACGGCAATTTCATCGGCGGCGCGTTCGTCGATCCGGTCGAGGGGCGGTGGTTCGACAATGTGTCGCCGATCACCGGCGGCAAGATCTGCGAGATCGCGCGATCGGGCGCCGCCGACATCGAGAAGGCGCTCGACGCCGCGCACGCCGCGAAGGAGGCCTGGGGCCGCACCAGTGCGGGCGAGCGCGCGCTGATCCTCAACCGCATCGCCGATCGCATGGAGGCCAAGCTCGATCTGCTCGCGCTTGCCGAGACGTGGGACAACGGCAAGCCGATCCGCGAGACGACCGCCGCCGACCTGCCGCTCGCGATCGATCATTTCCGCTACTTCGCCGGGTGCATCCGCGCGCAAGAAGGCGGCATCTCCGAGATCGACGCCGATACGGTCGCCTATCATTTCCATGAACCGCTGGGCGTCGTCGGCCAGATCATCCCGTGGAACTTCCCGATCCTGATGGCGGTGTGGAAGCTCGCCCCCGCGCTCGCCGCCGGCAATTGCGTGGTGATCAAGCCTGCCGAGCAGACCCCCGCCTCGATCATGCTGCTCGCCGAGCTGATCGGCGACCTGCTGCCGCCCGGCGTGCTCAACATCGTCAACGGCTTCGGGCTCGAGGCCGGCAAGCCGCTCGCCTCGTCGCCGCGCATCGCCAAGATCGCCTTCACCGGCGAGACCACCACCGGCCGCATGATCATGCAATATGCCAGCCAGAATTTGATCCCGGTGACGCTCGAACTCGGCGGCAAATCGCCCAACATCTTCTTCGCCGACGTCGCCGCCGAGGACGACGATTTCCTCGACAAGGCGCTCGAGGGCTTCACGATGTTCGCGCTCAACCAGGGCGAGGTCTGCACCTGCCCGAGCCGCGCGCTGGTCCACGAGAGCATCTACGATCGCTTCATGGAGAAGGCGATCGCGCGGGTGGAGGCGATCGTCCAGGGCAGCCCGCTCGATCCCGCGACGATGATCGGCGCACAGGCCTCGTCCGAGCAACTCGAGAAGATTCTGAGCTATATCGACATCGGCACACAGGAAGGCGCCAAGCTGCTCACCGGCGGCAAGCGCGCGGACCGCGGCGGTGCGCTCAGCGACGGCTATTATGTCGAGCCGACCGTGTTCGAGGGCCACAACCGGATGCGCATCTTCCAGGAGGAGATTTTCGGGCCGGTGCTGTCGGTCACGCGCTTCAAGGACGATGCCGACGCGCTCGCGATCGCCAACGACACGCTCTACGGGCTCGGCGCTGGCGTGTGGACGCGCGACGGCGCGCGCGCCTACCGCTTCGGGCGGGCGATCCAGGCCGGGCGGGTGTGGACCAACTGCTATCATGCCTATCCCGCGCACGCGGCGTTCGGCGGCTACAAGCAATCGGGGATCGGGCGCGAGAACCACCGGATGATGCTCGATCATTACCAGCAGACCAAGAACATGCTGGTCAGCTACAGCCCGAAGAAGCTCGGCTTCTTCTGATGGACGGCGCGCCGCCTCGCGTGGTCGCCACCGAGGCGGCGCTGGCGCTACTTGCCGAGATCGTCGCGGATCACGGACCGGTGCTGTTCCACCAGTCGGGCGGCTGCTGTGACGGTTCCTCGCCGATGTGCTACCCGCAGGGCGAGTTCCTGATCGGCGATCACGACGTGCTGCTCGGGCATATCGGCGAGGCGCCGGTCTACATCGGTGGCCAACAATTCGCGCTGTGGCGGCACACGCAGCTGATCCTCGACGTCGTGCCCGGTCGCGGCGGCATGTTCAGCCTCGACAATGGCCGCGAGCGGCGCTTCCTGACGCGCTCGCGGACGTTCGACGCCGATGAACTCGCCGCGCTCGGCGAGGCGATGTCGGCGCCCGCCATTATCGGTTGATCGAAGCGGTCATCCCCGATCGTCCCAGCGGACATCGAGCGTCGAGAGCCCGCGAAACAGCAGCCCGCGCCATTGCGGCTGCGACACCTCGACGCGCATCGTCGGCAGTCGCCGGGCGAGCGTGGCGAAGCCGATTTCCGCCTCGAGGCGCGCGAGCTCGGCGCCGACGCAGAAGTGGATGCCGCCGCCGAACGACAGATGCCGTCCGCCCTGCCGTGCGATGTCGAAGCGGTCGGCATCCGGAAACACCTCGGGATCGCGGTTGCCGGCACCCAGCAGCAGCAACACCCGCTGCCCCGCGCGGATCGTCCGGCCGCGGACCTCGACGTCGCTGAACGCGGTGCGGTAGGTCGCGGTCAGCGAGCTTTCGAACCGCAGCACCTCCTCGCCCGCGCCGGATGCGAGCGCCGGGTCGTTCACCAGCGCCCGCCACTGGTCAGGGTGGCGATGCAGCGTCAATATGCCGTTGCCGATCATGTGCGCGGTGGTCTCGAAGCC
This sequence comes from uncultured Sphingomonadaceae bacterium, assembly GCA_964247655.1. Lineage (GTDB taxonomy): Bacteria > Pseudomonadota > Alphaproteobacteria > Sphingomonadales > Sphingomonadaceae > Solisphingomonas. The sequence continues at coordinate 9,103 of CAXTVK010000051.1, read as the reverse complement.
GGCGCCGAACAGCGCGATGGCGACGGTCACCATCTCGCGCCGGGTCAGCCCTTCGCCGCCGTCCCGCGCCTGCAGGATCGCGGTCGCGAGGTCGTCGCGCGGCGCATCCTCGCGGCTCTGGAAGATGCCGTCGAAGAAGGTCTCGAGAAACGTAATCTGGCGATCGGCGAGCGCGAGGTCTTCCGCGGGCAGCGCGCGCATGTCGAGCACGAGGAAGCTGTCGGCGATCGCCTGGTTGAGCTCGGAGAGCAGCGCGTCGGACGCCTCGTCCTCGCCGATGCCGAGCATGTCGCACATCACCAGCGTCGGCAGCTTGTAGGCAAAATCGTGGATCAGCTCCATTCGGTTCCGGTCGATCACCGTGTCGATCAGGCGGTCGGCGATCGCCTGGACACGCGGCCGCATCTCGCGGACGCGCTTGGCGGTGAGCGCCTGCGACACCAGGCCGCGCAGCCGCGTGTGGCGCGGGGGATCCTGGTAGACGAATACCTCCGACAGCCAGCGATAGGCGGGGTGCGCGAAGACGTCGAAGCCTTGGCCGTAGTAGAGCTCGATGTTGCGGATGAAGTCGCCCTGGCCGAAATCGGTGCGGTTCATCACGATGCTGCGCACGTCGTCGTAGCGGCTGGCGACCCAGAAGCCGAGTTCGGACCAATGCATCGGATCGTTCTCGCGCAGCAGCGCGAAGGTCGGATACGGATCGGCGAGAAGCTCGGCATTTTCGGGATCGAGCGAGAAGTTGTGGGGAAGCGCGCGCTCGGCGGCAACGATCGTGTCGGTCATGCCCAGGCCTTTCCGGAATAGATCGGGCGGAACGATCGCCCCTCGCGCGCCACCTGCACGATATGCTCGCCGCCGAAATGCGCGGGGATCAGCAGCGCTTGGCTATCGGCGGCCTCGGTCAGCACGCGCCGACGCGTCTCGCGCGCCTGGTCCTGGTCCTCGCAATAGGCGCTGTTCCAGCCCGGCTGGTGGATCTGCATCGGATGATGGACGATGTCGCCGACGAACATCGCCCTCCGCCCGTCCGACGCGACGCGCATCATCATGCTGCCCGGCGTATGGCCGGGTGCGGCATGGCAGGTGAGGCCGGGCGCGATCTCGTGGCCGTCCCCCGCCCATTCGACGCGCCCCGCCTCGATCAGCGGGCGGACGCTGTCGTCGAACATGCCGGCGTTGACGATGCGGCCGATCTCGCCCGGCCCCGGGCCCGTCGTCGCCGGATCCCAGAAGTCGCGGTCGGCGAGCGGCAGGACGTAGCGCGCATTGCGGAAGGTCGGCTCCCAGCGACCGTCGACCAGCCGCGTGTTCCAGCCGACATGATCGACGTGGATGTGAGAGCAGACGACGATGTCGATATCCTCGGGCGCGAAACCCGCGTGGCGGAGCCGCGCCAGGAAATCGGTGGCGAGGTTGCCGAACAGCGGGATGCCGGGGCGATCCTTGTCGTTCCCGGCACCCGTATCGAACAGGATGCGCTGCGTGCCGGTGTCGATCAGCCAGCTTTGCAGGAAGGCGTAGAGCTTGCCCTCCGCCGGCCTGAAATAGTCGGGCACGAACTCGGGGATGCGCTCGCGCCAGCGCGGCTCGTCATAGCCCTGGAACAGCATCTCGGGCGGCGCGAAGCTGCCCTGCCATTCCTCGATACGATGCACGACGAACCGGCCAACGCGAAATCGGTCCATGCCTCGTCCTCCGCCCGTTACGGCTTGCCCGTCCTAGAATTTATACCCGACCGTCATGCCGTAGGTGCGCGGCGGCAGCAGCGATCCGACGCGGACGTAACCGAAGGTCGCCGCCGCGATGATGTTGTTCGAGACGACGTATTTGTTGGCGAGGTTCCGGACCCAGCCGCCGACCGAGAGGTGATCGCCGGTCCGGTAGAAGGTCGCGCCGAGGTTGACGAGCGCATAGCCCTTCTGCGCGGCGTCGCTGTTGTTGAACTCGTTGAAGTAGATCTTCGACTGCCAGCTGGCATCGGCGTTGATCGTCACCTTGCCCAGCTCGCCGATCGGCACGTCGTAGTCGAAGCCGCCGCCGAACTGCAGCCGCGGTGCGCTCGGCAGCCGCTTGCCGCTCAGATCGACCAGCCCCGGATCGGTCGGGCAGGCGGCATAGTCGATGCCTGGGCGCGCGGGGAAGGCGGAGCCGTAATAAGCGTTGCAGAATTTCTTGAACTTCGCGTTGAGATAGGAGCCGTGCGCGTTGATCGAAAGCTGGTGCGTCACCTTGCCGGTCAGCTCTAGCTCGGCGCCGTAGTTGCGCGCGGCGGCCGCGTTGATCGTCGTGACGATGCTCTGCGCGTTGACGAAGCTGACCTGGAGGTTCTTGTAGTCGTAGTAGAAGGCGGCGCCGCTCAGCAGGATGCGGTTGTCGAGGAACTTCTGCTTGAAGCCGACCTCGTAGCTCCACACCGTCTCGGGATTGATCGCGGGATTGACGCTGCCGACGTTGATCACGCCCGATTTGAAGCCCTTGGTCACGCTGGCGTAGAGCAGGCTCGTCGACGTCGGCTTATATTCGAGCAGCACCTTGGGCGTCACCGAGGACCAGCCCTTGCCGACGTCGGTCGGCACGAGGATGCCGAGCGCGTCGAACTCGAAGAAGCCGTTGCCCTGGCGATGCTCGTAGCTGTAGCGAGCGCCCGCGGTGAGCTTGAGCGTCGAGGTGATGTCCACCGCGCCCTGGAGGTAGGCGCCGTAGGCGTTGACCTTGACCACGCCGTCCTGGAGATAGGCACCGTCGTTGAACGTGTCGGCGGGCAGGCCGAACAGCACGCCCAGATTGGTCGTGTTGACGCGCGTCGTGCCGCCCAGCCGCTCGTGGAAATACATCGCGCCACCGAGCAGCGAGAAGCCGTTGCCCTGATAGGTGCCGGTGAATTCCTGGCTGAACGACTTGCTGCTCTCGGTATAGTCGTTGCGTCCGGCGAGCGAGACGTCGGAGACGTCGAGATCGTCGCGCTGGAAGCGGTGGAAGGTCCGGTAGGCGGTGATCGATTTCAGATCGATATCGCCCGACGCCCAATCGAGGATGCCGGTGACGCCGACGCCGTGGCGACGGTTGAGCGGATCCTCGTTCGAATAGATGTTGCGCAGATCGGGCTTCTCGCCCTTGGCGGCATAATAATCGAGGATCGACTTGCCGCCGATCAGTGTGTGCGGCAGCGAATCGTCGGGGATGACCGACGGCCCGAAATAGTGGAACGCGTAATCGTCGTCATGCTCGTGCAGATAATCGCCGATCACGGTCGCCTTGAGCGTATCGGTCAGATGGCTGACCGCGGTGACGCGGAAGGAATAGGCGTTGCGGTTGTCGATGTCCTTGCCGGTGTAGAGATTCTCGCCGTAGCCGTCGCGATTCTCGTATTTGCCCGCGACGCGGACGAGCAGCTTGTCGCCGAAGACCGCACCGCCGACCGCACCCTCGATCACCTTCGAATTGTAATTGCCGTAGGTGCCACGCAGATAGCCAGACAGCGCCTCGGTCGGCATCGCGGTGACGAGGTTGATCGCGCCCGCGGTGGCGCCGCGGCCGTACAATATGCCCTGTGGGCCGCGCAGCACCTCGACCTGGTCGAGATCGTAGAAGCCGCTCAGCTGCTGCGCGGGCCGCGCGAGGATCGCGCCGTCCTGCAGGAAGGCGACAGCGCCCTCGCCGCCGATGTCGAAATTGTTGAGCCCGATGCCGCGGATGAAGGTGCGGTTGACGCCGAACTGGTCGCCGATCGAGACGTTTGGCACGACCTGCGCGATGTCGGCGATGTTCTGGATGCCGCCCGGGCGAAGCTGCGACGACGAGATCGCGGTGATCGCGGCGGGCACGCGGCTGAGCACGGTCGATTGCTTGGTCGCGGTGACCACGATCTCGCCGACATCGCTCTGCGCGGCGCTCTGCGCGGCGACGGTCGCGTCCTGTGTCGGCGATCGGGCGGCGTCGGTGGGGGTCGGCGTCGATTGCGCGATCGCCGCGGCCGGCATGCTTGCGATCACAAGCGCCAACGGCGCAACGCACGACCTCAGTGACATCACGAACATAGCCCCCCCTTTATCCCGCATCATGTCGGCGGTAATTTGTTTCTACCGACGGGTATATTCAATATGCGGTGGGTATGCAATCGGGTTTAGCATCGTCGCGAAATTACGATGCGCGGAGCACGGAAGCCTCTTGGAGTGCGCGCGCCTGCTCCGCCGAAATGCCCCATTCGATCAGGGCGGCCGCGCCGCCTTCGCCGGATGCGCCGGGCGGCGTGCCGATCGCCGCGGGCGTGCGCGACAGCCGGGGGGCAGGGCTCGGCTGCACCCCCGCGACGCTGCTGCGGTGGGCGTCGCGCGCCACGTTGGCCGGGTGCACGATCGCCTCGTCCAGCGTCAGCACCGGGGTGACGCAGGCATCGTAGGGCACGAACGCCGCGACCCAGTCGTCGCGCGAGCGGGTTCGGAAGATGTTGGCCAACAGCGCCGCGCGGGCCGGCCAGCACGACGGCTCCAGATAATCGGAAAACGCGTCGGGATCGAGCCCAAGGCCCTGCAGCAATGCCGCGTGGAACTGCGGCTCGAGCGCGCCGACCGCGATATATCTGCCGTCCGCGGTCTCGTAGCAGCGATAGAAATAGGCTGCGCCGTCGAGCAGATTGCTCGACCGGCCGGCGCTCCACACGCCCATCGATTTCCACGCGAAGATCTGCGTCAGCAGCATCGCGGCGCCGTCGGTCATCGCGGCATCCACGATCTGCCCCAGGCCGCTCCGTGCGCGCTCGATCAGCGCCGCCATGATGCCCGTCACGACGAACATCGATCCGCCGCCGAAGTCACCGAACACGTTCGCCGGCGGCGGCGGGGGCCGGTCGGCGTCGCCGATGATGTAGAGCCCGCCGGTCATCGCGACATAGTTGATGTCGTGCCCCGCCTTGCGCGCCAGCGGCCCGTCCTGTCCCCAGCCCGTCATCCGCGCGTAGATAAGGCCGGGATGCGCGTCGGTCAGCGTCTCGGGGCCGAGGCCGAGCCGCTCCATCACGCCGGGGCGATAGCCCTCGATCAGCACGTCCGCGCGCCCGATCAGGTCGCGTGCGAGCGCGATCCCCTCGGGCGCCTTGAGATCGAGCGCGATCGAGGGTCGCCCGCGATTGAGGAAATCGAAACTCCGATCGCCCGGCGAGACCGCGGGCGCGCCGAGCTTCTCGATGCGCAGCACGTCCGCGCCGAAATCGGCGAGCATCATCGCCGCGAACGGCGTCGGCCCCAGCCCCGCGAACTCGACGATCCGGATGCCCGTCAGGGGCCCGCTCACCGGGCGAGGTCGCACAGATCGCGGCGGATCATCTTCTTGTCGATCTTGCCGGTCGCGCCCAGCGGCAGCCGATCGACGATCCGCACCGTCTCGGGCATCCACCAGCGCGCCACCTTTCCGTCGAGGAAGGCGCGGAACTCCTCGGGCGCGGCCGTGGTTGCGGGCTTGAGCTCGACCAGCAGCAGCGGCCGCTCGCCCCAGCGCTCGTCGGGCACCGCGACCACCGCGGCGCAGGCGACGGCGGGGTGGCCCATCACGATCGTCTCGATCTCGATCGACGAGATCCACTCGCCGCCCGATTTGATCAGGTCCTTGGCGCGGTCGGTGATGTGGACATAGCCATGCGCGTCGATCGTCGCGATGTCGTCGGTGTCGAACCAGCCGCCGGCGTTGGTCGCGTCCCGGTCGTGGCGATAATAGCGCTGCACCACCGTCGCGCCGCGGATCAGCAGATGCCCGGGCGTTTGCCCGTCATGCGCTACGGCCACGCCGCTGTCGTCTTCCAGCATCACGTCGAGCCCGAAGACGGGGCGCCCCTGCTTGATCGCCTGGCGGTGGCGGGTCTCGTCGTCCGCGGACGCGACCGCACGCGTGGGCGTCGCGACCGAGGCGATCGGCGAGGTCTCGGTCATCCCCCACGCGTGACGGACCTCGACGCCATAGCGATCCTCCATGGTTCGGATGAGCTGGGGCGGGCAGGCCGATCCGCCGACCAATATCCGCTGCAACGGGCCGAGATCTCCGCCGGTCCGGTCGAGCTCCTGGAGCACGCCCTGCCACACGGTCGGCACGCCTGCGGCGAAGGTGACGCCTTGCTCGCGGATCAACGCGCACAGCGAAGAGCCGTCGAGCCGCGCGCCCGGCAGCACGAGCTTGGCGCCGACGGCGGGCGCGGAAAACGGGATGCCCCAGCCATTGGCGTGGAACATCGGCACGATCGGCAGCACCACGTCGGTCGCGGACAGGTCGAGCACGTCGGGCTGTATGCTGGTCAGCGCGTGGAGATAGTTGGAGCGGTGCGAGTAGAGCACGCCCTTGGGGTCGCTGGTCGTGCCCGATGTGTAGCACAGGCCGCAAGGCTGGCGCTCGTCGAAGCCGCCCCAGGCGGGCGCGTCGGTGCCGGCCGCGGCGATCCAGCGGTCGTAGTCGAGCGCATCGGCGGACGCCGCGAAATCGCTGCCGTCGGGCAGGACGACGAGCCGTTCGACCGTCGGGCAATCGGGCAACAGTCCGATCGCGAGCGCGGCGAACGCCGCGTCGACGAGCAGCATCCGGTCGCCTGCATGATTGACGATATAGACGATCTGCTCGCGGAACAGCCGCGGGTTGATCGTGTGGCACACCGCGCCGATGCCCATCGTCGCGTACCACGCCTCGAGGTGACGGATGTTGTTCATCGCGATCGTGCCGATCCGGTCGCCGGCGGCGATACCGTCGGCGAGCAACCGTGCGGACAATCGCTTGGCGCCGGCATGCACCGCGGCATAGCTCGACATCTCGGTCGATCCGTCGGCGCGGCGCGAGACGATCTCGACCGTCGGGTGCCACCGCTCGGCGAAGTCGAGGAAGGCGTCGACCGTCAGGGATCGATCCTGCATATACCCCACGGCCGTCATCAACCCCCCAAGCGCCCGGAGCCCGCCTAAGCGACGGCGCGGACATCGTATCGATATCCTCGGGCGTAACGTCCACCCCGATACCCGTCAACATCGATGGTATATTAATCTACTGGACAGTAGGATCATTCGCCGCTTATCTCGACGCCAAAGCAATGCGGGAGCAGGACGATGGCTGAGACGGTCGCGAGCGAGATGCGGTTTACCTCGACCGAGCGGGTGACGATGGGTCGGCCCGCGGCGGACGCGATCCGCGACGAGGCCGATCGGCTGGGCGCCAAGCGCGTCTTCATCCTCGCCAGCACGACTCTGCGCGAAAAGACCGACGAGATCGCGCGGATCGAGGCGGCGCTGGGCGATCGCCACGCGCTGACCTACAGCGGCATCGCACCGCATGCGCCGCGTTCGGACGTGCTCCGCGCCAAGGAGGCGGCGAAGGCGTGCGGCACCGATCTGATCGTCACCGTCGGCGGCGGGTCGGTCACCGACGCGGGCAAGATCATCGCGCTGCTGCTCAAGCACGACGTGCAGACGATCGAGGCGTTCGAGCCGCTGCGCGTCTGGGTGGACGAGGCGGGCGTTCCGCACAATCCGATCACCATCGGCCCCGACATACGCGTGATCTGCGTGCCGACGACGCTGTCCGGCGGCGAATTCAACACGCTGTCGGGCGCCACCGACGAGGCGACGATGCACAAGCAGGGTTACGAGCATCGCGGCATGGCGCCGGTGATGATCGTGCTCGATCCGTCGCTGAGCGTGCACACCCCCGAATGGCTGTGGCTGTCGACCGGGGTGCGGTCGGTGGATCACGCCGTCGAGACGCTCGCGTCGTATCAGTCGAACGATTTCGCGGACGGCCTCGCCGACAGCGCGCTGCGGTTGCTCGTCGAGGGCCTGTCGCGAGTCAAGGCCGATCCCACCGATCTCGCTGGTCGGCTGAAATGCCAGATCGGCGCGTGGCAATCGATGATCTCGATCATCGGCGGCGTGCCGATGGGCGCGAGCCACGCGATCGGCCATATCCTGGGCGGCACGTGCGACGTGCCCCACGGCTACACCTCGTGCGTGATGTCGCCCTACGTGCTCGCCTGGAACGCCGAGCACGACGACAGCCGCCAGGCGCGGATCAGCACTTGCCTCGGCAAGCCGGGCGAGCCGGCATCCGCCGTGCTCGACGGTTTCATCCGCGGCCTCGGCATGCCGCGCACGCTGGCGGAGGTCGGTGTCGAGCCCGATCGCTTCCAGCTGGTAGCCGATTATACCTTGCTTGATATCTGGGGCCGGACCAATCCTCGACCCGTCCGTTCGGCGGACGACATCTTGGAAATCCTCAGAAGGGCTGCATGAGCAAGACCATCTCCATAGCGCCCAAATTGGCCGGGGCGACCCGCGAGCAGCAGCGTGATCTCAAGCCCGGGGTCGTCGCCTACAAGCGCGCGCGCATCCTCGAGGAAGCGAGCATGCTGTTCTTCGAGCGCGGCTATGAATCGGCGACGCTCGAGATGCTAGCGGATCGGCTGAGCGTCACCAAGCCGTTCCTCTACACCTATTTCCGCAACAAGAGCGACATCCTGAGCGCGATCTGCGAACTGGGCGTGCAGGAATCGCTGCACGCGCTCGATCGGGTCTCGCAGCAAGGGTCCGACGCGGCCGATCGGCTGCGCATCGCGCTCGCCGAGGTCGCGGGGATCATCATCGATCGCCACGAATATATCGTCGTCTACCAGCGCGAGATGAAGAATCTCGATCGCGCGGACGCGCAGCGCATCATGCGGCTCCGCCACGAATTCGACCTGCGGATCGCGCGGCTGGTGGAGGCCTGCCAGAAGGACGGGCTCGTGGCGCTCGAGGATGCCGCCGCGATGTCGGTGTGGATGGGCGGCCTGCTGAGCTGGATCACCAACTGCTATCGGCCGGGCAGCCGCCGATCGCGCGAAACCATCACCAAACAAGTCGTACACGCCTGCATGCGGTTGATCGGCCTCGGCTGAGCCGACCGGATCGATCGCGGGACGGGTGACAGGAGAGACCATGCCGACGACCGCCCCCGCGCGCGACTTCAGCGACGCCCGCATTCCCGATCGCGACGCCTGCGTGCTGCGCTATCTGCTCGATCGCTGGGCGGCCGAGCGGCCGGACAAGGCGCACATCGTCTACGAGGACGGCGAGCAATGGAGCTTCGCCGAGATCCGGCG
>CAXTVK010000050.1:0-17727 GCA_964247655.1 uncultured Sphingomonadaceae bacterium | reverse complement strand
GCCTATGAGGCGATCGCCACCGACGCGATCGCGCGCTGGAAGCGGCTCGAGGGGCGCGAGGTGCGCTTCCTCACCGGCACCGACGAGCATGGCCTCAAGATGGCGCAGAAGGCGCGCGACCTGAGCATCACGCCGCGCGCACTTGCTGACGAAATGTCGTCCGCGTTCAAGGTGATGGATGACGCTTTGAACATCTCCTACGATCGCTTCATCCGCACCACCGACGCCGATCACTATGCCGCGAGCGCCGCGATCTGGCAGGCGATGCAGGCCAAGGGTGACATCTATCTCGGCCGCTACGAAGGCTGGTATTCCGTCCGCGACGAAGCCTTTTACGGCGAAGACGAGCTTGTCGAGGGAGAGGGCGGCAAGGTCTCTCCTCAAGGCACGCCGGTCGAATGGACGGTCGAGGAAAGCTGGTTCTTCAAGCTCTCGGCCTATCAGGACAAGCTGCTAGCGCATTACGACGCCAACGCCGACTTCATCCTTCCCGAAGGTCGTCGCAACGAGGTGACCAGCTTCGTGAAAGGCGGCCTGTCCGACCTTTCGATCTCGCGCACCAGTTTCGACTGGGGCGTGCCGGTGCCCGACGCGCCGGGGCACGTCATGTACGTCTGGGTCGATGCGCTGACCAATTACCTGACCGGCGCTGGCTATCCCGGCGACGCCTCCAAATGGTGGCCGGCCGATCTCCACGTCATCGGCAAGGACATCGTGCGTTTTCACGCGGTCTACTGGCCGGCGTTCCTCATGTCGGCCGATCTACCGCTGCCGAGGCGCGTGTTCGGGCACGGCTTCGTGCTCCACCGCGGCGAGAAGATGTCCAAATCGACGGGCAACGTCGCCGATCCGATCGAACTCGCCGAGCGCTACGGCGTCGATGCGCTTCGCTACTTTTTGCTGCGCGAAGTCAGCTTCGGGCAGGATGGCCGCTATTCGGCCGAAGCCATTGTAACACGGGTGAATGCCGATCTCGCCAACGGCCTTGGCAACCTTGCGCAGCGCTCGCTGTCGATGATCGCCAAGCAGGGCGGCGGCGTACTGCCGGGGCCGGGAGACGAGCCTGCGCCGGTTCTGCCCGCGACGCTGCTGCCGCGCCTGCAGGAGACGATGGACGAACTAGCATTGCATCGTGCGCTCGAGATCGTCTGGGAGGGCGTGGGCGAGGCCAACCGCTATTTCGCCGATGCGGCGCCGTGGGCGTTGCGCAAGACCGATCCGGCGAAGGCCGACGCGGTGCTCTACTGGACCGCCGAGACGGTGCGGCAACTCGCGATCTTGGTGCGCTGGGCGATACCGGAGTCGGCGGACCGGCTGCTCGATCAGCTTGGCGTCGCGTCGGATGCGCGTAATTTCGCGGCGCTTGGCGTTCGGTTGGTGGCCGGAACGACGCTGCCGGCACCGGCCGGCGTATTCCCGCGGCTGGAGCTGGACGCCGCCTAAACGCATCCCGTCATTCCGGCGAAAGCCGGAACCCATAATGTGGTCTGGTGTAGGGAGGGCGCCACGCTCGACTAGCCAGCCTTCCGCCGTCCATGGGTCCCGGCTTTCGCCGGGATGACGAAACGGGCATGACGGGTCGCGAGCGCGCGCTTTCCATTCGTCGCGCGTCGCCCTATCTCCCGCCGATGCTCGTCGACAGCCATTGCCACCTCAATTACCCCAAGCTGGTCGAGCGCCAGGCCGAGGTGCTCGCCGGCGCGCGTGCCGCAGGCGTCACCACGATGCTCAACATCTCGACACGCGAAAGCGAATGGGCGGACATCGTCGCGACCGCGGAGCGCGAGCCCGACGTGTGGGCGTCGATCGGCATCCACCCGCACGAGGCCGACGCGCATCCCGACATCGACACCGCCAAGCTCGTCGCCGCCGCGTCCCACCCGCGGGTGGTCGCGATCGGCGAGACCGGGCTAGATTATTATTACGACCATAGCGATCGCGACCGCCAGCAGGCGAGTTTCCGCGCACACATCGCGGCATCGCGCGAGACCGGGCTGCCGACGATCATCCACACGCGCGACGCCGAGGACGACACGTTCGCCATCCTCGCCGACGAGAAGAGCAAGGGCGACTTCCCCGCGCTGATCCACTGCTTCACCGCCAGCGCCGACTTCGCCGAGAGGGTGCTCGCGCTGGGCCTCAGCATCTCGATCTCGGGCATCGTCACCTTCAAGAACGCCAAGGACTTGCAGGCCGTTGCTGCGACGATCCCCGCCGACCGACTGCTGATCGAGACCGACTCTCCCTTCCTCGCGCCCGTGCCGCATCGCGGCAAACCGTGCGAACCCGCCTTCGTCGCCGACACCGCGCGCTTCCTGGCAGGGCTGCGCGGCGAGCCCGTCGCGGAACTCATGCAAAGCACCGCCGACAACTTCTTCACTCTCTTCACGAAGGCGCACGCATGAGGATCCGGTTGCTGGGGGCGGGCACCTCGTCGGGCGTGCCGCGGATCGGCAACGACTGGGGGCAGTGCGATCCGAACGAGCCCAAGAACCGCCGCCGCCGCGCCTCGATCATCGTCGAGACCGACGAGACGCGCATCCTCGTCGATACCTCGCCCGATCTGCGCGAACAATTGCTCGACGCGCAGGCGAGCCGCTTCGATGCGGTGATCTGGACGCACGACCATGCCGACCACACGCACGGCATCGACGATCTGCGCCAGATCGTCATCCTCAACCGCGCCGCGGTCGAGGGCTATGCGCGCCCCGCGACGCTCAAATCGGTCAGCGAGCGCTTCTATTACGCGTTCGAGGGCAGGGACGGCTATCCGCCGACCGTCAAGGGCCACGATCTTCCCGACGACCTGACGATCGGCGACATCCGGGTGCGCGTGGTCGATCAGCCGCACGGCGCGATCACCTCGGCGGGACTGCGCTTCGACTGGAACGGCTATTCGGCGGCTTATGCGACGGATTTCAACGCGCTAACCGACGACATGGCCGCGCTCTACAAAGGCGTCGACGTGTGGATCCTCGACGCCCTGCGCCGCAAGCCGCATCCAACACACCCCAACCTGGAGAAGGCGCTGGGCTGGATCGGCCGGCTCAAGCCCGATCTTGCGGTGCTGATGCACATGGACAACAGCATGGACTATCGGATGCTCGAGGCCGAGCTGCCCGACGGCGTCGTGCCGGGCTATGACGGCATGGAGCTCGACTTCGCCTGAGCCGCTGCCGCCGTCGCTGAATAGGAATGAGTGGAGGCCCGACCGAGAATCGAACTCGGGTGCGAGGATTTGCAGTCCTCTACGTAACCACTCCGCCATCGGGCCGAGAGCGGCGCCAATGCGACGCGTCGCCGCGCGTGTCAACCGCCGGACGCATCTCGAACACCCACCCGTTGCGGCAACCGCCCCGACATCCTAGAGATTTGCCGGTGGCACATAGTGTATTGCCAATCTAATACAGTTGTGCGAGGTCAGCGATCATGAGCGAACAGGATTTCGATCGGCTTCGGCGCGCGATGGTGTCGAACCAGCTGCGCCCCAGCCTGGTGACCAACGTCGGCGTGCTGTCGGCGATGGACATGGTGCCGCGCGAGCGCTTCGTCGGCGCGGGGCAGGGCGCGCTCGCCTATCGCGACACGATCGTGCCGCTGGGCGACGGGCGCGCACTCAATCCGCCGACCGCGACGGGACGGCTGCTCGACGCCGCCGATCCGCGGCCCGGCGAGCGCGTGCTGCTGATCGGCGCGGCGACGGGCTATGTCGCGGCGCTGCTCGCGGCGATGGGTTGCGTCGTCACCGCGCTCGACCAGCCCGCGCTGATCGCCAGGGCGCGCGTCGCGCTCTGCGACACGCCGGGGATCAGCTTGGTCGAGGGCGATCTCGCGGCGGGCTCGCCCGATGGCGCGCCCTACGATCTCGTTTATATCGACGGTGCCGTCGATCGCGTGCCGCCGGCGATCGTCGAGCAGATCGTCGAGGACGGCCGCATCGTCACCGCGATCCTCGAACGCGGCGTCAGCCGGCTGTCGGTCGGTCGTCGTGCCGGCGCGAGCGTCGGCCTGCGCGCGTTCGCCGACGTCGATACGATGCCGTTGCCCGGCTTCGCCGCGGCGCCGGCGTTCACGTTCTAGGTCGACGGAGGGGGGACATGCGTCAGTCTGGGCTAAAAGCGGGGGCGGCGTTGATCGCGCTCGCGGCGGGGTTGCTTGCCCCGGCGAGTGCGGGCGCGACGACGCTCACCGATGCGCTGGTCGCCGCCTATGGCGACAACCCGACGCTGACCGGCACGCGCGCGCAGCTTCGGGCGACCGACGAGCAGTCGGCGATCGTCCGCGCACAGGTCCGCCCCACGCTGGGCGCCACCGTCAGCTATTCGCAGGGCCTCAACGGCCTGCGACAGCAGCAGACGTTCAACCGTTTCCTCAGCGCGGGCGCGCAGTTGAGCGTGCCGGTCTATCAGGGCGGCCGGATCCGCAACGCAACGCATGCCGCCGACGCGCGCGTCGATTCGGGTCGCGAGTCGCTGCGTGCGACCGAGGGCAACGTCTTCGTCCAAGTCGTCTCGGCCTATATGGACGTGCTGCGCGACCGCGCGATCGTCCAGCTCGATATCAACAACGTCAAGGTGTTGCAGACCAATCTCGATGCGACCAACGATCAGTTCCAGGCGGGGAGCCTGACGCGCACCGATGTCGCGCAGTCCAAGGCGCGGCTCGAGGACGGCACCGCGCAGCTCACCACCGCGCGCTCCAATCTCGTCAACAGCGAGGAGGGCTATCGCCGCGTGATCGGCGCCAGCGCGGGCGTGCTCGATCAACCACCGCCGCTGCCCGTGCTGCCCGACAATCCCGACAAGGCCGAAGACACCGCGATCGCCAACAATCCCGATATCGCCGCCGCCGTCGCCGCGGTGAAGGCGGCGCATTTCGACGTCGATACCGCGCGATCGAGCCGCATGCCCTCGATCTCCGCGACCGCGAGCAACAATTATATCCGCGACACCGATGCGAGCGGGCTGTCGGCGGGGCAGAGGCTGGTCGGCGATGCGTCGCAGGCTGGCGTTACGCTGACCGTCCCGCTGTATCAGGGCGGCCTGCCCGGCGCGCAGGTGCGTCAGGAACAGGCGTTCGAATCGGCCGCGATCGAGAGCGAGACCGCGACCGAGCGCCAAGTCGTCGCCACCGCGCGCGCGGCCTTTTCGAGCTACGAGGCGTCGGTCGAGGTGATCCGGTCGAGCCAGGAGGCGCTCAAGGCCAACACGCTCGCGCTGGAAGGCGTCCAGGCCGAGCAGCAGGCGGGGCTTCGCCAGGTGCTCGATACGCTCAACGCCGAGCAGGAGAAGCTCGGCTCCGAAGTGTCGCTCGTCTCGGCGCAGCACGATGCCTATGTGGCGGGCTTCGCGCTGCTCAACGCGATGGGGCTGGTCGACTACAAGCATCTCGGGCTGACCGGCGGCGCGCTCTACGATCCGACGATGAACTACCGCCACGCGATCCACGACATCAACGACTGGTCCGAGAATCCGCAGCCCGTGGCGATCGCGAAACCCACCTACGGGCCGCATCTGATCCCCGAAAATACCCCGGTGACACCGGCCGCGAACTAGGCGACACTGGCGTCATGGGGCAGCTCAACCACGAACCGTCGATGGAAGACATTCTCGCTTCCATCAAGCGCATCATCGCCGAGGATAGCGAGGCCGTCGGCGCCAAGACGCCCAAGGCGCGCCGCGAGGCGATGGCCGCGGTCGTCAGCCCGGCCGCCTCGCCGGTCCAGGCGGAAGCGCCCGAGCCCGTCGCGCAGATGCGCGTCGAATCGATCGCCGCGACGCCCCCGGTGGTCGAGCCCGAAGATCCCGAAATCCCTGACGTACTGGAGCTGACCAGCCCGATGCCGGAAGCCGACACCATCCCCGCGCAATCCGCCAAGGCCACCGCGCCGTCGAGCGATCCCGCCACCGACGGTCTGCTCTCGTCGCCCGCCGCGCAAGCCAGTCGCAATGCGTTCGCGGCACTCGGCCAGCTGCAGGTCCGCGCCGAGGAGGGCGCGCCCAACACGCTCGACGGTCTCGTCGCCGATCTCTTGAAGCCGATGCTGCGCGAATGGCTCGACCGCGAGCTGCCCGCGATGGTCGAGCGGCTGGTGTCGGCCGAGGTGGCGCGGTTGAGCGGGCGGAATTAAGCCGTTCCCCGGCGAAGGCCGGGGCCCAGGCCTGGAACGTGAGGCGATTACCGCGGCCGCCATATAGTGCGGGCCTGGACCCCGGCTTTCGCCGGGGAACACGTAGCGCCCGCTTGGCAATCCCCGCCGCCCCCTGCTACGCGCGCGGCCATGACCGAGCTCCCCAAGACCTTCGACCCCGCCGCTATCGAGGCGCATTGGTATCCGCATTGGGAGCACGGCGGCCTGTTCCACCCGCCACGCGCGGGAGCGGAGCCCTTCACCATCGTCATCCCGCCGCCCAACGTCACGGGCTCGCTGCACATCGGCCACGCGCTCGACGCGACGCTGCAGGACATCCTCGTCCGGCATGCGCGTTTGAAGGGCAAGGATGCGCTGTGGGTGGTCGGCACCGATCATGCCGGCATCGCGACGCAGATGGTCGTCGAGCGCCAGATGAACGCCAAGGGCGAAAAGCGCACCGACCTCTCGCGCGAAGCGTTCGTCGAGAAGGTGTGGGACTGGAAGGCCGAGAGCGGCGGCACGATCACGCGCCAGCTTCGCCGGCTCGGTGCGTCGTGCGACTGGGCAAACGAGCGTTTCACGATGGACGCGGGCTTTTCCAAGGCGGTGACGCACGTCTTCGTCAAACTGCACGAGGAAGGGCTGCTCTACCGCGACAAGCGGCTGGTCAATTGGGATCCGGGTTTGAAGACTGCGATCTCGGATCTCGAGGTCGAGACGCGCGACGTGAAGGGCGCCTTCTGGCATTTGGCGTATCCGCTCGAGGACGGCTCGGGGCACATCATGGTCGCCACCACGCGGCCCGAGACGCTGCTCGCCGACATGGCCGTCGCGGTGCATCCGACCGACGAGCGCTACACGCATCTCATCGGCAAGAAGGTGCGGCTGCCGATCACCGGGCGGCTGATCCCGATCGTGGCGGACGAGCATGCCGATCCCGAACTGGGCTCGGGCGCGGTGAAGATCACGCCAGGGCATGATTTCAACGATTTCGAGGTCGGCAGGCGCGCCGGGATCGCGGCGGCGGACATGCTCAACATGCTCGATGCCGAGGCGAAGGTCGCGCAGACCGCCGACGGGTTGATACCCGCCGACCTGCTCGGGCTCGACCGCTTCGAGGCGCGCACCGCGATCGTCGCGCGGCTCAAGGCCGAGGGCGTGCTGGTGCCGCACATCGACAAGGAGGGCGCCGAGCACGACGCCGAGCCCCGCACCATCGCCACGCCTTATGGCGACCGATCGGGCGCGGTGATCGAGCCGTGGCTCACCGACCAATGGTATGTCGACGCCAAGACGCTTAGCCGTCCCGCGATCGACGCGGTGCGCGACGGGCGGATCAAGATCGTGCCCGAGACGTGGGCGAAGACGTGGTTCAACTGGCTGGAGAATATCCAACCCTGGTGCGTGAGCCGCCAACTGTGGTGGGGGCATCGGATACCGGCCTGGTATGGGCCGGAAAAGGACGAGACGGGCAACCTAACCTATTCGCTCGTTGAAGCTCATATGGCGAGGGGCGCGGGGCGAAAGCCATTTGTTGCGCTCACGCGTGACGAAGCTTTGGAAGAGGCCAAAGCCTACTACGGACCGACGTTTGACGTTTATCTTCCTGATAGCGACGACGAGCAATTTAATGAGCTGTTTGCGGAGGACGAAGGTGCGTCAGTCCGTCGCGTTGCTTTGCATCGAGACAACGACGTCCTCGACACCTGGTTCTCCTCCGCGCTGTGGCCGTTCGCGACGCTCGGCTGGCCGGACGCGGAAGCCGCCCCCATCCCCCCGTTCGTCCTGAGCGAAGTCGAAGGACATGCCGCAGGCGCCGCGCCCGCAACACACACTTCGACTGCGCTCAGTGCGAACGGGGAGGGGATTGGCGCCGCCCCCTCACCGTTCGTCCCGAGCGAAGTCGAGGGACAGGACCCAGGCGCGGCGCTCGCGGCAGGTGCCTCGACTTCGCTCGGCGCGAACGGGGAGCCTGGACACGCCACCCGCCTGCTAGGCGGCCGCTACCCGAACGACATCCTGATCTCCGGCTTCGACATCCTGTTCTTCTGGGATGCGCGGATGGCGATGCAGGGTTTGCACTTCATGAAGGAAGTGCCGTTCAAGACATTGTATCTCCATGGACTCGTTCGCGATGCGACCGGCGCCAAAATGTCGAAGTCGAAGGGCAATACGGTCGATCCGCTCGGGCTGATCGATCGCTACGGCGCCGACGCGCTGCGCTTCACCATGGCGGCGATGGAGAGCCAGGGCCGCGACATCAAGCTCGATGAGAAACGCGTCGAAGGCTATCGCAACTTCGCCACCAAGCTGTGGAACGCCGCGCGCTTCCTGCAGTCGAACGGGGTGGGGGCCTCGACCACGCTGGAGCCGCCCGTGGCCGCGCTGCCGGTCAACCGCTGGATCATCGCCGAGACGGTCGGTTGCGTGCAGGCGCTCGATCTCGCGCTCGTCGACCTGCGCTTCGACGAGGCGGCGAACACGATCTACCAGTTCGTCTGGTCGCGCTTCTGCGACTGGTACATCGAGCTGGCCAAGCCAGTCCTCCAGACGAAGCTTGATGATGACAGCCTCACCTCTTCGTTCGATTGGTCGGCTCGCGACGAGGTGCGGCTAGTCGCGGGCTGGGCGTTCGACCAGATCCTCGTCATGCTCCACCCGTTCATGCCGTTCATCACCGAGGAGCTGTGGCACGCGATGGGGGCTCGCGAGCACGACCTTATCGTCGCCAAATGGCCGATGGCGGACGCGCGCGCGCTCGATCCCGAGGCGGCGAAGGAGATCGACTGGCTGATCCGTCTGGTGAGCGAGATCCGCGCCGCACGATCCGAGCTCAATGTGCCGCCGGGCGCGCGATTGCCCGTCCATATCCGCGACGCCGGGCCGAACACGACCGCGCGGCTGGCCAGCCAGAGGGCGGCATTGGCGCGGCTCGCCCGCGTCGACGACGCATCGGGCGATGCGCCCGCCGGCGCCGCGGCACAGATCGTCGTCGACGAGGCGACCTTCGTCCTCCCGCTCGAAGGCGTGATCGACATCGCCGCCGAGCGCGCGCGCCTCGCCAAGGGCAAGGCCGCCGCGGAGAAGGAGCGCGACTCGCTCGCGGGGCGGCTCTCGAACGCGAGCTTCGTGGAGCGCGCCAAGCCGGAGGCAATCGACAAGGCGCGCGCCGATCACGCCGACAAGGCGGCGGAGGCCGAGCGGCTGGGGGCGGCGCTCGGCCGGCTGGGGTAGGCCAAACATCCTCCCCGAGCTTGCTCGGGGAGGGGGACCGCTCGCGCAGCGAGTGGTGGAGGGGCAGACCACATCGCTAAGAAGGGGCCAAGCCGTCGAGGCTGGACACCCCTCCACCACCGGCTACGCCGGCGGTCCCCCTCCCCAAGGAAGCTTGGGGAGGACGTGCGGCGCGCGCCTCCTCGTAAGTGCTGCCGTCTCCCGTATTTTTCGGGCTGGCAAAGTAGGATTTCGCCTGCCACGGTTTCTGGGATGGAGCGGATCGCAGGATATCGGTGGCGGGAGCAGGCGGCGATCGCCCCGCGGAGACCGGGAACCGATCTCCGACGTGCCGCAACTTTCGTAACCTTCCACAGCTCGGGCGCGCATTGATGGACGCCGAATCACCCGGCACGTCCAGCGCACGCGCCGCGCCGCGCGAGCGCCCCGTCGCACGCGGCGGCCACGATCTCACGAGCGGCCCGATCGCGCGCACGCTGCTGCTGTTCGCGCTGCCGACGCTGGGATCGAACATCCTGCAGTCGCTCAACGGATCGATCAATGCGATCTGGGTGGGGCGCTTCCTCGGCGAGAATGCGCTGGCGGCGACCTCCAACGCGAACCTCGTGCTGTTCCTCGCGCTCGCCGCGGTGTTCGGCTTCGGGCTCGCCGCGACGATTCTCGTCGGCCAGAACATGGGGCGGCGCGACATCGAAGGCGTGCGCCGCGTGATGGGTACGGCGGTCGGGCTGTTCGCCGCCGCATCGATCGTGGTGGCAGCGATCGGCTATCTGGCGGCGCCCGCGATCCTGCACCTGCTGGCGACGCCGCCCGCCTCGGTGCCGCTCGCCGAGGCCTATCTGCGCGTCATCTTCATAGGCATGCCGGGATCGTTCACGCTCGTCGTCATCACGATGGGGATGCGCGGCACCGGCGATTCGATGACGCCGTTCCTGATCATGATCCTCAACGTGATCCTCGACAGCGGATTGAACCCGGTGTTCATCCGCGGGCTGTTCGGCGCGCCCGAGCTCGGTATCGCAGGGTCGGCGACCGCGACCGCGATCGCCGCCTATGTCAGCCTCGCGGCGCTGATCGCGATCATCTACGCGCGCAACCTCACTATTCGCCTGCGCGGCGCCGAGCTGCGCTGGCTGATCCCCGATCCGGTTCTGATCAAGGTGATCCTGGTGAAGGGCATCCCGATGGGGCTGCAGATGTTCGTCATCTCGTTCGCCGGGCTCGCGCTGATCGGGCTGATCAACCGCCAGGGCGTCGACGTGACGGCGGCCTACGGCGTGGCGCTGCAGCTGTGGACCTACATCCAGATGCCCGCGCTCGCGATCGGCGGTGCGGTCTCGGGGATGGCGGCGCAGAATGTCGGTGCGCAACGCTGGGACCGGGTCGGCGCGATCACCAAATGGGGTGTGATCGTCAACGTCGTCATCACCGCCGCGCTGATCGTGCTGCTGACGCTGATCGATCGGCCGGTGCTGGGGCTGTTCCTGCTGCACGGCAGCCCGGCGCTGCCGATCGCGCAGCATATCAACCTGGTGTCGAGCTGGGCCTTCATCTTCTTCGGCGTAACGATGGTGATCTTCGGCACGGTGCGCGCCAATGGCGCGGTGTTCGCGCCGCTGGTGATCCTGGCGATCTCGCTGTTTCCGATCCGGCTCGGGCTGGTCTTCGCGCTGTGGCCGCTGATCGGGCGCGAATCGCTGTGGTGGTCGGTGCCGGTCAGCTCGCTCTGCTCGATGCTGATGGCGATCGGCTATTACCGCGCCGGCGGCTGGCGCAAGCTGCACATGACGACCACCAGCCCGCTCGAAGCCGAGATGGGTGCCGCGTCTGCCTAGCGTGTTTTTCAGCTTCGCTGGGCCGGTGCCGGCTCCGTTTTAGCTATGCTGAAACAAACCCTAACGCGGCGCCGCGATGCGGATCGCCTGCCGGGCGATCTTGGCCGTGACCGGCGTGCGGGCGAGCAGTTCGCCGTCGATCGAAATAGGCAGCGGCGGATCGGTGACGATGCGGATCGCGTCGCCCGAGAAGTCGCGGGTCGTCCGCTCGCGCGCGGCATGACGCAGGATGCTCAGCGTCCAGCTCCACACCAGGCTGCGCCGCGTCTCGCCGGTGACGACCTGGACGACGATCCGCCCCGAATCGAGCCGTGCCTCGTCGATGAGGTCGACGCCGCCATGATAGGGACCGTTGGCGATCCGCACCTCGACCGCCTTGATCGTCTCGGTGGAGTCGCCTTCGCCGACGGTGAGCGTGAAGCCCTTGAAGCGGACGAGCTGCCACGCCGCCCACAGCAGATATCCCGGCCGCCCGAGCCATGCCTTGAGGCCATGCGGCACCGTCTCGGCGATCTGCGGCGCGATGCCGATGGTCGCGCAATTGGCGAAATAGTCGCCGTCGATCATCCCGAGATCGATCCGTCGGGTCCGTCCGTCGGCGATGACGTCGACGGCGCCCGGCAGATCGAGCGGAATGCCCAGCGTGCGCGCGAAGCTGTTGGCGGTGCCGAGCGGCAGGATCGCGAATACCGTGTCGGTGCCGACGACATGATCGACGCTCGACGAGATCGACCCGTCGCCGCCGCCGACGATCACCATCGGGATCCCCGCCGCCACCGCCGTTTCCACGCTGGCCGAAAAGCGCTTGGGATCGCGCACCGCATCGGCCTGGACGAGATCGATGCCGCGTGCGCGCAGCAACCGGCACGCCTCGCGGAACAGGTGTCGGCCCTTGCGCGACTTGGCATTGACGATCAACGCGGCACGGCGGGGGATGGCATCGGTCACCGCTGCGACAAGGCCCTATGCGGGCGCCGCGCGCAAGCCCCACGGAACCGGATAATCGCGGCGTCGTTCTGTCGGCGTTACGAACGACGCGATAACAGGAGGATAGCATGGGCAAGGGCATATTGTTGTGGCTGATCGGCATTCCGATCCCGGTGATCATCATTCTCTGGCTGATCTTCCGCTGATCCGACGAGCGGGCTAGGCGAGGCGCGTGATCGATCGCATCCGCTCCTCGCCTTTCCTGCGTATCGCGGCAGACGGCGGTTCCCGAACCATCGCTCGAGATCTGGCGGTCGAAACCCCGATCGCGATCGAGATCGACGGCATCGGTTATGCCGTCATGATGGCGACGCCCGACGCACTAGAAGATTTCGCGACCGGCTTCTGCCTGTCGGAACGGCTGATCGATCGAGCCGCGCAGTTGATCGCGATCGAGCCGCACGAGACCGATCATGGTATGCTGCTGCGGCTGTCGCTTGCGCCCGAGGTGCGCGAGCGTGCGCGTGATCGGGTCCGGCACCGGGTGTCCGAATCGTCCTGCGGATTGTGCGGGATCGAGAATTTGGAGCAGGCCCTGCGCCCGCTACCGACAGTATCGATGCCGAGAATGGCAGTGCGGCATGACGCCATCTTCAGCGCGCTCGATGCGTTGCGCGGCCATCAGCCGCTCGGCCGCGAGACCGGCGCGGTCCACGCTGGGGCGTTCTGCGATACCGAGGGCGCGATCGTCATCGTGCGGGAAGACGTCGGTCGCCACAACGCCTTCGACAAGCTGATCGGTGCGATGGCGCGCGGCGGTGTCGCCTGGGGCGGGGGGTTCGCACTCACCACCGCGCGGCTGTCCTACGAGCTGGTGGAGAAGGCGGCGCTCGCCGATTGCCACACGCTGGTCGCGATCTCCGCGCCGACCAGCCTGGCGATCGCGCGTGCCGCCGAAGCCGGCATCCGCGTGATCGCGCTCGCACGACCGGACGCGGTGCTGGAAGCGCTGCCGCCGACGCCGTAGAGAAGGCATCATGACTGCTTCCTTCCCCGCGCTCCGCCTGCGCCGTACGCGCATCGCCCCCTGGTCGCGCCGCATGGTCGCCGAGACCGTACTGACCCCCGCCGATCTGATCTGGCCGCTGTTCGTAACCGAAGGCGCCGGCGTCGAGGAGCCGATCGCGACGCTGCCCGGCGTATCGCGCTGGTCGCTCGACGGGATCGCGGCACGAGCACGCGAAGCGCGCGATCTCGGCATCCCGTGCATCGCGCTGTTCCCCAACACGCCGCAGCATCTGCGCACTCCCGACGGCCGCGAGGCGCTCAATCCGGACAATCTGATCTGCCGCGCGATCAAGGCGATCAAGGACGCCGCGCCCGAGATCGGCGTGCTGACCGACGTCGCGCTCGATCCCTATACCGAGCACGGCCATGACGGGTTGATCGACGGCACGGGCTATGTGCTCAACGACGACACCAGCAAGGTCCTCGTCGAGCAGGCGCTGGTCCAGGCGGCGGCGGGCGCGGACATCATCGCGCCGTCCGACATGATGGACGGCCGCGTCGGCGCGATCCGCGCGGCGCTCGAGACGAACGACCATCCCAACGTCCAGATCATGGCCTATGCCGCCAAATACGCCTCGGCCTTCTACGGCCCGTTCCGCGATGCGGTGGGATCGAGCGGACGCTTGAAGGGCGACAAGCGCGGCTATCAGATGGACCACGCCAATGCCGAGGAAGCGCTGCGCGAAGTCGCGCTCGATCTCGCCGAGGGCGCCGACACCGTGATGGTCAAGCCGGGATTGCCGTATCTCGACATCATCCGCCGCGTGAAGGACCGCTTCGAAGTACCTGTCTTCGCCTATCAAGTGTC
Organism: uncultured Sphingomonadaceae bacterium; assembly: GCA_964247655.1. Lineage (GTDB taxonomy): Bacteria > Pseudomonadota > Alphaproteobacteria > Sphingomonadales > Sphingomonadaceae > Solisphingomonas. Next base: position 3,722 of record CAXTVK010000050.1, on the reverse strand, counting down.
GGGCGAATACGCGATGATCGAGGCTGCGGCGGCCGCCGGTATGGGCGACCGCGATGCGTTGGCGATGGAGACGCTGCTCGCCTTCCGCCGCGCCGGCTGTTCGGGCGTGCTGACTTATTTCGCGCCGCTCGCGGCGCGGCTGCTGGGGGGATGATCGAGACGTGATCGAAACCGAGCGCCTGATCCTGCGCGGCTGGCAGGATGAGGATCGCGTGCCGTTCTCCGAGATGGGACGGTCGCCCGCCGTCATGGCGCATCTCGGGCCGCTCATGACCGCCGAGCAATCCGACGCGGCGATCGGCGCGATGCAGGCGTGCCAGCGCGATCACGGCTATTGCTTCTGGGCGATCGAGCGGCGCGCGGATGGCCGCTTTTTCGGCTTCTGCGGGCTCAAGCCGGGCACGGTCGGGCCGCTGGTTGGCGAGATCGAGATCGGCTGGCGGCTGCGCGAGGATGCGTGGGGGCAGGGCTATGCCAGGGAAGCGGCGTTCGCCAGCCTCGCCTGGGGCTGGGCCAATCTCGACGCTGCGCGGATCATGGCGATCACCACGCCCGCCAACACCGCGAGCTGGGGCTTGATGCGACGGCTCGGCATGACGCGCCGGCATGATCTCGATTTCGGCCATCCGCAGTTCGAGCCGGGCGACGCGCTCCACGATCATATTACGTATGTGGCGGAGCGGCCGGCCTACCTACCGTCATCCTGACGAAGGTCAGGATCCATAGACGAGGCGCCGGGGGCTTGCTCGGACGACGACCAGCGCGGCTTTCCGTAATTAGCCAGCGCTGCGCGTATGGATCCCGGATCAAGTCCGGGATGACGGGGAGGGGGCGTTAGGCCAAGCCCTTGGCGCTCACGCCCCGATCAGGTGCAGCGCCACTTCGCGGCGGTGCGGGCGGCGGCGATGCTCGAACAGGTAGATGCCCTGCCAAGTGCCGAGCACTGGCCGCCCGCCGCTCACCGGGATCGACAGCTGCACCGTCGTGAGCGCGGTGCGCAGGTGGGCGGGCATGTCGTCGGGCCCTTCGTCGTCATGCTCGTAGCGCGAGCCATCCTCGGGTGCGATCTCGGCGAAGAAGGCGGCGATGTCGCGCTGCACCGCGGGCGCTGCATTCTCCTGGATGAGCAGCGACGCCGAAGTATGTCGGCAGAACAGAGTCAGCAGCCCCTCGCGCATGCCCTGTGCCTCGACCCAGGCCGTCACCGCGTCGGTGAACTCGATGAGGCCCTGGCCGCTGCCGTCGATCCGGATCGTTCCAGACGCCTGTCTCATGCTGCGGCCTCATTCCCTGCGACGATGCGCCGATACAGCGCGATATAGGCATCGGCCATCCGATCGACCGAGAAGCGATCGACCACCGCCTGCCGGCATGCGGCGCGATCGATCTCGCCGATCCGCCCGATCGTCGCGACCGCTTCGTCGACGCTGTCGACGAGGAAACCGGTGACGCCGTGCTCGATCAGCTCGGGCATCGATCCGCGGCGGCTCGCGATCACCGGCGTGCCGCACGCCATCGCCTCGATCACCGACAGGCCGAAGGGTTCGTCGAAATTGACGAGGTGGAGCAGCGCGCGCGCCTTGCCCAACGCGTCAGTGCGTGCCGCGCCGCCGACCGCGCCATGATAGTGGATCGAGACGCCATCGGCGGCGGGCACCACCTCGCGCTCGTGATAACCGGCATCCTGCACGATGCCGTACAGGTGTAGCGGCCGCGCGGCGGCTTTCGCCGCGGCGATCGCTTCCTTGGCGCCCTTGTCGGGGTGGATGCGGCCGAAGAACAGCAGGTCGTCGCCGCCCTCCGCGTCGAAAGGGAAGTCGCCCAACGGAATGCCGTGGTGGATCGTCGCGGCGTAGCGGAGCGCGGGATGGCGGTCGGCGTTGCTGATCGCGACATAGCGCACGCGCTCCTGATAGGGTGCGTACATCGGCAGGATGCGATCGGACGAGAAGCCGTGGATCGTCGTGACGATCGGCGTGTCGGTCAGCCTCGAGAAGGCGTGCGCGGGGAAATCGGCCTGGTTGTGGATCAGGTCGAAGCGATCCGCCTGCTCGAAGAGATGCGCGAGGTGGCGAAACTCCCACACCTTGGCGTCGATCGATGGGTCCTCCGAATAGGGCGCGGGCACGACGCCGTCGAGCGTCGCGGCGGTGAGGCTGTCGAGCGTCGCGAACAACGTGACGTCGATCCCGCGCGCGACCAGCGCTTCGGTCAGCAGGCTGGTGACGAGTTCCCACGGTCCGTAATGCCGCGGCGGAGTGCGCCACGCGATCGGCGCCAGCATCGCGATCTTCATGCGAGCACCAGGCCTTCGTCGGCGCGCAGGAGACCGGGCTCGGGTTCGCCCGACAGCGTCGAGAGCAGAGGCGTCCCGTGCCAGTCGATCGCCACGGGGTGCGCCGTCAGGTTGAGCAGCACCGTCAGCCGAGCGCCTTCGTGCGAGCGCGCATAGGCGAGCACGCCGCTCGGCGCATCGAGCATCTCGAACGTGCCGATCGCCAGCGGTGGATGCGCCCGCCGCTGCGCCAGCAGCCGACGGTAGAGGTGCAGCATCGATCCGGGATCGCGCGCCTCGGCCGCGACGTTGCGCGTCGGCCAATCGGGATTGAGCGGCAGCCACGGCTCGACGCTGCTGAACCCTGCGAAGGGCGACGCATCCCACGGCATCGGCGTGCGCGACCGATCGCGGCCGATGCCGATGCCCGGCTGGCGCAGTTCCTGCGGGTCGCGGACGCGATCGGGGGGGATGACGACCTCGCCGATGCCGATCTCGTCGCCCTGATACAGCGTCGGCGTGCCGCGCAGCGTCAGCAGCAGCATCGCGGCGACGCGCGCCTGGGGCTCGCCGATCCGCGCGGCGATGCGCGGCGCGTCGTGGCTGCCGATCACCCAGTTGGGCCAGCCGTAGGCGGGGAGCGACGCCTCATAGTCCGCGATCAGCCGGCGCAGCACAGCGGCATCCCACCTGTTCTCGATCAACTGGAAATTGAACGGCAGATGCACTTGCGGACGCTCGGGCGTGCCGTACCAGCGTGCGTGGCGATCGTTGGGCAGGAATATCTCGCCGATCAGCACGCGCTCGCGCCCCGACTTCGCGCCATAGTCGTCGGCGAGTGCGCGGAAATTGGCGGAGATCGCGTGCGCCTCGGGCTGGTCGGTCGAATGGAGCTGGATCAGCCGGTCGCGCTCGGTGATGCCGGGATGCCAGGCGGGATTGACCGGATTGTCCGGAAACCCCTCCGCCTTCACGATGTGCCACAGCACGTCGATCCGGAAACCATCGACGCCGCGATCGAACCAGAAGCGCAGCACGTCCATCATCGCGCGCTTGAGATCGGGGTTGCGCCAGTTGAGATCGGGCTGCGAGGCGAGGAAGGCGTGCAGATAATATTGGCCGGTCGCCGCATCCCACTCCCAAGACGATCCGCCGAAGTCGCTGATCCAGTTGTTGGGCGGACCGCCATCGGGGGCGGGATCGCGCCAGATATACCAGTCGCGTTTCGGATCGGCGCGCGACGAGCGGCTCTCGACGAACCAGGGGTGCCGGTCCGAGCTGTGGTTGGGGACGAAATCGAGCAGCAGTTTCAGACCGCGGCGGTGGACCGCGGCGAGCAGCCGATCGAAGGCGGCGAGATCGCCGAACATCGGCTCGATCCCGGTGTAATCGGCGACGTCGTAGCCGAAGTCCGCCATCGGCGAGGGGAAGATCGGCGACAGCCAGA
>CAXTVK010000049.1:1321-17861 GCA_964247655.1 uncultured Sphingomonadaceae bacterium | reverse complement strand
GCCTGCTCCATCTCGACGATCTCCTTGTCCTCCTTGAAGATCGATTCGGTGAACATCGTGATGAACGGCCACGCCGCGTCGATCAGCAGCGGCACTCCGGGGCGCTTGACCGAGAGATAGCCGAAGGTACGGTTGGTCTTCTGTTCGCCGTCGAGCGGGGTGTAGCCGAGCCAGACCGACAGCACCGGATCGCCGTCGTCCATCGCGAAGGTGAGCGTCTGGTAGGGATAGTCGGTGCGGATCACCATGATGTCCTTGCGCGTCGATTCGTCCTGCGCGCGCATCAGCCCCAGGATCGCGCCTTCGCCCACCGTCGCGCGGCCCGACGTGCGATCGAAGGTGTAGCGCACCTCCGCCCAGTCGGGCCCGCTGTCGCGACCGAGACACGTCGCCTTGATCATCCCCATCTGGCGGCGGTGGAGGAACTGGTGGTTCATGTCGAACAGGTTCTCGTGCATGAACGTGTAGTGCGCGGCTACCTCGCGGTTGAGTTCGCGCGTCTTGTAGCCGCGCTTGGCCTTGGCGCCGAGCGAGGCGGGGCGGCGCGCATCGGCGAGCGCGGGATTACCGGGGAAGACGAAGATCAGCCCGTCGATCTCGTGGACGGGATAGCTCTTGACCCCGTTGGGCAGCCGCTCGCGCCCAAGATAGGGCACGTCGACGCACTTGCCCGCCTCGTCATAGGCCCAGCCGTGATAGCCGCAGCGGACGGTGCAGCCCTTGACGACGCCGTGACTCAAGGGGACCTGGCGGTGCGCGCAGCGATCTTCGAGCGCGAACAGCACGCCCTCCTTCGAGCGGACGACGACGATCGGCTCGCCGGCATATTGGCGCGCCAGCATCTTGCCGGCCTTGAGTTCGCGGCTCCACGCGATCGGATACCAATGATCGGGATGCGCATCGACGCGGCGCAGATCGCGCGGGAGAGGAACGATGTCTTCGCGCGCTTCGGCCGATACGAGCATGATACGCCCTCGATGAGGAAAGCCGAGCCTCGCCGCTCGCTGCCGATCCGTCAATGCGCGTTGGGGTTGGGGGAATGCGCTTTACATCGCGCACCGGCTTGGACAGGACGGTCATGTCCCGATGTTAGGGCGGTTTTAGAGAAGGTTATGCGCGCGTCGTGACGGCCATCGGGCACAGCGGGGCACAGGCGACGGCGAGCGCCGGTATCGTCGGCTGCCCCGATTGCGGCACCCGGCAGCGGCTGCCCGCGCCTCAATATCGCACCGTCGTACGCTGCATCACCTGCGAGGGCACGATCGAGCGCACGCATGGCCGCAGCGTGAGCGCCGCGCTCGCCTGTTCGTTCGCCACCCTGTTGTTCCTCATCCCCGCCAATCTCTCGCTGTTCCTGCGCACCGATGCGCTGGGCGTCTCGCGCAGCAGCCATCTGAGTTCGTCGGCGGGCGCGATGCTGTCCGAAGGCTGGCCATGGCTGGCGCTGGTCGTGTTCCTGTTCGTCGTCGTCTTTCCGATCGTCCGCTTCGCGCTGCTCACCGCGGTGCTCGGGCTGCTCGAGTTCGGCCGCGTCGAGCCGTGGATGGGGCGCGCCTTCCGCTGGTCGAACCGGCTCGAGACCTGGGCGATGCCCGAGGTGTTCCTGCTCGGGCTCGCGGTCGCCTATGCGCGGCTCGCCGCCTCGATCGCGGTGCGTGTCGGGCCGGGCGCGGTGGCGTTCATTGCGGCGGGCGTGCTCGCGCTGGTGGTGCGCGCGACGCTCGACAAGGCGGCGGTGTGGGAACGGATCGCGCCCGACGCCGCGCCGGTCGACGCCGAGGATGCGATCGAGTGCCAGGATTGCGACCTGCTGCTCCCGCCGCATCACGAGGGCCGCGGCTGCCCGCGCTGTGCCGCCCCCGTCCGCCGTCGCAAGCCGCAGAGCATCAGCCGCACGATCGCGCTGACGCTCGCGGCGGTGCTGCTCTATATCCCCGCCAACATCTATCCGCTGGCGACGCTGCCGATCAACTATCAGCCGACGAAGTACACCGTGCTCGAAGGCGTGATCGATCTGGTGCAGGCGGGGCTGTGGGATCTGGCGATCCTCGTCTTCTGCGCGAGCTTTCTGATCCCGGCGCTGAAACTCGCGGGGTTGGGGTGGTGCGTGTGGTCGGTGCTCGCGCGCTCGAACCGGCATCTGGTGGCCAAGGCGAAGACCTACCGCGTCGTCGAGGAGATCGGCCGCTGGTCGATGGTGGACCCTTTCGTGATCGGCGCGTTCGTACCGGTGATGAACTATAATTCGCTGATCTACGGCCGCGCGGAAGCCGCGTCCGTACCTTTCACGGCGGTGGTGGTGCTGACCATCATCAGCGCCAAGACCTTCGATCCCCGCCTGATGTGGGATGCCGCCAGGAGACGGGTGTGACCGACGACCGCCGTGAGCCCGCCTTAGAGGGCGACGATCTGCCGGAGGCGCGCTCGATCCGCAGCCGCTGGCCCGGCCTGGTGTGGGCGGTGCCGCTCGCCGCGCTGATCATCGTCGCCTTCCTCGGGATCCGCGCGCTGACCCGCCACGGCGTCGATGTGACGGTGACGTTCGGCTATGCGGAGGGCGTGACGCCGGGCAACACCAAGGTGCTCGTCTCGGGCGTCGAGGCGGGCGAAGTGTCCAAGGTCCGCGTCTCGCCCGATGCGCATCATGTCGAAGTGACGCTCCGGCTCGATCCGCGCGAGAGGGCGGCGCTCAACAGCAACACCAAATTCTGGCTGATCGGCGAGAACCCGACGATCACCGACATCCAGTCGATCCGCGCGGCGGTCGCCGGCGTGATCATCGCGATGGCGCCGGGGGTGGGCGGCACGCCGACGCGGACCTTCACCGGGCTCGACCAGCCGCCGATCATCCCGTTCGATGCCAAGGGCACCGCTTACTATCTCACCGCGCCCGCGGTCGGCTCGCTGCAGCCGGGCGCGTCGGTCGTCTATCACGGGCTCGCGATCGGCAAGATCGTGCAGACCGCGATGGTCGGCCTCGATCAGTTCAGCATGGAGATGTTCGTCAACGCGCCCTACGATCGCTACATCAAGTCCGGCGCGCAGTTCTGGACGGGGAGCCCGCTCAAGCTGTCGCTGTCGGGCGCCAACATCTCGGCCGGCCTGTCGTCGCCTGCGAGCCTGCTGCAGGGCTCGGTACAGTTCGAGATCCCGCATTCGGCGCGCACCGCCGCGCAGGCGCCGGCCGGCACCAGCTTCACGCTCTACGACGACCAGTCGAGTGCGGAGCAGGGCCCGACCGGACCCGAAATCCCCTACCGGCTGATCCTGGCGGGGCCGGCTGGCGATCTGTCGAGCAGCTCGACGGTGTCGATGCTGGGCTACACCGTCGGGCGGATCCGCTCGGCGCGGCTGCAGTTCGCGCCGGGCGGCAAGCCCTATACCGAGGCGGTGCTCGCAATCTATCCGCGCAAGCTCGACATCGATCTGCCCAAGGATGCGCCCGCCGAGCTGTGGCGCGGGGCGACCGACCGCGCGGTATCGCGCCTGCTCGCGCAGGGTTACCGCGCGCACATGGTGCAGTCGCCGCCGCTGGTCGGCGCACACGTCATCCAGCTCGCGGCGGACAGCGGCACCGGGCCCGCGAGCCTCGGCCATGACGGCGGGCAGTACCCGCTGATCCCGGTCGCCGAAGGCGGCGGCGGGGCGGACGACCTATTGTCGAGCGCCAACCAGATCATGGCGAAGATCAACCGCATCCCGCTCGATCGGATCGGCGCCAACCTCGACAAGCTCAGCGGCAATCTCGCGCAGATCAGCGGATCGGGCCAGGTCCGCGACAGCATCGCGCATCTCGACGGCACGCTGAAGCAGCTCGACGGCATATTGACGCAGGTGAAACCGCAGATCGGGCCGCTGATGACCAAGCTCAACCAGACCGCCGACGAGCTGCACGGCACCGCCGCTGCGGCGCGCACGGTGCTGTCGGGCGAGGGGGCGGCGCAGGACCGGAGCCTGCCCGACGCGATCCAGCAGCTCGACGAGATGTCGCGCTCGATCCGATCGCTCACCGACTATCTCGGGCGCCACCCCGAGGCGCTGATCCGCGGCAAGGCGAAGGAGAAATGATGCGCGCTCTGCCTTTGACGGGCCTCGTGATGCTGGCCGCGCTCGCCGGCTGCTCGAGCCCCAAGACGACGCTGCTCACGCTCGACGCGGCGCCGCCCGCGCCCGATGGCGTCCACGCCGACTATCGCGGGCTGCCGATCGCGGTGCCCGCGGTGCATCTGCCCGCGACGCTTGATCGCGCCGAGTTTGTGCACCAGGAGCAGGCGGGCACGGTCAAGGTCGACGATTTCGCGCGCTGGACCGCGCCGCTCGGCCTGCTCGCGCGCGATGCGTTGGTCCGCGACCTGACCGCGCGGTTGCCCGCGGGATCGGTGCTGCCCCCGGGCACGAGCGGGGCTGCGGGCAAGGTGCGGACGCTCGACGTCACGATCCTCACCTTCCAGGCGGATGCGGGTGGCGCGACGATGCAGGTCGCCTATCGCGCGCTTCCCGGCGGGACGGTGCAGCAGCTGTCGCTCGTCGCACCGAGCACGGGCATCGCGCCGGTGCCGACCGCGCAGGCGTTCGGGGCGTTGATCGGCCAGCTCGCCGACCGGATCGCCGCGGATATGGCGGCCGGCGGTGCGACGGGGTATCGCGGCTAGATCGATCGAAGGGGGATATCATGTCCAAGTCACGTCTCGTCGTCGTGCTGCTGATCGGCAGCACCCTGTCCGCCACCACGTCTGCCGCACCCTCCGCCAAGCCGGTCTATGGGACGTGGGGCGTCGACTATGCCTCGATGGACAAGGGCGTGAAGCCGGGCGACGACTTCTTCGGCTATGCCGAGGGAACGTGGCTCAGGACGACGACGATCGCCCCCGACAAGGCGAACGCTGGCTACAACAGCGATCTGCCCGATCTCGCCGAGCGCGACGTGCGGCAGATAGTCGAGGACGCACAGAAGCATCCGACGACGCCGATGGCGAAGCAGATCGGCGACTTCTACGCCGCCTGGATGGACGAGACCGGGATCGAAGCGCGCGGGCTCAAGCCGGTGGAGCCCTATCTGGCACGCATCGCGGCGATCGGTTCGCGCGATCAGCTCGTCCAGCTGATGGTCGAGCCGAGCTTCGCCAGCCCCGTCGATGTCGGCATCGAGCCCGACGAGAAGGATCCGACGCGCTATATCGTCGGCGCCTCGCAGGCCCGGCTCGGGCTGCCGACGCGCGACTATTATCTGCTCCCCGGTGCCAAATACGACGCGATCCGCAAGGCCTATCGCGCCTATATCGTGCGTATCCAGACGCTCGCCGGCATCCCCGATGCCGCTGCCAAGGCCGACGCGATCATCGCGCTCGAAACACGCCTCTCGCAGGACCAGTGGACGCCCGAGCGCCGCCGCGATCCGCAGGCGACCTACAATCCGATGTCGCGCGCACAGTTGGCGACGCTGGCGCCGCAGTTCGACTGGACGCCGGTGCTCGCCAAGATCGGGCTGGGCGCGATGCCCACCGTCGTCGTCTCCGAGCCGAGCGCGGTCGCTGCAGCCGGGGCGCGGCTGGGCGACGTGCCGCTCGCGACGTGGAAGGACTGGCTCGCCTTCCGCTTCGTCAGCGATCACGCGCAGTTCCTGCCCAAGGCGTTCGACGACGCGCATTTCGATTTCTACAGCCACACGTTGCGCGACGTGCAGGCGCAGAGCGACCGCTGGAAGCGTGGCGTGCGGTTGCTCGATGCCAATCTCGGCGAGGCGGTGGGGCAGCTCTACGTCAAGCAGCATTGGTCGGCGGATACCGAGAAGCAGATGGCCGAGCTGATCGAGGATCTGCGCGCCGCCTATGCCGACAAGATCAACCACGCGCCGTGGATGGACGCCGCGACGCGCAAGGCCGCGCTCGAAAAGCTCGCGACCTTCGATCCGCGGATCGGGCATCCGATCAAGTATATCGACTATTCTAGCATGGCGGTGAGCCCGAGCGACCCGCTCGCCAACGACGTCGATGCGGACAGGTTCGAATGGCGGCTGCAGCTGTCGCGGCTGGGCAAGCCCGTGGATCGCACGCTGTGGGACATGACCCCGCAGACGGTGAACGCCTATTACGATCCGACGATGAACCAGGTCACCTTCCCCGCGGCGATCCTGCAGCCGCCCTTCTTCGATCCCGCCGCCGACCCCGCGGTCAACTACGGCGAGACGGGCGCCACGATCGGCCACGAAATGGGCCACGGCTTCGACGACGAGGGCCGCCAGTTCGACGCGCAGGGGCGACTGCGCGACTGGTGGACCAAGGAGTCGGCCGATCGCTACACCGCGCACGCGCAGAATCTGGTCAAGCAGTTCGACGGCTACGAGCCGATCCCCGGCACGCACATCAAGGGCCAGCTGACGCTCGGCGAGAATCTCGGCGATCTCGGCGGGCTCGAGGCGGCCTATGCGGCGTACCGCCGCTATGTGTCGCGCCACGGCGAGCCGAAGGTGATCGACGGCTTCACCGGCGACCAGCGCTTCTTCATCGCCTATGCGCAGAGCTGGCAGGGCAAGGAGCGCGAGGGCGCGTTGCGCTCACAGCTGCTGTCGGATCCGCATTCGCCCGACGCCTTCCGGGTCAACGGCATCGTCCGCAACGTCGACCCCTGGTATGCCGCCTTCGGGGTTAAGCCCGGCGAGAAGCTCTATCTGGCGCCGAGCGAACGGGTGCACGTCTGGTAAGGTGAATCGAGCCGCGCCGTGTAAATTCTTCTTCGTCATCCCGGACTTGATCCGGGATCCATAGACGCGGCGCCCGATGATCGGGCGCTGCGCATATGGATTCCCGCCTTCGCGGGAATGACGGTTTCTATTGTGTTCTCCCCCCGCTTCCCAACCGCCCGCGCCGCCTGCTAGTCCGCAAGCATGGCCGCACCCGACACGATCGCTCCCGTCCCCTATACCGACACGCCGTTCGACGAGGCGCTCTCGCAGCGCTATCTCGTCTATGCGCTGTCGACGATCACCGCGCGTTCGCTGCCCGACGTCCGCGACGGGCTGAAGCCGGTGCATCGCCGGCTGCTGTGGGGGATGCGGCTGCTCCGGCTCGACCCGACTTCGGCCTATAAGAAATGCGCGCGCGTCGTCGGCGATGTGATGGGCAAATATCATCCGCATGGCGACGCCTCGATCTACGACGCGATGGTGCGCTTGGCCCAAACCTTCTCGCTGCGCTATCCGCTGGTCGACGGGCAGGGCAATTTCGGCAATGTCGATGGCGATAATGCCGCGGCCATGCGCTACACCGAGGCCCGGCTGACCCAGGCGGCGATCCTGCTGATGGACGGGCTTGACGAGGATACCGTCGCCTTCCGCCCGACCTATAACGGCGAGGAGGAAGAGCCCGAGGTCTTCCCCGGCCTGTTCCCCAATCTGCTCGCCAATGGCGCGTCGGGGATCGCGGTCGGCATGGCGACCTCGATCCCGCCGCACAATGCCGCAGAGCTGATCGACGCGGTCGTCCATCTGATCGACAAGCCGGAGGCGACCACCGCCGACCTGCTCCAGTACGTCCAGGGCCCCGACTTCCCGACCGGCGGCATCGTCGCCGACGCGCCGGCCGCGATCCGTGAGGCCTATGAGACCGGCCGCGGCTCGTTCCGCACCCGCGCGCGCTTCGGTGAGCCCGAGAAGCTGACCGGGGGCACCTGGCAGCTGGTGATTACCGAAATCCCCTATCAGGTGCCCAAGGCCAAGCTGATCGAGCAGATCGCGCTGCTGATCACCGACAAGAAGCTGCCGATCCTGGCGGACGTCCGCGATGAATCGGACGAACTGATCCGCATCGTGCTCGAGCCGCGCTCGCGGTCGGTCGATCCGGACACGCTCAAGGACAGCCTGTATCGGCTGACCGATCTCGAGGTCCGCGTGAGCCTCAACCTCAACGTACTTGATGCGACGCGCACGCCGCGCGTGATGAGCCTGGCGCAGGCGCTGTCGGCCTATCTGGCGCACCAGATCGAGGTGCTGGTCAGCCGCTCGAAGCACCGGCTCGCCAAGATCGACGACCGGATCGAGCTGCTCGACGGCTTCCTGATCGCCTATCTCAATCTCGACCGCGTGATCGAGATCATCCGCACCGAGGACGAGCCCAAGGCGGTGATGATGGCGGAGTTCGCGCTCAGCGACCGGCAGGCCGAGGCGATCCTCAACATGCGGCTGCGCAGCCTGCGCAAGCTCGAGGAGCTGGAGATCGGCAAGGAGCGCACGGCGCTCTCGAAGGAACGCGAAACGCTCATCGCGCTGATCGAGAGCCCCGTCAGGCAGAAGACGCGGCTCAAGAAGGATCTCGCCGATCTGCGCAAGCGCTACGGCGAGGACACCGCGATCGGCAGACGCCGCACGAGCATCATCGAATCGGGCCCGGCGCGCGAGATTCCGCTCGAGGCGATGATCGAGCGCGAGCCGATCACCGTCATCCTGTCGCGCCGCGGCTGGATCAGGGCGATGTCGGGCCACCGCGATCTCGCCGCCGCCGATACGCTCAAGTTCAAGGAGGGCGACGGGCCGCTGTTCGCCTTCCACGCCCAGACCACCGACCGGCTGCTGCTCGCCTCCGCGCAGGGCCGCGTCTACACGCTGGCGGCGGACAAGCTGCCCGGCGGGCGCGGCTTCGGCGAGCCCGTGCGGCTGATGGTCGATCTGGAAGGCGAGGGTGCCCCCGTCGCCTTGCTGCCGGTGCCGCGCGGGCAGGGGGGCGCGCAGGTGCTGGTCGCCTCGTCCGACGGGCGCGGCTTCCTGGCAAAGCTCGCCGACATCGCCGCCGAGACGCGCAAGGGCAAGCAGGTGATGAACCTCAAGCCCGGCGCCGAGCTGCGCATCTTCCGCCCCGTCTCAACCGGCGCCGACTATCTCGCGGTGGTCGGCGACAATCGCAAGATGGTGGTCTTCCCGCTGCCCGAACTGCCCGAGATGGCGCGCGGGTCCGGCGTCCAGCTCCAGCGCTACCGTGACGGCGGATTGTCGGATGCGACCACGATCGTCTTCGCCAATGGCCTCAGCTGGGCGATGGGGGGCGGCACCGGCCGCACGCGCACCGAGGCGGACCTGACGCCGTGGCGCACCGCGCGCGGCGCGGGCGGGCGGATGGCGCCGGTCGGCTTCCCGCGCGACAACCGTTTCGCCCCGGCCACGCCCTTCGCCGCGCCTACGACCAATGGAGAGACGAGCGAAAGCAAAGATTAACCCTGGCTGTCTATCGGTGTCACAATGCGAGTGGCCGAAGTTAGCCGGAAAGATTCGACGCCACCCAAGCGGGCGGCGCGCGCGGCGCTGCGCCCGGTCGCGGCGATACCAACGAGCGACATGACCGCCGAGATGTGGGACAAGGTCTCGCGCGTCCGCCAGACCTATCTCGAGGCATTGCCGATCGCGACCGCGATCATCGCCGATCAGTCCGGCGCGCCGGTCGTGGACGAACGGAACGAGCGTTTCGCCGCGCTCGATGCCTCGCGTCCCGCCAGCCAGCCGCTCCCCGTGATCGCCTGCGATCCGATCGCCGGGCATCTGCGCGCCTTCTTCGACGAGTGGCGCACCGAGCCGACGCGCTTCGATTGGCGCGATGGCGACAGCGTCTCGGGTCGTCACTTCAACGTCCATATCGCGCCGCTCAAGCAGATCGAAGGCGTACCGACCCGCTGTCTGCTGACGCTGGTCGATCGCACCGCGGAGATCGCCAACGCGCGCTCCCTGCGCGCCGAGCTCCATCACGACAGCCTCACCGGCCTGCCCAATCGCAGCGCCTTCGCCGAGGCGGTCGACGAGGTCGTGGCAGCCGGCGGCGACGTCCCGCATGCGGTGCTGCTCGTCGATCTCTCGCGGTTCAGCCGGATCAACGAGAGCCTGGGCGGCGTCGCCGGCGACGAGGTGATCATCACCGTCGCGCGGCGGCTGATCTCGACGCTGCGCGCAGGCGACCTGCTCGCGCGCGTCGGCGGCGACGAATTCGGCATTTTGCTCAGGCTCGCCAATGGCAACGACGACGCGGCGGCGGCGGCGCGGCGCATCCAGACGGTGCTGTCCTCGCCGTTCCGGCTGGCGCGGTTCGAGGTCGGGCTCGAATGCGCGATCGGCTGCGCGCTGATCGGCGACGAATCGGGCAGCGGCGAGGAACTGGTGCGCAACGCGCAGTTCGCGCTCAAGCGCGCCAAGACGACGGGGCGCGTCGAGGTCCATCATTCGGGCGAGGCGGCGTGCGCGCGCTACAAGCTCGATCTCGAGACCGAACTGCGCCGCGCGATCGACATGGGCGACCTGCGATTGGCCTATCAGCCGATCATCGATCTGGGCGCCAACAGGATCAGCGGGTTCGAGGCGCTGGCGCGCTGGAAGCATCCGGTGCGCGGCAACATCGATCCGGCCGAATTCATTCCCGTCGCCGAGGAGGCGGGGCTGATCGTCCCGCTCGGCCGCTGGGCGCTCGACACCGCGCTGGCGACGCTGGCGGGATGGGACAAGCTCGCCGGCGGTCCGGTGCCGCTGACGATGAGCGTCAATGTCTCGGCGATCCAGCTCGCGCGCGACGACGTGCCGGGCGTGATCGCCGCCCTGCTCGCGCTGCACGGCATCGACGGCGCGCGGCTGACGATCGAGCTCACCGAAAGCGCGATCGTCCAGGATCCCGAGCGCACGACGCGCGCGCTGCAGGCCCTGAAGGGGCTCAACGTGCGCGTCGCGATGGACGATTTCGGCACCGGCTATTCGTCGCTCTCCTATCTGCGCAAGCTGCCGATCGACAATCTCAAGATCGATCGCAGCTTCGTCTCGGGCATGCTGCAGGACCGCGACAAGGTGGCGATCGTCCGCGCGGTGCTCAGCCTCGCCGACGCGCTCGGCAAGACCACGACCGCGGAAGGCGTCGAGACGATCGAACTGTCGCAGACGCTCGCGGCGCTGGGCTGCAGCCACGGCCAGGGCTATTTCTACGCGGCGCCGCTCGAGGCGGACGCAGCGCTCGACTATTGGCGCGCGAAGCTGGGGTGAGCGCCTCCCCTCCCTGAACGGGAGGGGCGTTCTGGCGCCGAGCGCCGAGCGCCGAGCGCCGAGCGTCGCGCCGTTCTTAATCGTCATCCCGGCGGAGGCCGGGACCCATAAACGCGGCGTTCGGAGCGCAAGCGCAGCGGGGACGATCGGCGTCGCGCCGGGGTTATCATCGCTGCGCATATGGGTCCCGGCTTCCGCCGGGATGACGGGGGGAGGAGCAGAGCGTTTAGATCGCCGCCCTCGCCACCCCCGCGAACACGGCGGCCCTAGAAACCTCCGCATCCACCCATCGCCGCGACGGCCCACTTCCTCCCTATCGTCATCCCGGCGGAGGCCGGGACCCATAAACGCGGCGTTCGGAGCGCAAGCGCAGCGGGGACGATCGGCGTCGCGCCGGGGTTATCATCGCTGCGCATATGGGTCCCGGCTTCCGCCGGGATGACGAGGGGGGGAGGAGCAGAGGTTAGATCGCGGCCTCGCCACCTCCGCGAACACGGCCGGCCTCAGAAACCCCGCTTCCACCAACACCGCACCGGCTCACGCCCAACTTCTCGTCATCCCGGCGGAAGCCGGGACCCATAAACGCTGCGTTCGGAGCGCAAGCGCAGCGGGGACGATCGGCGTCGCGCCGGGATTGTCATCGCTGCGCATATGGGTCCCGGCTTCCGCCGGGATGACGAGGGGAGGAGCAGAGGGTTAGATCGCGGCCCTCGCCACCTCCGCGAGCACGGCCGGCCCCAAAACCCCGCCTCCACCCATCACCGCTCCAGCACACCCGCGTCTTCATCGTCATCCCGGCGGACGCCGGGCCCATAAACGCGGCGTTCGGAGCGCAAGCGCAGCGCGGACGATCGGCGTCGCGCCGGGATTGTCATCGCCGCGCATATGGGTCCCGGCTTCCGCCGGGATGACGGGGGAGGAACAGAGGATTTAGATCGCGGCCTTGACCGCTTCGCTCGCCATCTCGGCCAGTGCGGTCGCGCCCGGAAACCCCGCCTCCACCCAGCGCCGCTCCACCGCGCGCAGCGTCGTTGCGACGATCGGCCCCGGCGTCAGCCCCATCGCGATGAGGTCGCCGCCCGAAAGCGGGAAGCGCGGGCGAGGCCAGACGGCGATGTTGCGCGCGGCGTCCGCATCGCCGTGCAGCAGCAGCCGATCGACCGCCGATTCGGTGCCGATCTCGTAGGCGAGCGCCTGCGGCCGGCCGTCGGCGGCGCCCGTCGCCAGCACCAGCCGCTTGCGTTCCGCTTTCGAGAGCCGCAGCCGGCCACCGACGCCGTCCGCGACGTCGGCCGATCGTGGGAGCAGCGCGGACAGTCGCCTCAAGCCGTCGGGCGCGATCCCCGCCGCCGCCTCGGTCGCGACCAGCGCCGCCAGCCTGTCCGCCGCGACGATCTCGGGCAACACCGGCGCGAACAACCCTCCCGCGAGCATCGCCTCGATCGTCGCCACCGGATCGGGCACCGCGAGCAGCTTGAGCAGTTCGGCCGCGATCCGCTCGCGCGACAACGCCATCAGATCTTTCTTGCGCGACACGCATGCTGCGTAGGAGGCGGAATCGGGCGCCCCCCGGCCGAATCGCGCGAAGAAGCGGAAGAAGCGCAAGATGCGCAGATGATCCTCGGCGATGCGCTGCCCGGGATCGCCGATGAAGCGCACGCGGCCCGCCGCCAGATCGTCCAGCCCGCCGAAATAGTCGTGGACCATGCCCGTCGTCGGATCGGCGGAGAGCGCGTTGATCGTGAAGTCGCGCCGCGCCGCGTCCTCGCGCCAATCCTCGGTGAAGGCGACCGTCGCGTGGCGGCCGTCGGTCGCGACGTCGCGGCGCAGCGTCGTCACCTCGATCGTCCGCCCGCCCACCAGCACGCCGATGGTGCCGTGCGCGATCCCCGACGGCGTGGTCCAGGTGCCGAGCCCCGCCGCCTTGGCGCGCCGCTCGGCTTCCTGGGGTGCCAGCCGCGTCGCGACGTCGATATCCTGGGGGTCGAGCCCGAGCAACGTGTCGCGAACCCAGCCGCCGATGTAGCGCGCGCCGTCGCTAGCGCCGTCGAGCACCTCCACCAGTACGGCAAGCCCTGCTGTATCCGAGACCGCGGGGGGCACGGCGACGGTCGTCATCCGCGCAGCCAACGCGAGAGGTTGACGATCATCGCCGCCGTCGCGCCCCAGATGCGGCGATCCTGCCAGACGATCTCGTAATAGTGGCGCGTGCGGCCCTGATACTCGCCTTCGAGCCGAATCTGGCTGACCGGATCGAGCACGTGCGCGAGCGGGACCTCGAAGATGTCGGCGACCTCGCGTTCGAGCGCCACGAGCGGCAGGTCGGGCGGCACGATGCCGATCACCGGCACAATCATGAAATTGGTGACGGTGCGATAGGGCGCGTCGGCGCCAATCACCGTCACCGCGTCGCGGGGCAGGCCGATCTCCTCCCACGCTTCGCGCAGCGCGGTGTCCGCAGGACCCAGATCGCCGGGATCGGCGCGTCCGCCGGCGAACGCGATCTGCCCGGCATGATGGCGCAGATCGTCGTTGCGGCGCGTGAGCAGCAGCCCCGGTTCGCGCCGGTCCACGATCGCGACGAGCACAGCGGCAGGCGCGGGATCACCCTCGACGAACAGGACGCCGTCGCCGGCGAGCGGCGCCGGGCGGTGCGCGCCGGCATCGAACTGCGCGCGGATCGTCTCGACCAGGCTCATGCGGGCAGGCTCACGCGGGCAGCTTCACGCGGGCGCCTGGCTCAGTACGAAGAAGACGCCGTCGCTCCACAGCCCGATCGCGCCGTCGGGGCCCGTGGGCTCGTCGATCGCGAGGTTGGCGAGCTCATAATAGACCGGCCGCGCGACCAGCGCGTCGAGGCCGCCGCGCACGCGCAGATAGGGATGCTCGCCGTGCCCGCGATCCTCGATCGCCAGCGCGTGATCGGGGCCCGCGACGACGAGATCGCCTACGTTGGTACGGAAGGCGAGGCGGCGCTGCTCGCCTCTGCCCTCGCTGGTCATCTCGACGACGACGAACGGCGCGTCGTCGACCGCGATCGACAGCTTCTCGACGGGGGTGACCAGCAGATGCCCGCCGTCGGGTTCGCGGCGGAGCACGGTCGAGAACAGGCGCACCATCGCCGCGCGACCGATCGGCGAGCCTTCGTGCAGCCACGTCCCGTCCGCCAGGATGCGCATCGCGCTGTCGCCGCAGTGGGTGGGGTTCCATTGCTCGACGGGCGGAAGCCTGCCGTCGGCGGCGAGCGTGGCGATCTCGGCAAGCGTGAGCCCGGCGATCGCGTCGGGCGGCGGATTGGTGAGCGGCATGATGTTTCCCCTAAGACTGTTTGCTCGTCGAGACCAAGCGTTTCGCGGCAAACGATCCTCCCCGAGATTTCTCGGGGAGGGGGACCACCCGTAGGGTGGTGGAGGGGCAGGCAACTTCTCGGGCGGCCCCGCCGTTGCGGTCGGATACCCCTCCACCACTCGCTTTGCGAGCGGTCCTCCTCCCCGGCGAAAGCCGGGGAGGATGTTCAGGCGCGCGGCCCCAGCATCCCTTCGGCCGGCAATTCCACGCCTGCCTCGGTCCTCGCCAGCAGCCTGGCGCGATCGACCGGCCCCGGTAGCTGCCAGCGCCGCGTCTGGTCCGCCGCGAAGCCGAACGGCGCGTAATAGGGAGCGTCCCCGATCAGCACCGCGGGGATGCCGGTGTCGTCGATCGCCTGCAGCGCGTGGCGGAGCATCGCGCGCCCGATGCCCTCGGCGCGGCGATCGGGATGGACCGCGATCGGGCCGACCAGCCACAGCGGCGTCGTCGCGCCGTCGCGTGCGGTCAGCGCCAGCGGCCAGCTCTGCAGCGATCCGACCAGCGCGCCGTGCGTGTCGAGCGCGGCGCAGCTCGCGGTGGCTTCGGCGGAGACGCCCTCGCGCAGGCGGTAGGCGGTGCGGCCGTGGCGATCGGCACCGAAGGCGAGATCGAGCAGAAGCTCGACCGCGTCCGCCGCCGCCGTGCCGATCGGCACGAGGTGCGCGCCCGTCGCGTCGCTCGTCACCACCATGTCCACGCCCTGTCCACCCTATGCATTCTGCGATTCGCGAGCGCGGCGCTTAGCGGGATAATCGCCCGAGCGGAAATCTTGCCCGCTCGTCCTGCGCTGGCTAGGCGGGCCTCCTGATCGGACAGGGTGAAGCGCGCATGACGGACGATATCCTCCAGCTCGAAGTCTCGGGGATCGAGGCGATGGTGCTGACCGGCATCTATTCGGAGGAGACGCACCTGCCGCAGCCGCTGCGCGTCTCGGTGAGGGTCGATCTCGCGATGCCGGCGGCCAAGTTCGCGCCGGATACGCCGCTGTCGGCCTCGAAGAACTATCTCGATCTCAAGCGCGCGGTCACCGAATCGCTGCCCGAGGGGCTGCACTTCACGCTGATCGAGGCGGTCGCCGAGCATGTCTGCGCGCAGCTCTTCGCCGAGGACGAGCGCGTGCTGCGCGTCGAGGTCGGCATCGTCAAGCTCGCGATCAGCCTCGGCGGCGAATCGATCGGCATCCGCTTCGTGCGGAACCGGGCATGAGACCGCTCGCGCTGGTGACGGGTGGGTGCCGGCGGCTGGGGGCGGCGATCTGCGTCGCGCTGGCGGGCGCGGGCTACGACATCGCGCTGCACTCGAGCCCCGATTCGGCACCCGAGCCGGGGTTGGGCGAGCGCCTGGAGACGGCGGGGGCGGCATGGCATCACGTGACCGCCGATCTCGCCGATGCCGACGCGGTGGCGGGGCTGCTGCCCGCGGTCGAGACGGCGTGCGGGCGGATGCCGGCGCTCTTGGTCAACAGCGCGGCGCGATTCGATTTCGACACGCCCGAGACGGTGACGCAGGCGGGGCTGCTCGATCATTATGCGGTCAATACCGCAGCGCCCGTGCTGCTCGCGCAGGCGATGGCGGCGACCGCCGGCCCCGATCGGCCGGTCGCGATCGTCAACATCCTCGACCAGCGGATCGCGGCGCCCAATGCCGACCAGTTCGGCTACACGCTCTCCAAGCTCGCGCTCGCCGAGGCGACGGCGATCCTGGCACGGCGGTTCGCGCCGCATGTCCGCGTCTGCGGCGTCGCGCCCGGGCTGACGCTGCCGACCGCCGACTATGACGAGGCGCTGATGGCCAAGGCCGCGAAGCTGATGCCGCTCGCGCTGCTCGCCGAGCCCGACGAGATCGCCGACGCCGTGGTGTATCTGGCGAAGGCGCGCGCGATCGGGGGGCAAGTGCTGTTCGTCGACGGCGGCGCGCATCTCTGCCGCTACGCGCGCGATTTCTTGTTCCTGGCGGGCGAGAAGGACGGATAAGCGCCTGAATCCTCGTGTTCCCCGGCGCAGGCCGGGGCCCAGGCCCCACGCATTTCGTCGCGCGCCGCGTGCACAACGAGCGACGGGCCTGGGCCCCGGCTTTCGCCGGGGAACGGCGATGTCGTCAGGGTTTTGCTAAGTCGCTGACCGTCGTCCGCCCGCATGCGCCGAGCCCGACGAGATCGCCGACGCCGTGGTGTATCTGGCGAAGGCGCGCGCG
>CAXTVK010000049.1:0-1221 GCA_964247655.1 uncultured Sphingomonadaceae bacterium | reverse complement strand
CGGGCCTGGGCCCCGGCTTTCGCCGGGGAACGGCGATGTCGTCAGGGTTTTGCTATGTCGTTGCCCGTCGTCCGCCCGCATGCGCCGAGCCCGTCGAGCACCACCCTGTAGTCCGCGCGTGCCTGCGCCGCGTCGTCCGCGGCCTGGTCGGCGACCGCGTCGTCGGGGAGCGTCGGGGGCAGGCCGCAGGCGAGGCGATACCAGAGCAGCGTATCGGGTTTGGGCGCGGCGGCGGCATCGTCGACGATCTCGCCGAGCGACACCGACCAGCGCGTATCCTCGCCGGCGTGGCGCTGCACCGACAGCGAGACCGGGCGATTGTCCGCGGTCTTGAGGAAGATCTGCGTCTCGCCTTCGCCGGGGATGCTGCCTGCGACATGGAAGGCGTGGCCGATCCCCGTCACCTGCGGCGGCGCGCCGGCGCCGTTGGCCTCGCGCAATATGTCGCGCAGCCGGGCTTCGAGACCAGGCGACCAATCGAGCTGCGCGCCGCGCGCGACGAGCTGGAGCGTGCCCGGCTGCCCCGGAACGAGCCGCGCGAGCAGGATCAGCTTGCGCTTGCGGAGCCTCGACGAGCGATTCGCGGGAGTGTCGGGCAGGTCGACCAGCCACGAGATTCGCGCGGGGAGCTCGCCCGGCGCCGAAATCAGCGCATCGACATCGCCTTCGACATAGAAGCGCACCGATCCCTCAGCGACGCCCAGCGCATCCTCGCCCTTGAGCTTGCTCGCGTCGTGGATCGTCGCGACGACCGCGACGCGTGCTGCAAGCGCGAGATCGGCAAGGTCGGCATACCTTGGCGCCGAGACCGCTGGCAACGCTGCCAAAGGCGATTCCGAACATGCTGCAGTCGCGAGAAAAAACAGCCCGATACCGGTCGCCAATGCCCGATTAACGCGGATTGCCATGGTGTCGCATACTCCCTCGAAGGCGGTCGTCCGGGTGTGCGGCGCCGCCCGTTTCTGACGCTTTGCCGCGCCTGTTTCAAGCCGAGCGCATCGAGTCGCCGCGGTCCGCGCCACAAGTCATTGCGTAAAGGTTGACGTAAGGGATGGACATCAAAACGATCGCTGCATAGCATGATCGAACGGCAAGGGGGGCTTGGCGGAGTGCGATGTTGTTCGCCCCTCGTCAGGCCCCTCGTCCTACCGCATCATTTCGACAGAACGGAGTGGCTCTCTTTAATGGCCTATGTCGACCAGAATCAGAGTAAGGAGAAAA
>CAXTVK010000048.1:0-17946 GCA_964247655.1 uncultured Sphingomonadaceae bacterium | reverse complement strand
TCGGTCGCTTCGATCGCGCGCGGGATGCCACGCCATTTACGGCAGACGTGGAGGAGCAGCAGCAAATGGCGCTCGCCCAGCGGTTCGCTGGCGAAGGCGGCGGGCGCGAGGCACGCCGCCTCGACATCGATGCCCAGTTCCTCGCGCAGTTCGCGGATCAGCGCGACCGCCGGCGTCTCGCCAGCCTCGATTTTGCCGCCCGGAAATTCCCACAGCCCCGCAAGCGGACCCGTCGCGCGCTGCTGCACCAGCACGCGCCCGCCGCCGTCGATCAGCGCCGCGGCGGAGACGAGCAGCAGGCCGGCGGGGGGCAAACATGGTTCCATCGGCGTAAATCTTCCTTAAGCAATAAAGAATAGTCCTGAAACGGGACGTGATGCGAGACGGGGGTTCGGGTGCGACTGATTCGGAAGTTCGCGCGCGATCGACGTGGCGCAACCGTCATCGAATATGGTCTGATCATGGCCCTCATCTTCGTCGTCATGATGGTCGCGGTACATGCGCTGGCGGATCAGGTCATCGGCACTTGGTCTTCGGTCGCGAACAAGGTCACGAACGCCAGCTAGAACGAGACGCGATTATCTGTGTTTCACGTGATCGACATTAAACATTTGGCAACCCGATCTCCCGTAAAGCTGTTTTCGCGGACCCCACGGGGGGAAAGCCGGGTAATGTCACGGTCTGAACGTAGGAGAATCCAATGCGCAAGTTTCTGAAGAACTCCAAGGGCGCCACCGCGATCGAGTATGGCCTGATCGCCGCTCTCATCGCCGTCGCCGCAATCTCCGCCATGTCGCTCCTCGGCGCGAAGCTGAAGAACACGTTCACGAACGTGACGACCGCCATGGGCAGCACCGGCATCCAGTAAGCGCGGATCGGTCTCACGACCGAACAGGAACGGGCGGTAGGTCATCGACCTGCCGCCCGTTTTTCGTCGTGCCCAACGGAAGCCGCGCCATTCCCGGCGCTGCTCCGCGATCAGCCGATCGCGAGGAAACGCTCGCGACGCCGCTGCCGCACCGTCGCCGCGTCGAGACCCGCCAACCCGTCGAGCTCCTCGCCCAGCGCCGCGCCGAGCGCCTCGATCGCCGCCGCCGGTCCGCGATGCGCGCCGCCCAGCGGCTCCGCCACGATCCGGTCGACCACGCCGAGCTTGAGCAGATCCTGCGCGGTGATCTTCATCGCGTCCGCCGCGTCGCCGGCCTTCTCCGCGGTGCGCCACAGGATCGAGGCGCAGCCTTCGGGCGAGATCACCGAATAGACCGCATGCTCGAACATCAGCACGCGATTCGCCGCCGCCAGCGCGACTGCGCCGCCAGACCCGCCCTCGCCGACGATCGCGGCGATCATCGGCACGCCCAGCTGCAGGCACGTCTCGGTCGAGCGCGCGATCGCCTCGGCCTGGCCGCGCTCCTCGGCCTGCACGCCGGGGAACGCGCCCGAGGTATCGACCAACGTCACCACGGGCAGATGGAAGCGGTCCGCCAGCTCCATCAGGCGGATCGCCTTGCGATAACCCTCGGGCTTGGCCATGCCGAAATTATGCTTGAGCCGCGTCGCGGTGTCGTCGCCCTTCTCGTGGCCGATCACCATCGCGCGGCGCCCGCCGATCCGCCCGAAGCCGCCGACGATCGCCTTGTCGTCGGCGAAGGCGCGATCGCCCGCGAGCGGCACGAAATCGTCGACGATGCCCGCGATGTAATCCTTGAGATGCGGCCGCTGCGCGTGGCGCGCGACCTGCGTCTTCTGCCACGGCGTCAGCCGGGCATAGGTCTCGCGCAGCATCTTGTCGGCCTTGGCCTCGAGGCTGGCGACCTGCTGCGCGATGTCGATCGAGCCCGCATCCGCGGTTTCGCGCAACTCGGCGACGCGCGCGTTGAGTTCGGCAATCGGCTTTTCGAAGTCGAGGAATGTCATGGGATCGCGGGTTAAGGCGCCGAGTCGGCGGCGTCAACGCGCGAGCCGGGCACGGGCGCATCCGCCAGCGGGTGACGACTGTTGACCAGCTCGATCAGGCGGCGGCTGTCGACATGCGTATAGATCTGCGTCGTCGCGATGTCGGCATGCCCCAGCATCGCCTGCAACGCGCGCAGATCGGCGCCGCCTTCGAGCAGGTGCGTCGCGAAGGCGTGGCGCAGCACGTGCGGGCTGATCTTGTCGGGCGGGATGCCCGCGTCCGCTCCGAGCGCCTGCACCAATTGATACAAGCGCACCCGGCTGAGATGGCTCTTGCCCGAGGGAAACAGCCAGGGCTGCCCGGTCGGCACCAGCGCGCGCCACGCCTCGACGGCTTCAAGCGCGCGCGCCGAGATCGGGGCGAGCCGCTCGCGCCCGCCCTTCCCCTTGAGAATCAGATAGGGCTGACCGACGCGGATCGCGGCGCGCGGCAGCGAGACGAGTTCGGTCGCGCGCAGCCCCGATCCGTAGAGCAGCTCGATCAGCGCGATCAGGCGGAGATCGGCGGGCGACGCACCCTCCCCGCTCCGCTCGCCAAGCACCGCGAACAGCCGATCGACCTCGTCATGTCCGAGGATCTTGGGCAAGGTCCGCCGCACCACGCCGCGCGGCAGGCCGGTCGAGGGATCGTCGGTGCGCTCGCCCTCCTCGACGAGGAAGCCGTAGAACCGCCTGAGGGCCGCCGCCTTGCGCGCGATCGTCGCGCGCGCCAGCGACGACCATGCCTCGCCGAGCACCGCGAGCGCATCCTTGTCGGCGATCGCGAGCCGTCCTTCGAGCAGCGCCGAGGCCGTCCGCAGATCGGTGCCGTAGGCGAGCAGCGTGTTGCGCGAGGCGCCCGACTCCGCCGCCATCGCCTCGAGGAAATGCTCGATAGCTCGCGCATCCTCGCCCTGGGCGAAGGCGGCGCCTGGGCGCTTCGCTACCATTTCCCCGTCATCGCGAGGCGCGAAGCGCCGTGGCGATCCAGAAGCGAGAGCTGGATTGCCGCGCTACGCTCGCAATGACGGAGAAACCGCTCACGTCCGCATCAGGGCTTCGGCGGCGACCATCCGCGCCTCGGGCTCCATCCCCACCGCGCGCAGCGACGCGACGATATGATAGAGGAACACAGGCGACACCTGCGTCCAATCGGGCGTCTGCATGCCCACCGCCGCGAGCAGCGCGACCGTCGCGGGCTCCCGCCGCGCGGTCGCCGCCTCGATCGCGCGCGTCCAGCTGTTGCGCTGGCCGAGCGGCACCGCCAGCCGTTGCGCCAGCCGGTCGACGTCGATCGGCTTGATACGGCCCAGCGCGGCCAGCCCGACGAACAGGAACTGCGCGCGCAGCGTCGCGGAGCCCCGCCCGCCCTCGCCGAAGCCCGCGATCCGGTCGTCGTCGACATCGACCAGCAGCTGCGGGCTGCCAACCGCCATCAGCGCCCACGCCTCGTCCGCCTTTGTCCCCTTGCCGCTGCGGACGATGTTCGACCAGCGCTGGGTCTGCACGTCGAGCCCCGCCGACAGCATCGCCGCGATCAAGGCCGAGGCGTCGTCGGCATAATCGGACGAGGGCGTGATCCGCGCCGCCGCGCGCGCGGTCAGGATGCGCCCGGCATATTGGTCGCGCTCGCCGGTCGGATCGGCCCACAGCGCGCGCAGCGCCGCGACGCGGTCGCTCTCGTCGTGCGCGGCATAGGCGGTGCGCAACCGGCCGGCGGGCGTCTCGTCCATCGCATAGGCGTCGCCGGTCTCGGCCTGCTGCGCGATCAGATCGACCAGATCGGCCGCGGATGCGACACCCAGCGTCGCCGCGGTGCGCTGGGCGGCGAGCCGGCTCTGCACCGGCAGCATCGGCGCGCGCGCACGCCACGCCTGCATCGCGAGCCCGCCCTGATCGAGCAGGCTGTCGGGGATCGCGAGCCCGACCGCGCTGGCGAGGCCGAAGCGCCAGCTGTTCAGGTCGTTGATGCTCGACCATTCGATGTTGACCGCGCGCTTGCTCGTCGTCCCCGCGCCGACGACGCGCTGCGCCAGCAGCAGGTCGATCCCCCGCACCGCGCCCGGCAGCGACCGCGCGCGATCGACCAATGCGTTCGCGGTCCCCGCCTCGCCCGATAGACCTGCGCACATCGCGCGCGCCAGCGGCCAGAAGGGCTGCGGGTTCATCGTCTCCGCGGTGTCGGCGACCGGGCACAGCGCGCCAGGATCGGCCGACGCCAGCGCCGATTCGAGCACCGCCTGATCGTAGCGCGGAGTCGCCTTGTCGGGATCGACGCGCTGGACGAGCAGCCGGGCGGCATCCGCCTCGCCCATCCGCGTCAGCAGCAGCGCGCGCTCGGCGACCCAGTCGGAGGGATCGACGCCGCCCGGCGTGCCGATGTCGGTGGTCAGCACGCGGCGCAGCAGCATCGACACCCAGCGCGACGCGATCGGCGCATCGAGCCGCGCCATCAGCGTGTTCAGGTAACGGCCCGCGGTGTCGCCGAAGCCGTCCGCCGGGATGCCCGTGATCGAGGGATCGAGGATGCCGACATGATCGGTGGCGCGGCGCGCGAATTCGGGAATGTCCTGCTTGCGGAGTGCCTCGGCGGCTTCCTCCGCGGCGTTGGCGGCATTGTCCGCCGCGTCGTCGTCCGCGGCGGCGGCGACGTTCGCCTGCTCGGGCGACGGCGGCGCGAGCGACAGCGTCGGCACCGCTTGCACGCCGCCGCCCTCGTCGTCATTGCTCTCGGACGAAGATGCCGGCGGCGGCGCGGGCGCGGCGGGCGTGGCCCTGGGCGCGGCGCCGAAGCCCGGCGGCAGGATCGACTGCGGCGACTGCTGGCCGAAGGCGGGGATCGCGACCGCCAGGATCGCGACCCCGCCGAGCAGCCCGATCGCGAGCTTGGGCGCCGTCATCAGGCGGCGCCGTTGAGCGTCACCACCTGCTCGATGTGATGCGGCGCCACCCCGCCCGACCGGTGCGACAGCCAGACGAGGGCCGCGACGATCGCGACGAGGATGACGATCAGGGATAGGCTGGCGCGCGACATGGGCTTCCCGACAAGAATATCGGCCGGCGATACGACGTCGGCCGGCGGACAAGAAAAAGAACGGCACTGCGTAGGAGCGCGCTTTTGCCCGATCCCGTGCCCCTGTGTATAGCCCCGGCGGCATGCCGCAAAGCCCGCCCTCGCCACGCCCCGCCGCGCCCGCGTCGCCCCGCGCGTCGTCGGTCGGATCGCCCCCCACCTCGTCGGCGTCGCGGCCGGTGGTGCTGGTCGGGCTGATGGGCGTCGGCAAGTCGACCGTGGGTCGGCGGCTCGCGGCGCGTCTCCACCTCCCCTTCGTCGATGCCGATCGCGAGATCGAGGCGGCGGCGGGCCTCTCGATCCCCGACATCTTCGAGCGTTTCGGCGAGGACGGCTTCCGCGACGGCGAACGCCGCGTGATCGCGCGGCTGATCGACGGCCTCCCCAAGGTGATTGCGACCGGCGGCGGCGCGTTCATGAACGAGCAGACCCGCGCGCTGATCCTCGAGCGCGCCACCGCGGTGTGGCTCGACGCCGATATCGAGGTGCTGGTCGATCGCGTCCGTCGCCGCAACGACCGGCCGCTGCTGCGCGACCGCGATCCGCGCGACGTGCTTGCCGAACTCGCGGCGCTCCGCAACCCGATCTACGCGCTCGCGCCGATCCACGTCCGCTCCGAACCGACGCCGCACGACGCGACCGTCGACATGATCCTGAAGGCGCTGCGCACATGACGATCATCCCCGTGTCGCTGGGTGCGCGCAGCTACGATGTCGCGATCGAAGCCGGTTCGCTGGCGAGGGCGGGCGAGCGGCTGGCGGGCTATGCCCGGGGCAAGCGCTTCGTCGTCGTCACCGACGCGAACGTCGCCGATGCGCATCTCGGCACGCTCACCGCGTCGCTTGCCGCAGCCGGGATCGCCGCCGAGCCGATCGTGCTCCCGGCCGGCGAAGCGACCAAGAGCTGGGCGCAGCTCGAAGCGCTGACCGACTGGCTGATCGAGCATGGCATCGAGCGATCGAACAATGTCGTCGCGCTCGGCGGCGGCGTGATCGGCGACCTCGTCGGCTTCGCCTGCGCGATCCTCAAGCGCGGCTGCGGCTTCGTCCAGGTGCCGACGACGCTGCTGGCGCAGGTCGATTCGTCGGTCGGCGGCAAGACCGCGATCAATTCGCGTAGCGGAAAAAACCTCGTCGGCGCGTTCCACCAGCCGGCGCATGTGCTGATCGATCCCGACACGCTGAGCACGCTGCCGCCGCGGCAGCTCGCCGCGGGGTATGCCGAGGTCGCCAAATACGGGCTGATCGACGATCCCGCCTTCTTCGCCTGGTGCGAGGCGAACGGGGAGGCGCTCATCGCCGGCGACCCGGACGCCCGCACGCACGCGATCGCGACCAGCGTCGCCGCCAAGGCGCGGATCGTCGCCGAGGACGAGCGCGAGACCACCGGCAGGCGCGCGCTGCTCAACCTCGGCCACACCTTCGGCCACGCGCTCGAGGCCGAGACGGGCTTTTCGGACCGGTTGCTCCACGGCGAAGGCGTCGCCTGCGGCATGGCGCTCGCCTTCCGTTTTTCGGCCGCGCAGGGGCTGTGCCCGGCCGCCGACGCCGATCGCGTCACCCGCCACCTCGCCTCGGTCGGGCTGCCGACGACGCTGGCGGCGGCGGGCGTCGCGGCGGGCGGGGCGACGCTCGTCGCACACATGCTCCACGACAAGAAGATGGCGGGCGGCCGCCTGCCCTTCCTGCTCGCGCATGGCATCGGCGAGACCTTCGTCGCGAAGGACGTCGATCTCGGCGACGTCGCCGCCTTCCTCGACGGGGAAAGCTGATGCCCAACGGCGTCGCCAAGCGCGATCTCCCGAGCAAGGACTGCGCTACGTGCGGCCGGCCGTTCACCTGGCGCAGGAAATGGGCGCGCGACTGGGAAAACGTCCGCTATTGCTCGGATGCGTGTCGGGCGAAGGGGAAGCGCGAGGGCTGAGCCCACGACCGTCCTCCCCTGCAAGGGGAGGGGGACCACCCGCAGGGTGGTGGAGGGGTGTTGGCCGGGTGATACGGACTTCTCGTGCGACGCGGCCTCCGTATCGCCAGGCCTCCACCCCTCCACCACCGGCTGCGCCGGCGGTCCCCCTCCCCTTGCAGGGGAGGATTTTTATCGAAACGCCCCGACCGCCAGCACCACCCACCCGACAATCAGCGCCAGCCCACCGAACGGCGTCACCACCCCGACCAGCCCCGGCGCCCCAAGCGCCAGCGCGTAGAGCGACCCCGCGAACGCCGCCCCGCCCGCCACGAAGCACCACCCCGCAACCCGCCCCAACGGCCGCCCCAGCGCCACCAGCGCCGCGATCGCATGCACCGCCTGATACTGCGCGCCCGTCTTGAGCAATTCCGCCGCCATGCCGTGCGCCCCATGCGCGCCGAACGCGCCGGCCCCCACCGCCAGCGCCCCAGACAGCGCCGCAAGCCCGCCAAGCGGATCGCGCGCGCTCATGTCGCCGCCTCGTCGAGGCTGTCGACGTCGTGCCCCGGGCGATACATCAGGCCGACGGCGGCGCGGATGCCCTCCTCGCCCTGGACATGCAGCCGGCGGTTGTCGCGGTCGCGGTAGTCGGTCTCGATGCGTTGGGCTTCCTCGTCCTCGACGCCGAGCGTCTCAAGCACCTGCCGCCCCATGCAGATCGCGCTTTCGAACACCTCGCGCACCGTGCCCGCCAGCGCGACGTCCTTGAGCGCGAGCACGTGCCGCCGATCGAACAGCCGCACGAACAGCTTGAGGTGCGGGAACGCTTCCTTCACCGATTCGAGGATCGAGGCGTCGGGCGCGTCGCCGTCGATGCAGAAGCAGATCAGCTTGGCCTCGTCCGCCCCCGCCTGCCGCAGCAGGTCGATCCGCGTGCCGTCGCCATAATAGATCTTCATTTCCATCCGGTCGCCGATGTCGATGATCTCGGTATCGAGATCGACGATCGTCAGCGAGAGCCCGTGCGACAGCAGCATCTGCGTCACGGTCTGCCCGAAGCGGCCGTAGCCGACGACGATCGCGCCCGCCTGCGCGGCCTCCTCGGGCCCCGCGAGCCCGCGCAGCTTGGCGCCGGCCTCCTCGCCGCCGAAGCGCCGCGCGAGCGACATCAGGAACGGCGTCGTCGCCATCGACAGCGTCACGACGGCGGAGAACAGGCTTGCCGCCTCGGGCGCGATCAGCTGCCCCGCCTGCGCCTGGCCGAACAGCACGAAGCCGAACTCGCCGCCCTGGCTCAGCAGCAGCCCCAGCGCGAGCGCCGGGCGATGCTCCATCTTGGCGATCCGCGCGATGCCGTAGAGCACCAGCGTCTTGACCACGATCAGCGCGGCGGCAAGCCCGATCACGAAGAAGGGCCGCGTCGCGATCGCGCTCAGATCGAGCAGCATGCCCACGGTCAGGAAGAACAGCCCGAGCAGGATCGAGCGGAACGGCTCGACGTCCGCCTCCAGCTCGTGCCGATAGGGCGAGTCCGCGAGCATCACGCCCGCGACGAACGCGCCGAGCGCCGCGGAGAGGTGCAGCATCTGCATCAGCGCCGACGCCGCAAGCACGGTGAACAGGCCGGCGGCGACGAACATCTCGCGCTCGCCGAGATTGCCGATCAGCCTGAGCGCGGGCGTGAGGATATACCGCCCCGCCAGCACCAGCGCGACGATCGCGCCGACGGTATAGATCGCCATCAGCCAGCCCGGCGGCGCGCCAGGGTCCGACGGCGTGCGCGACAGCGCGGCAATGATCGTGATCAGCGGGACGATCGAGAGATCCTGGAACAGCAGGATCGAGAAGGCGCGTTCCCCGAACGCGGTGTGCAGGCGGTTCTGCGAGCGCAGCAGCGGCAGCACCTGCGCGGTCGACGACAGCGCCAGCGGCAGGCCGAGCGCCAAGGCCGCCGCCGCGCTGAACCCGGTGAAGGCGAGCACCACGCCGGTGATCGCCAGCCCCGCGAGCAGCACCTGCGCAAGCCCGAAGCCGAAGATCTCCTTGCGCAGCTCCCACAGCCGGCGCGGATTGAGCTCGAGCCCGACGAGGAACAGCAGCAGCGTGATGCCCACCTCGGCGATGCCGAGCTTGCCCTGCGCATCGCCGACCAGATCGAGCATCTGCGGCCCGACGAGCACGCCCGCGAGCAGATAGCCCAGCACCGCGCCCAGCCCGAAACGACGGAACAGCAGCACCGCGGGCACCGCCGCGCCCAGCATGATCACGCCGTCGCGCAGCAGGTCGTCGGTCGGCGTCACCATCTCAGGCCGCCGCCTCGCGCCGCTCGCCGGCGACACGCGCCGCCTCGGCCACCGCCTCGAAGGCGAGCCGGATCGAGGGGTGCCGCGCGCTGTAGGCGCGCGCGGGCAGGAAGATGTCGAGCCCGGGCCAGTCGCCGGGATTTTCGCGCTCGCCGGCAAGATAGGCGGTCAGCGCCGCGCGCGCCGCGTCGAGCTCGTCGGCGGTGCGCCCGATCGCATGCGCGCCCATCAGCGACGCCGCGGCCTGGCCGAGCGCGCACGCCCGCACCTCCTGCCCGATCGCCGCCACCCGCCCCTGCGCGTCGAGCGCGACGTCGACGATCACGCGGCTGCCGCAGACGGCCGAGCGCTTCTCCGCGCTGCCCTGCGCATCGGGCAACCGCGCGTCGTGCGGGATCGAGGCGGCAAGCCGCAGGATGGTGGCGTTGTAGAGCGCTGCGGACATCGCGCACAGATAGGCGGGGATGCGCGCTGCGTCGAGGGAGGGTGGGCGCTCTAAATCCTCCCTTTTAGGGGAGGAGGACCGCTTGCGCAGCGAGGGAGGGTGCCGGAGCTTCTACGGTTCCCCGGCGCAGGCCGGGGCCCAGGCCCCACATATCTTACCGAACGTAGCGCCCGCCACACGCTGCGGGCCTGGGCCCCGGCCTTCGCCGGGGAACGGTTGTCTGCCGCGACGCCCCCTACCGCGTCGACGTCGTCAGATTCTCCGCATCCGCCGGATGCTCCGCCCGCCGCTTCGCCACGAAGTCGTCGATCGCGGTGCGGCTCGCCTGGAGCAGCGCGATCGAGCGCGCCTCGCGCACCCAGTCCGGCCGCGGCGTCGTGCCGCCATAGCCGAGATCGTAGACCAAGTTGCCCGCCATGAAGAGCAGGGTCACGCCGATCAGCCCCTTGAGCGCGCCGAAGCCCAAGCCCAGCGTGCGATCGATCGGCCCCAGGATCGAGCTGCGCGTCCGCCGCCCGATCCGCTCCGCCACCATCCGGCCCGCAAAGAACACGATCGCGAACACCAGCGCGAAGGCGAGCAGCGAGGCGCCCGCCTTGGTGTGCAGCCACGTCCCGATGATCACGGTGGCCGGCGCGTAGAACAGCTTGAGCGCGATCAGCGCCGCCACCCAGGCGAACAGCGACAGCACTTCCGTCACGAAGCCGCGCATCACGCCGAGCAGCGCGCCGCCGCCGACGAAGAGGATGACGATGATGTCGAGCAGCGTGAGCGAATGCATGGTGGCCGCGAGGTAAGGTGTGACACCCGGCGGGTCAACGCGCGCGCAGTGCGGCGGTGCGGGCTCGCCGCCCGGAAATATCGACGCGTTTCCTGGCACGATCCTCAATTCGTCGGCACCCGCAAATCCAGCCGAAATCGCTGCACGTTCGTTTCCGGCGTCACGACCTCATGCCATGCTGCCACAGATATCGAAGGAACAACCACAACAGAAAGCCGTTTGTCGACCGCATCCAGTATTTGCAGGAGTGTTCGTTCATGTCTCGTTTATCTATAGTGTCGCGCGGCGTTGCCGTTTCTGCTCTTCTGATGATGGGCACGGTTCCCGCGATCGCCGGCAAGGCGGATCGCGCGCGTTCGGCGATCGATCAGGCCAAGGCCAAGGTCGATGCCGCCGACAAGGTCGGTGCCACGGCCAACACGCCGGGTCTCGCCGCGAAGGCCGATGCGGCCCTCGTGATCGCGCAGGAAAAGCTCAAGGCAGGCCACAAGGAAGAGGCGTTCGACGCGGCGACGCGGGCGTCCGAGCTGGCCGACACCGCGCTGGGCCAGGCGCAGCGTTCGCACGAGGAGCAGCTCCACGCCGCGCAGGACAATGCCGCGCAGACCGGTGCCGCCGCACAGGCCGCGGTCGATTCGGCCAACCAGCGTGCCGATTCGGCGACGCAGGCCGCCAACGACGCGAGCCAGCGTGCCGACGCCGCCTCGCAAGCTGCCCAGGCCGCATCCGAGCAGGCCGCCGCCGCCCGCGCCACGCCGGCGCCGACCACCACCACGGTGACGACACACACCACCGCGCACCGTGCCCGCGTCGTGAAGGTCCCAGCGGGTTCGACCACGACCACCAAGGTGACGACCGCCCCGGCGCAGCCACAGTAATCGGCGATAAAACTCCTCCCCTGCAAGGGAGGGGGACCGCTCGCGTAGCGAGTGGTGGAGGGGTGTCCAGCCTCGAAGGATGGACACCCCGCCCCGAACTGGTCCACCCCTCCACCACCGGCTTCGCCGGCGGTTCCCCTCCCCCGCCGGGGGAGGATTTTTCGTTCCTACCCCCGCCCCAGCATATGATCGACCAACCGACCCAGCGTCGGAAACCGGTTGGGCGTGATCGCGCCCGCCTCGATCGTCCCTGCGCTCGGCACCAGCGCGCGTTCGAAGCCGAGCTTGGCGCTTTCCTTGAGCCGGATCGCGGCGTGCGCCACGGGGCGCAGCTCGCCCGATAGCGCGACCTCGCCGAACGCCACCGCATCGGGGGGCACCGGCCGCTCCGCTAGCGCCGAGACCAGCGCCGCCGCGACCGCGAGATCGGCGGCGGGATCGGTGATCCGGTAACCGCCCGCGACGTTGAGATAGACCTCCGCGGAAGAGAAGCTCAGCCCGCACCGCGCCTCGAGCACCGCGAGGATCATCGACAGCCGCCCCGAATCCCAGCCGACCACCGCACGCCGCGGCGTCGCACCCGACGCCAGCCGCACCGTCAGCGCCTGGATCTCGACCAGCAACGGTCGCGTTCCCTCGAGCGCCGGAAACACCACCGCGCCCGCGACGCCCTCGCTGCGCTGGGTCAGGAACAGCGCCGACGGGTTGGCGACCTCGCCCAGCCCCTTCTCCTCCATCGCGAACACACCAATCTCATCGGTGCCGCCGAACCGGTTTTTTATCGCGCGCAGGATGCGGTATTGGTGGCTGCGCTCGCCCTCGAAGCTGAGCACCGTGTCGACCATGTGCTCGAGGACCCGCGGGCCCGCGATGGCGCCGTCCTTGGTAACGTGGCCGACCAGGATCAGCGCGCACCCCGTCTCCTTGGCGTAGCGGATCAGTTCCTGTGCCGACGCGCGGACCTGGCTGACCGTGCCCGGCGCGCCCTCGATCGCATCCGAATGCATCGTCTGGATCGAATCGATCACCAGCAGCGCGGGCGGGCGCCCCGCATCCAGCGTCGCGAGGATGTCGCGCACCGAAGTCGCCGCGCCGAGCTTGACCGGCGCACTGCCCAGCCCCAGCCGGCGCGCGCGCAACCGCACCTGATCGGCGGCCTCCTCGCCCGAGATATAGGCAACCGACAGTCCGGCATTGGCGAGCATCGCGGCGGTCTGGATGAGCAGCGTCGATTTGCCGATGCCGGGATCGCCCGCGATCAGCGTCGCCGATCCGGGAACGAGGCCGCCGCCCAGCGTACGATCGAGTTCGGCGATCCCGGTGGCGACACGCGGCGGCAGCGTGACTTCGGCGTCAAGCCCGACCAATTCGAGCGTCCGTCCGCCGCGGCGCAGATCATGCTTGGCGGCGAACGGCGTCGCGAGGACGGGCGCTTCCTCGATCAGCGTGTTCCACTCGGCACAGTCCGCGCACTGCCCCTGCCAGCGCGACGACACGCCGCCGCAGGCCTGGCAGACGAACCGCTTGGATAGTTTCGCCATGATGCTCCCGTTCGTCGAACGAAGCGGGAACATAGCGGGTGGTGCGCGGCGCGGCAATGGGCGGATGGCGGCGCAACGAATATCAAAATTGCCGTACTTCCGCGAAAGCGGGAGCCCAGGGATGCAAGCGCTGTGGCTCTTCACCTGGGCTCCTGCCTACGCAGGAGCACGGAAGGTAGTTACATCGCCGACATCTTGCCCAGCATATCGACATGGCTCTGCACGACCGGCACGATCTGGCCCGCGGCATCCTTGAGGTGAGTAGCGGTGCCCGAGGTCGAATAGCTCTGCATCAGCGCGAGCGCGTCGGCATGCGCCGCCTTCTGCTGCGTGACGTAGAGCATGTCGCGCGCCTTGCCGTGCTTGGCCGTGAGCATCGCGAGGTCGTGCTTCTGCTTGGCGTCGAGCATCGGCGGCGACGGCATCATCCCGTCGGCCTTGGCAGCCATCTTGACCATGTCGGTGCTCTTCATGTGGTCGGTCTTCATCTGAGTCGCGAACGAGACGATATCGGGATTCTTGGACATCATCATCAGCTTCGCCTCGCTGATCTCGAACTTGTCGCTGGCGCCGGCCTTCATCACGAAGGTCTTGGGGCTCGGTGCCGCCATCTGCGCGACGGCGGGCATGACGAAGCTCGCGGCGAGCGCGGTCATCGCGAGCGTCTTGAATATGGTCATCTTGGTCTCTCCTGTTGATCGTGCCCCTCCAACGCCCCGGCAGGCGGTTCGCTCCGTACGATAAGTCGTTGAATCGCGGCCAAGCTTCGCCGCATGGCACAGTGCTGCTTGCCCGCCCGCGCGCGCCATGCCACCACCGCCGCGATGCGCGAGAAGGAACTGAGGCTGGCGCTGGTCTGCTACGGCGGGATCAGCCTCGCTGTGTACATGCACGGCATCACCAAGGAGATCTGGCATCTCGCGCGCGCCAGCCGCGCCTATGCCGCGGGCGAGCCGACCGGATCGGCGAGCGAAAGCGTTTATCGCCGGCTGCTCGAGACGATCGAGCACCAGGCAGACCTCAAGCTGCGCGTGCTCGTCGACATCGTCGCGGGGGCGAGCGCGGGCGGGCTCAACGGCATCTTCCTGGCGCAGGCGATCGCGCGCGGCCAGTCGCTCGATCCGTTGACGACGTTGTGGCTCGAAAAGGCCGATGTCGACGAGCTGGTCGATCCGGCGGCGCGACCGGGCTCGAAGCTCACCAAGATGTGGGCGATCCCGATCGCCTGGGCGGCGGCGGGCCGCGAGGCGGGGCTCGAAGATAGCGTCGAGCCCTCGGCGCGCGCCGAGGTGAAGGCCAAGCTCGGCGCGTTCGTGCGCGGGCGCTGGTTCGAGCCGCCGTTCGGGGGGCCGGGGTTCAGCCATCTCGTGCTCGACGCGCTCGACGCGATGGCGGCGCAACCGGCGGGTCCGGCGCTGCTCCCCGACGGCCAGCCGCTCGACCTGTTCGTGACGGTCACCGATTTCGCCGGGCATCCCGAGCGGCTGCGGCTCAATTCGCCTAGCGAGGTGGTCGAGACCGAGCATCGGCTCACGCTCGCCTTCACCGATCGCGGCAAGGGCGAGCGCGTGCTTGCCGACACCGCCGAGCTGGCTTTTGCGGCCCGCGCGACGGCGAGCTTCCCGGGCGCCTTCCCGCCCTTCACCGTCCGCGAGCTCGACGCCGTCCTCGCCGAACGCAAACGTGATTGGCCCACGCGCAACGCCTTCCTCGCGCGCGCCCTCCCGCGCCAATGGGCGGCGGGCCATGCCGAGACCGCCGCGCTGATCGACGGATCGGTGCTCGCCAACGCACCGTTCCGCCCTGCGGTCGACGCGCTGCGCAACCGGCCAGCGCGGCGCGAGATCGATCGCCGCTTCGTCTACATCGATCCGCATCCCGGCAAGAAGAGCGTGCATCTGGGCGGCAAGGGCGGCGGCGTGCCTGGCTTCTTCCAGACGATCTTCGGCGCGATGTCCGACATTCCGCGCGAGCAGCCGATCCGCGACAATCTCGAATCGATCGAGGCGCGATCCGCCCGCATCCGCCGCATGCGCGCGATCACGGGCGCGATCCGCCCCGAGGTGGAGGCGGCGATCACCGACGCGCTCGGCTCGACCTTCTTCCTCGCCAAGCCCACCGCCGCGCGCCTGCTCGGCTGGCGCGCCAAGGCGCACGAGCGCGCCAACAAGGGCGCGGGCTATGCCTTCGCCTCCTACGGCCATCTCAAGCTCGCGACGATCGCCGAGGAACTGGCGATTTTGCTGCGCTCGATCGCGGGGCCCGCCAAGCGCCCGCCGCTCGATGCGTACCGACAGGCGATCTCGGCATTCATCGATGCGCAGGGGCTGCGCGAGCCGCGCGCGCTCAGCACCTCGGGCGCGTCGGACGCCGCGGTCCTGTTCTTCCGCCGCCACGATCTGCGCTTCCGCATCCGCCGCTTACGCTTCCTCGGCCGCCGGATCGAGGAGATGGAGCAGGCCGGCGAAGTGCCGCGCGAGGCCGCGCAGACGATGCGCGACGGGCTGTTCGAGGCGCTGACCCCCTATCTCGCGCGGCAGGCGGACGATTTCTACGACGGCACCACCTGCGCCGCCGCGCGCGTCGCCCCCGACCGGATCGAGACCGCGCTCGATGCGGTCGCGACGATGCGCGATCTCGCCGCGCTCGACGCGCAGGCCGATGCGCGGCTCGCCATCGCCTTCACCGCGCTGCCCAAGGCCGAGCGGCGGCGGATGCTGCTCGCCTATCTCGGCTTCCCCTTCTACGACATCGCGATGCTCCCGCTGCTGCAGGGCGAGGGCATCGACGAGTTCGATCCGGTCAAGGTCGATCGCATCGCGCCCGAGGATGCGCGCGCGATCCGCCAGGGCGGCGCGGAGGCCAGCCTCAAGGGCATCCAGTTCAACAGCTTCGGGGCCTTCTTCAGCCGCGCCTACCGCGAGAACGACTATCTCTGGGGCCGCCTCCACGGCGCCGACCGCCTGATCGACATCGTCGCCTCGACCTTGCCCGCAGGGAGCAATTTGCAGGCGGGCGCGGTGGCGGGGCTCAAGCGTGACATCTTTCGCGCGATCCTGGCGGAGGAGCGCGCGCGGCTGACGCATGTGCCCGAACTGTTCGAGGCGCTGGAGCGGGAGATCGGATAGTCTTCTCCTTCGTCATCCCGGACTTGGTCCGGGATCCATAGACGAGGCGTCAAACGGTCAAGCGCCGCGCTTATGGATTCCCGCCTTCGCGGGAATGACGGGTGGGGACGCTGCCCCCCCCCCCCGCACCGCCCCCGTTACGAACACTGGCATCTGTCGCCGCATCCCCCTAAAGCTTGGTGCCATGCAGTTCCTCAAAACTCTCTTCTGGGTGGTGCTCGCGATCATCGCCGTCGTGTTCGCGATGAACAACTGGACGTCGGTGACGGTGATGCTGTGGGGCGGGTTGCGGCTCGACGCCAAGCTGCCGGTGCTGGTGTTCGGCGCTTTCCTGCTCGGCTTCCTGCCGACGCACGGCTGGCACCGCGCGGCGCGCTGGCGGCTGCGGCGACGGCTCGACAGCCAGGAGCGCGCGCTCGCCGACATCCGCGGCCTGAACGAGCCGTCGACGCCGATCTTCGCGCCCGCGCCCGCGACGACGCTCGAGCCCCCGGCCCAGTCATGATGTTCCGCTCGCCGATCTTCGTCGCGCTCGACACCCCCGACATCGAACGCGCCAAGGCGATCGCGCTGAAAGTCCGGCACCATGTCGGCGGGATCAAGCTCGGTCTCGAATTCTTCGCCGCCAACGGCCGCCCCGGCGTGCGCGAGATGGCGGCGCTCGGCCTGCCGATCTTCCTCGACCTCAAGCTGCACGACATCCCCAACACCGTCGGCAGCGCGATGCAGGCGCTCGCCGGGCTCGAACCCGCGATCGTCACGGTGCACGCAGCCGGCGGGCGCGCGATGATGGAGGACGCCAAGGCGGCGGCCTCGCCGGGCACCAAGGTGGTCGCGGTGACAATGCTGACCTCGCTCGACGGCGACGACCTGGCCTCGATCGGCGTCGGCGGCGACGTCTCCGGCCAGGTCGAGCGGCTGACGGGGCTGGCGCGCGAAGCGGGGCTAGACGGCGTGGTCTGCTCCGGTGCCGAGGTGGCGGCGGCGCGAAAAATCTGGCCGCACGGCTTCTTCGTCGTCCCCGGCGTCCGCCCCGCCGACGGCCATGTCGGCGACCAGAAGCGCGTGGTGACGCCGCGCCAGGCCCTCGACCGCGGCGCCTCGGTGCTGGTGATCGGCCGCCCGATCACGAAAGCGGAAGACCCCGACGTCGCGGCACGGGCGATCGAGGCGACGCTGTAGGCGTCTTCTTCTCAATTCCTCTCCCGCCTTTGCGGGAGAGGGTTGGGTGAGGGTCTTCTTCTGCTAGACTGACGCCCATGGCTCCGGTCCGCCGCCAGATCAGCCCATATGCCGCCGAGCTTCGGCGCAACATGACGGATGTCGAGCAAAGGCTGTGGTGGGCGTTGCGCAATCGTCAGCTTTCCGGGCTCAAGTTCAGACGGCAAGTGACCATCGGTCGCTACATCGTCGATTTTCTGTGCGCCGAAGTACGGCTGATCGTCGAACTCGACGGCGGACACCATAGCGTTGAGCGCGACGCACCACGCACCGCCGCCCTCGAATCCGCCGGCTATGAGGTGCTTCGATTCTGGAACCGCGACGTCATCGAGTCCTTCGATGGTGTCTGCGAAACGATCGTCGCGACCGCCGAACGGAGAAGGAGACCCTCACCCAACCCTCTCCCGTAAGAACGGGAGAGGGCTCGGCGCCGATCAATAGCTAGGCTCGCACCCCGCCACGCCCTATATCGCGCCGATCATGCCGACCACCGCCAAGATCTGCGGGCTGTCCAGCCCCGCCACCGTCGCCGCTGCGGTCGCAGGCGGGGCGAGCCATGTCGGGTTCGTGTTCTTTCCGAAAAGCCCGCGAGACGTCGTACCCGAACAGGCGGGCACGCTCGCAACGCCCGACGGCGTCGGCCGCATCGGCGTGTTCGTCGATCCCGACGATGCGCTGCTCGCGCACGCCATTTCCGGTGCGCGGCTGACCGGCGTGCAGCTTCACGGCGACGAGA
>CAXTVK010000047.1:0-18183 GCA_964247655.1 uncultured Sphingomonadaceae bacterium | reverse complement strand
CGCAGGCCCTTTTCGCGGTCCCTGCCCTCTTCGCGCAGCGCGTTGGCGCGGTTGTGGTAGATTTGCTTCGCCTGCGCGGTCGGCTGCTGGTCGGCAAGCCGGTCCATCGCATCGGCCTTGTTGTCGAAATAGCCGCCGACCTTGTCGGCCGCGCTGCGCGGGCCGCATCCGGCGAGCGCGAGGGCCAGCAGGCAGGACGATAGGACGACCAGACGCATCGATATGTTCTTTCTTCTCGCGAACGGCGGATGATGGACCGCAAGCGCCCGGGGACGCAATCGAAAGCGTCGAACGAAGCGACTGTCAGGAAAAGTGGGGAGCTTCTGTTGCTCGGTGCCCCCCGTACCGCCGGTGTCCGATTCTGTTGCCCGGTTCGGCCCGAACCGCGTTCAAGCCTTGTAATCTAAGCCGTTAGGCCTTGATTACGCGGCAATCGCGAGTGCCTCGTTATCGTTAGCACTTGTGGTTTTGATCGGTTTTACGGCTCAATCAGGCCGGGCAAAAACATCGCGCTCGTACACACGTCGATCCTAGTTCGACCCCGTCAGAAGCCCATGTCACCATAGGCTTGTGGTGGAGTCGCCGGGTACTGCCCCCGGGTCCGCTGCGCCTTACCCGATATCATTTATCACCATAGCCGACCCGAAG
Organism: uncultured Sphingomonadaceae bacterium; assembly: GCA_964247655.1. Lineage (GTDB taxonomy): Bacteria > Pseudomonadota > Alphaproteobacteria > Sphingomonadales > Sphingomonadaceae > Solisphingomonas. The sequence goes on along the minus strand of CAXTVK010000047.1, from coordinate 17,535 downwards.
GACGGCAATGCCGATATAGGCCGCAGCGGCCGAAGCCGCAACCGGAGTCGCGAACGTCAGCCTCGCGTACGCAGCGAATCCCGGATCTCGCGCAGCAGGATCACCTCCGCGGAATCCGGCGCGGGCGCGGCTTCGCTCGCCGCCTGCTGCTTGGCGGTGATCTCCATCGCCTTGCTGACGCCGCGCAGGATCAGGAAGATGATGAACGCGACGATCAGGAAATTGACTGCCTGCGTGACGAACTCGCCGTAACCGAGCAGCGGCACGCCCGCCTTCTTGAGCGCGGCATAGTCGGTCGATCCGACGAGAGTGGCGGGCACCTTGTCCTTCGACAGGATGAGGAAATAGCCCGAGAAATCGAGCCCACCGAAGATCTTGCCGATGATCGGCATCAGGATGTCGTCGGTCAGCGAGGTGACGATCTTGCCGAACGCCGCGCCGATGATCACCGCGACCGCGAGATCGAGCACGTTGCCGCGCATCACGAACGCCTTGAACTCCTTGAGCATGCCCGCTTCCTCTCGATCCGGATCCTCGATCGGCGAGGTTAACGCATGTTTCGGTCGCCGCAACCCCGTTGCCGCCCGCTTTCCCTAAGTGTATTACGTCAGCGAAACGCCTCATGGAGCAATCGATGACCTTCCGCCGCCTCACGCTCCTCGCTCCGCTCGCCGCGATCTCGCTGTCGGCCTGCGGCGTCAATTCGATCCCTGCGTCGGAAGAGAACACCAAGGCCAAGTGGGCGGACGTGCAGAACCAGTACCAGCGGCGATCGGACCTGATCCCCAATCTGGTCGCGACGGTGAAGGGCTATGCCACGCACGAGCAGTCGACGCTCGAAGGCGTCGTCAACGCACGCGCCAAGGCGACCTCGATCACTATCTCGGGCGACGACCTCAAGGACGCCGCCAAGATGAAGCAGTTCCAGGACGCGCAGAATCAGCTCGGCCAGTCGCTGGGGCGGCTGCTCGCGGTGCAGGAGGCCTATCCGCAGCTCCAGGCCAACCAGAATTTCCTCGCTCTGCAGTCGCAGCTGGAAGGCACCGAAAACCGCATCGCGGTCTCGCGCAGCGACTACAACGCTGCGGTCCAGCAATATAACACGATGATCCGCACCTTCCCCGACATGATCACCGCCAAGGTGATCTACGGCGCCAAGCCGATCACGCCGTTCGCCGCGACCGCCCCCAATGCCGAGAACGCGCCCAAGGTGAGCTTCTGAGCGCGACGTGACCGCCACTATAACTCTCACCGTCATCCCAGCGAAGGCTGGGATCTCAGCGAAGCAGGCGCCGCGCCCGCCACACGAGATCCCAGCCTTCGCTGGGATGACGAGGTGGTGGAGCGTTCTTGCGGTCGTCTTGCTGGCACTGTTCGCGACACCCGCCTTCGCACAGAGCTTCCCCGCGTTCACCGGGCTCGTCGTCGATGCCGCCAACGTGCTGCCCACCGATCGCAAGGCGGCGCTGGAGGCCAAGCTCACGGCGTTCCAGAAGGCGACCGGGCGCCAGCTCGTCGTCGCGACCGTGCCGAGTCTCGGCGGCGACGACATCCAGGATTACGGCTACAAGCTCGGGCGCGCTTGGGGCGTGGGCCTCAAGGGCGCCGACAACGGCACGATCCTGCTGATCGCGCCCGCCGAGCACAAGGTCGGCATCGAGACCGGCCAGGGGGTCGAAGGCGTACTGACCGACGCCTATTCGAGTGTCATCATCAATGCGAAGATCACACCCGCCTTCAAGGCCGGCGACATGGCCGGCGGCATCGACGCGGGCGCGCAGGCGATCATCGACCAGCTCTCACTCCCCGACGACCAAGCGCGGGCGAAGGAAAACGCGGCGATCGCGGCCTATGACGCGAAGCACAAGCGCGAACAGAGCGGCGGCGTGCCGATCGCGCTGATCTTCTGGGTGATCGTGATCGGCTGGGTGTTCGTCGGCAGCCTGATCCGCAGGCGCGGCCACGGCACGGCCTATGGCGGGAGTTCGTGGCCGATCTTCCTGTGGGGATTGGGCAGTGGCGGCTGGGGCGGCGGATCGTCGGGCGGCAGCGGCTTCGGCGGTGGCGGCGGAAGCGACGGCGGTGGCGGTGGCTGGGGCGGTGGTGGCTTCACCGGCGGCGGCGGCGGCTCGTTCGGCGGCGGCGGTGCGTCGGGGGGATGGTGACATGCTGACCGAGCAGGATCGGTTCCGCGTCGACGAGGCGGTGACGCGCGCCGAGGCACTGAGCGACGGCGAGATCGTCACCATCGTCTCGCGCGACTCGGATTCGTACAACGACGTCGTGCTGCACTGGGCGGTGCTCGCGATGTTCTTCGCGCTGGCGCTGGTCGCCGCCGCGCCCGCGATGTTCGTCTACGCGCTCGATCGCGCGGTCGGCGGCTGGTCGGCGTGGACCGCGGGCGAGCTGCTTGCGATCCTGCTGTTCGGGCTCGCCGCGACCTTCCTTGTCGCGCGCTATCTGTTCGGCATCCGCGCGATCCGGCTGGCGCTGACGCCCGGCGCGACGCGGGCACGTCGGGTGCGGCGTCGCGCGATCCTGCTCTTCCACCTCTCCGCCGAGAACCGCACGCGCGCCAAGACCGGCGTGCTGCTCTATCTGTCGCTCGCCGAGCGGCGTGCCGAGATCGTCGCCGACGCCTCTATCAACGACCGTGTCGCGCCCGAGACCTGGGGCGAGGCGATGGCGGTGCTGATCGAAGCGGTGCGCAAGGACCGCGCGGGCGACGGCATGGTCGCGGCGGTCGAGCGCATCGGCCAGGTGCTCGCCGAGCATTTCCCGCGCTCGTCCGACGACACCAACGAGCTGCCCGACCGGCTGATCCTGCTGTGAGCGACCCCGATCGGGCGCTGCCCGAAGAAGTCCGCTGGACCGGCAAGTTCATCGTCGCCAAGACTCGCGGCAAATGGGAATATGTCGGCCGCACCGGCGGCGTGCGCGCCGCGGTAATCCTCGCGGTTGACGACGGCCACGTCATCCTCGTCGAGCAATATCGCGTGCCGCTGGGGCGCGCCTGCCTCGAGCTTCCTGCCGGGTTGGTCGGCGACGAGACCGCCGACGAGAGCATCGAGGCCGCCGCCGCGCGCGAGCTCGAGGAGGAGACCGGCTATCGGCCCGCGCGGATCGAGGCGCTCGGCGAGTTCGCCTCGTCGCCCGGCATGGTGAGCGAAACCTTCACGCTGGTGCGCGCGAGCGGTCTGGGAAAGGTTTCGGAGGGCGGCGGCGTCGACGACGAGGACATCACCGTCCACCGCGTGCCGCTCGCCGAAGTGGCGGCGTTCGTCGCGGCGCGCCGCGCGGCGGGTGTGGTGGCGGACGTCAAGCTGCTGCTGTTGCTCGGCGCGGGGGTCGTGGCGGGGGCGTAGACGCCACCGTGCGCCCGCGAAAGCGGGAGTCCAGGGCTGCAGGCGTTGCGGCTCTTCGCCTGGGCTCCTGCCTACGCAGGAGCACAAGAGCGCGTTCAATCCCCCGCCGGAACGATCGGGCCGACCGCGAAATTCTCGGCATAGGTCTGCAGCTTGAGCGAGCGCTCGTTGAGCGGCACCACCGTGAAGGCGAGACCGTTCTGCTCGCAATAGGCCTGCGCGGCCTCGAGGCTCGGGAAGGTCAGCCGCAACTGTTCGCGCGTATCGCCGGACCCCGCCCAGCCAGTCAGCGGATCGGGGGTCTTGGCGTGCGCGGGCTCATATTCGAGCGTCCACTCGCCGACCTTGGCGCGGCCCGACTGCATCGTGCTCTTGATCCGCTGATAGAGTCGCGCGGCCATCTCGTGTTCCTCGGCAAAACCGTTGCCGACGCGATGCCGCAGCGCGGCGTTCCGCGTCAAGGGCGCTGACCCGCCTTCTTGGTGCGCAGCGTCGGATCGGCGGCGGCGGGGTCGTCGGGCCAGGGATGGCGCGGATAGCGACCGCGCATCTCCTTGGCGACCGCCGCCCAGCTTCCCGCCCAAAACCCCGGCAGGTCGCGCGTCGTCTGGATCGGTCGGCCCGCGGGCGACGTCAGCGACAGCACCAGCGGCACGCGCCCGTCGCCCACCGAAGGGTGCACCGCGAGACCGAACAGCGCCTGCGGGCGCAGCTCGACGGTCGGTCCGGCCTCGGCGACATAGTCGATCGGATGCGAACTGCCCGCGGGCGTCGCCAGCCGATCGGGCGCGAGCCGATCGACCGTGCGGCGCCCGTCCCACCCGAGCAGCGTGTCGAGCGCGCCCGCCAGATCGGCGCCGGGGATCGCATCGAGCCGGCGGCGGCCCTCGACCAGCGGCGCCAGCCAGTCGCCCAGCGCCGCGAGCAGCGCATCGTCGGAGAGATCGGGCAGCGCGGGATCGAAGCGGCGCGCGAAGGCGGAACGCTCGCGCAGGCGCGCGCTGCCCTCCGGCCAGGACAGCGCCGCGACACCGATGCTGCGCACCCCCTCCACGAGCGCTGCCGCAACGGCAGCGGGATCGGGCCTGTCGTCGGGCCCGCCGCCGAGCCGCAACGCGCCCAGCCGCCGCTCGCGCGTCGCGACGACGCCGCCCGTCGCGGGATCGAAGCGAACGGTACGCGCCTCGACGATGCGGTCGCCGTAGAGCGCCTCGATCGTCGCGCGGTCGATCGCGGCGGCGGCGAGGATGCGCGCGCCCGCGGCGATCCCCTGCGTCTCGGCGACCGCGAGCCATTCCTCGCGCGCCAAGGGCGAGGCGGGATCGAGTTTGTAGCCGCGCCCGCCGACGCTCGCCCAGGTGCCGCCCGACGCGACGCGACGGCGCGCGATGCGATCGGGATAGGCGAGCGCGAGGCAGAGCGCGACGATATCCTCTCCCCTCCCTGGAAGGGAGGGGTCGGGGGTGGGTCCTGGCTTGGTGATACGGTCGGGTAGCGCGTCGGAGTCGCCGTATCGCGTGCCAGGACCCACCCCCAGCCCCTCCCATCCAGGGAGGGGAGCAAGTTGCGCCCACCGCCTCGCCAGGCCTCGCGCCGCCTCCGCGCGCCGCCCGCGCTCGCCCCGCCACCGCTGCAACCGCTGCGCCAGATCGCTCGAATCGCCGCCCAGCCCACGCTCGGACAGCAGCACCGCGACCTCCGCCGCCACCCGCTTGTCGGGCGCCGCGACCAGCATGTGCCCGAGCCGCGGCGGCAAGGGGAGCGCGGCGATCGCCTGGCCGTGCGGCGTCGGGCGACCGTCGCCGTCGATCGCGCCTAGCGCCGCGAGCCGCGTCCGCGCCTCGGCGACCGCGGCGGCGGGCGGCGGATCGAGCCAGCGCAGCGTGGCCGGATCGGTCACCCCCCACAGCGCGCAATCGAGCAGCAGCGCGGACAGATCGGCCTCGAGAATCTCGGGCGGATCGAAGCGCGGCAGGCCGGCGGTCGCCGCCGCCTCCCATAGGCGGTAGACGACGCCCGGCGCCTGCCGCCCCGCCCGCCCCGCGCGCTGCGTCGCCGCCGCCTGGCTGACGCGTTCGGTCGAGAGCCGCGTCACCCCTGCGGCACGGTCATAGCGCGCGCGTCGCGCCAGACCCGAGTCGACGACGATGCGCACGCCGTCGAGCGTCAGGCTGGTCTCTGCGATCGCGGTGGCGAGCACCAGCTTGCGGCGTCCCGCAGGCGCCGCTGCGATCGCGGCGCGCTGCTCGACGGGATCGAGACTGCCGTGGAGGCGGTGCAGATCGACGTCGGGCGGCAGACGAACGAGTCGTTCGGCGGTGCGCTCGATCTCGGCGACACCGGGCAGGAAGGCGAGCACGCCGCCCTCCGCCTGTTCGGCGAGCGCGAGCCGGCATGCGGCGGCGACCGCATCCTCGATCCGCCCGCCCATGTCGCGGCCGAGATGCCTGAGTTCGATCGGATAGCCCCGCCCGGCGCTCTCGATCAGCGGCGTGCCCTCGCCCATCAGCGCGGCGAAGCGCTCGCCGTCGAGCGTCGCCGACATCGCCACCAATCGCAGATCGGGGCGCAGCGCGGCCTGTGCATCGAGCGCGAGCGCGAGTCCGAAGTCGCTGTCGAGGCTGCGCTCGTGGACCTCGTCGAACAGCACCGCGGAAATGCCCGCGAGCTCGGGATCGGCCTGGATGCGGTTGCGGAAGATGCCCTCGGTGATCACGGTGACGCGCGTCGCCGCCGATCGCTTTGTATCGAGCCGCGTCGCATAGCCGAAGGTTCGGCCGACCGCCTCCCCCGCCACCGCCGCCATCCGCTCCGCCGCCGCACGCGCCGCCAGACGCCGCGGCGAGAGCAGCAGGATCTCACCGGTGCACCAAGGCTCGTCGAGCAAGGCGGGCGCGACGGCGGTCGTCTTGCCAGCGCCGGGCGGCGCCACCAACACCGCCGCCGATCCGTCACGCAACGCCGCGAGGAGATCGGGGAGGACGGTGTGGATGGGGAGGTCGCTCACGCGCAGGACTTAAGCTGGGCGCAGGTGAGCTGTCCATCGGAGTGCCGACCGTTCCCCGGCGAAAGCCGGGGCCCAGAGCTGCAAGCGCGGCGCTCGAAACCCTGGACCCCGGCCTTCGCCGGGGAACGGCATGCTCAATACGCCCGCGACACCGCGAACTCCGCCGCTTCGATCAGCGCGCTCTTGGCGCGCCCATCCGGGAAGCGACCCAGTGCCGCCACCGCACGCTGGCCGTAATGCCGCGCCCGCGCGAGCGTGTCGGTCACCGCGCCGCAGCCTTCGAGCAGCCCGATCGCATGCGTCAGGTCCGCGTCCGAGACGCGACGCCCTTCGATGGCGTCCTTCCAGAAGCGGCGCTGGTCGGCATCGCCGCGCGCGTAGGCGAGGATGACGGGGAGCGTCACCTTGCCGTCGCGGAAGTCGTCGCCGGTGTCCTTGCCCATCGTCGCGCCGTCCGAGGCATAGTCGATCGCGTCGTCGACGAGCTGGAAGGCGATGCCGAGGTTGCGGCCATAGGCGTCGAGCGCCTGCTCGTCCGCCTCGTCGCGCTCGGCGACGACCGCGGCGATGCGGCAGGCGGCGGCGAACAGCGCGGCGGTCTTGGCGCCGATGATCGCGAGGTAGCGGTCCTCGTCGGTCTCGATCCGGCGCTGCGCGGTGAGCTGGTTGACCTCGCCCTCGGCGATGATCGCGGACGCGCCCGAGAGGATGCGCAGCACGCGCAAGGATCCGTCCTCGACCATCAGCTCGAACGAGCGCGAGAACAGGAAATCTCCCACCAGCACGCTGGCAGGGTTGCCCCAGATGATGTTGGCGGTGCGCTTGCCGCGGCGCATCCCCGATCCGTCGACGACGTCGTCGTGGAGCAATGTCGAGGTGTGGATGAACTCGACGATCGCGGCGAGCTTGTGGTGGCGCGTGCCGCCGTAGCCGAGCAGCCGCGCGCAGGCGAGCGTGAGCATCGGCCGCATCCGCTTGCCGCCGCCCGCGATCAGGTGGCCGGCGAGCTCGGGGATCAGCGGCACCTCGCTCTGCATGCGCTCGAGGATTACCGCGTTGACCTGGTTCATGTCGGCGGCGACCAGCGCGAACAGCGGATCGAGCGACGGCGCGGGCTCGCCGGGGACGGCAGTGCGGAAGGGATGCACGGTGGCGGTCATAGCGCGATCCTCTGACGACTGGACGCCACGAACGCAAGGCTTGCATGCCGCGCCTCCGCCCGCGAAGAGGGCGGTTCATCCCCGCAGGAGGTGCCAGCACGATGGCCGACGAGACGCTGCAACGCTACCGCGAGAGCATCGACAATATCGACGCCGCCCTGGTGTTCCTGCTCGCCGAGCGCTTCAAGGTAACGCAGTCGGTCGGCCGCTACAAGGCCGAGGCGAAGCTGCCGCCCGCCGATCCGGGGCGCGAGGAAGAACAGATCGCGCGGCTGCGGGGCCTGGCCGAAGCGGCGCATCTCGATCCCGATTTCTCGGAGAAATTCCTGCGCTTCATCATCAACGAGGTGATCCGGCACCACGAGCGAGTACGCGGGGATGAGATCTAGCGGCGGTTGCCGTCGATCAGCGCGCGGACGTCTTCCGCAAGATGCATCGGATCGAACGGCTTGACGATCACGCCGTTGGCACCGAGCGCGTTATAGCCGTCGAGATCGGCCTTGCGCGCGCGCGCCGTCATGAAGATGATCGGCATGTCGGCATAGCCGCCCAGCGCGCGGATCGCGGCGAGCGTATCCGGCCCGTCCATCGTCGGCATCATCACATCGAGCAGGATGCCGTCGGGCCGCCACGTGTCACCGCGCAGCAGCGCGACCGCCTCCGCGCCGGACGCTACGGCGCGGATCGTCATCGCCGGATCGAGGCCGAGCGCCATCACCGCGATCGTGCGGATGTCGGGATCGTCGTCGACGCAAAGGATATCGAGGGGTCGGGTCATGCGGGGGTCATGTCGTCGTCGACTGTGGCAAGAATGCGGTGAATAGCGCGTGCCAAGCTGCTGAGCGAGCGCCGAGATTTGATCAGGACCGCATCGACCTGATCCTCCAGCTCCGGCGGCACGTCGCCCGCCGAATAGATCACCGTCGGTATCGCACTGCCATCGGGCTGACGCAGATCGGGAATCAGGTCGCTCCCCGATCCGTCGGGAAGATTGAGATCGAGGATGACGATGTCGGGCGATTGCGCCGCGAGCACGGCGCGCGCCGACGCCACGCTGGTGGCGTGGAGGATGCGACCATGGCCGGCGAGCACGCCCGCGGCGATCTCGAGCATGTCAGGATCGCCATCGATATGCAGCAGGGTTGGCCGGATCGCCGCCGACCGCGTGATCGCGCGGCGCACCGCCTCGATCAGCCGGGCGGGATCGACCGGCTTGACGATCCAGTCGATCATCTCGCTCGCGTCGGCACCCATATCGGAGGGCAATGACCTTTCCTTCGGCGCCACGATGATCACCGGCAGCTTGCGCGTATCGTGGCAACCCTGCAGCACACGCGCCGTATCGAGGCCGTCGGCATCGCGAAGATCGGCATCGAGCACGATGGCATCATATTTGCCCGAGCGCGCGGCTTCCAGTGCCTCCCTGCCCGTCGCGACGCATTCGACCCCGCAGTCGTCGGCTTCGAGGATGTCGCGTAGCGAACCCGATGCGGCATCGTCCGCCTCGCCGATCAGGATGCACGGCCTGCTGCCGCGGAGCGGCTGCAGTTCGCGCACCGGCGGCAGCGAGAAGCAGAAGCGCGCGCCGCCGTTCGGCGCCCGGCCGAACCAGATCCGGCCCTCGTGCGCGACGATGATCTCGCGCGAGATGGCGAGCCCCAAGCCGCTGCCGCCGGGCGTCGTGTCGGACGCCTGCGCGAACCGCTCGAAGATACGCGCACTGAAATCGGAGGAGACGCCGGGGCCCTCGTCGTCGACCGTGGCCACCACCTGCCCGCGCTGATGCATGAGCGACACGCGCACCAGCCCGCGATCGGGGGAGACGCGGATTGCGTTGGAGAGCAGATTGGCGAGCACCTGCATCAGCCGGTCGTGATCGCCGTCGACGATCAGCGGGCGCGGGCCGGCGACGAGTTCGATCCGAATGGCGCGATCTTCCGCCAGACCACGCGCGGCTTCGATCGCGGCGCGGGCGGTGCCGGCCAGATCGAACGGCGCGCGCTCGAACCGCATCTGGGCGGATCCGATCTTGTCGATATCGAGCAGATCGTTGATCAGCCGTATCAGCCGACGCGAATTGTTTTCGGCGATTTCGATGAGACGCTGCGCGCCGTCTGGATAGGCGCCGCTCGCGCCGCCGCGCAATAGACCCAGCGCGCCGATCACCGATGTCAGCGGCGTGCGCAGTTCGTGGCTGACGGTGGCGAGAAACTCGTCCTTCAGGCGCTCGATCGTCTTGCGCTCGCCGATGTCGCGGATCGTCGCGATGACATATGTCGCATCCGGCAATTGCATCGGGCCGAGCGCGATGTCCACGGCAACGTCGTGTCCGTCGCGGTGGCGCATCACCCGGTCCAGCCAATAGGGTTTCGCCAGTTGGCCACCGACCAGACCGACGCGTGTCTGGAAGTCACCGTCGCCCACGTTGTTCAGCAGATCGAGCAGATCGAGCCCGGTGAACTCGTCGCGATTGTAACCGAACAACCGCATCGCCGCCGCGTTCGCCGCTTGGATCACGCCATGCGCGTCGAGCAGAAGCGTGGCGTCGGCGTTTCCGGAAAATGCCTCCTGCAAAAGCGTGGCGGTCTCATAGGCGTCGCGTTCGATGCGATAGCGTCGCAGCCGCGCCTGCCATAGCATTACGGAGCCCGCGAACAGCAACGCCGCCGCGAGCAGCGTCAGCCCCCACATGAAATCCAGAAAGTCGGCGAAACGGTCGTCGAGGAAGCGCTGCCGGGCATGAAGCTGGATCTGCTGTGCCCCGACGAGATCGACCGCCGCGGATCGGACGGCTTCCATCAATTCGACGCCCCGCCCCGAGGCGATGCGCGCCGAAGCTGCGGCGACTCCCTCGTGCTGTCGCAGCGCGTTGACGGCTGCCATCTCGCGCGCCTTGGCAACGACCATTTGTCGGAGCCGCACCGAGCACGGGGCGTTCCGGACGGTGTCGAACCTCTTGCTGCTCAATTGGGACAGGTCCGACGCGGTAGACTCGATCGCCGTACGGTATCGCGCGAGGAATCCCGGCCCGCCCGTGACGACATAGGCGCGCTGCGCCGATTCCGCCTGCGTCAGCGCAAGCACGAGATCGGCCGTGATCGCCCGTTGCTCGGATGACGCGCGGACCACCGAGCGCACCACGTCGACGTCGCGAAACCGGGCATCGACCCAGAAGGTCAGCGCGATCAGGATCAACGGGCCGATCGCCGCCGCGATAAGGAAGAGGGCGCGCGACGGTTTGCGGGGAAGCGATCCCGGCCCAGGGAGCAGCCCCGCCATCATGCGGAATCGGCCGCGACTTCGCCCATGAGCGGCTGCATGGCGAGGATCGCCTGCGTCCGGTTGTTGACGCCGAGCTTGCGGAAGATTGCGGTGAGATGCGCTTTGATCGTCGCCTCGGTAACGCCGAGTTCGCCGGCGATCTGCTTGTTGAGACGCCCGCCGGCGAGCGCGACCAGCACGCGGAGCTGCGCGCTAGACAAGGCGGCGAGCCGGCTGCGCATCTTGCCGACGGCCACATCGTCGCTGGGCAACGCGACGGGAAACACCGTGCCGCCGGCCATCACGACGCGTAATGCGGACAACGTCTCGTCGAGCGGCAGCCCCTTCGACAGGTAACCCGCCGCGCCGAGCAGACGCGCGGCCTCGACCAGATCGGGCTTTTGGCGCGCCGACACGATCACGATCGGCACCGATCCCAGCATCTGCTGCAGTTTGAGGAAGCCCGAAAATCCCTGTGCGTCGGGCAATACGAGATCGAGCAGCACGAGGCGATACGATCCATGGCGCGTGATCGCCGTCTCCGCCTCCGCGATCGATCCGACGCTGTCGATCTCGATATCCGGCATCGCAACGCGCGCGGCGAGCGCGAAACCTTCGCGGATCAGCGGATGGTCGTCCGCCAGCAAGAGTCTCGAACTAGACAAAATATTTCCCCTCTTAGACGAAGCGTCGCTCTTCGCATTCGTCGATTTGCCTTGTTCCGCTATAGGGAGTGCGCAGAAACCTAGATCATATACAAACGCTCATTCCTTGTTGGCTGCCAATGACGGGCATGGTTGAACAATATAGGGCAACCCGCCTGTTCGATATCTTGGAGCGACATGACGGCTACCCCCGATCTTCTCATCGTCGACGACGATCCCGCGAACCACGGCATCGCGGATGTCATATCGGCGGCGACAGGCTGGCGGACCGCTCGTGCGGATATCGGCGCGCCGGCGCTCGAGGCGGCCCGCGGCCATCGTCATGCGCTGATCCTGATCGATATCCGCCGCCCTGCGACCGACGGGTTCGGCACCGCCGCCGCGATCCGGGCGGGCGGAGGGATCAGCGCCGCGACGCCGATCCTCGTCATCGCCGCGGCGCGACGCCTGGTGCCGGCCGCCCGACTGCGCGCATCGGGGATCGACGGACGGATCGTAAGCCCTTTCGACGCCGACACGCTGCGGTCCGCGATCGAACCGTGGCGCCCGCCCGACACCCCTGCGCCGATCGCGAAGCTGGCGGCCCTTTTCGGGGCAGCGGAGATCGGCGCGTTGCTCGCCGGCTTTCGCCATCAGCTCGATGAGGCACTCGGCAGCACCGACACGCCGCGATATGCCGGCGCGCACCGGCTCGCCGGCATCGCCGGGACACTGGGATTTCCCGACGTCTCCAAATGGTGGCTCGCCGTATCCGAAGGCGACGAGACGGCCTCTGCCAAGGCCCGGATCAGCGCCCGCAAAGCGCTCGCCGAGATCGCGATGAGCCATATATGAGGCCATCTAGCCACGGCCATGTTCGGTCGTCCTTTAGACCTTCGTCTAATCATGCCCCTGCGATAACGGCACGCGCCGTCGCGATCGGGCCGGCGTCGGCCGCCTGACCTCGACAGCGATGCCGATCTGTGGTGGGACGGGGACATGCCGCCCCGCCTCGCGTCGCTCGCCCTGCTGACCCCGTTGCTCGCGGCCACCGCGGCGCCGCCCGGCGCGCCGATCGAGGTCGCGGTCGGCAACGTCACCACCACGCAGGGCCGCATCCATGTCGACATCTGCTCGCAGTCGCTGTTCCTGACGGGCAACTGCACCTATTCGGCGGAAGCGCCCGCAAAGCTCGGCACCACGATCGTCATCGTCCCCGGCGTGCCGCCCGGTCGCTATGCCTCGCAGGTTTTCCACGACCGCAACGGCAACGGCAAGATCGATCGCGGGCTGTTCGGCATCCCCAAGGAGCCCGTCGGCTTCTCCAACGACGCGCCGACGCACATGGCGCCGCCCAAATGGGACGCGGCGGTGTTCGCGCACGGCGCCGAACCGCAGCGCATCGCGCTCACGCTGCGCACCAGCTTCCTCTGAACCCGACGATGCCGCATCCGCTCGCCCGGCTGGTCGCGCTCGCCTGTCGCCGGCCGTGGGCGGTCGTCGTCGTCGCGGCGGGGCTTACGATCGCCGCGCTGCTGTTCGCGGGCAGCCATTTCGCGATGACCACCGACGCGACTGCCTTGATCTCGCCCGACGTGCCCTGGCGCCTCGCCGAGCGGAAGATGGACGCCGCCTTCCCGCAGAACGGCGACACCGTGCTCGTCGTCGTCGACGGCGCGACGCCCGAACTCGCCGAGCATGCCGCTGCCGGCCTCGCCGCGAAGATGGGCGCCGACAGAAGGCATTTCCGCCGCGTCACCCGCCCCGACGGCGGCGACTATTTTGCGCGCGAAGGATTGTTGTTCGGTAGCGAGGCGGACGTCGCGGGTGCGACCAAACAGATGATCGACGCGCAGCCCTTTCTGGGGCCGCTCGCCTCCGATCCGTCGCTGCGCGGGATCGCGGGTGCGCTCGGCACGATGCTGCAGGGGGTTTCGCGCGGCGATGCGACGCTCGCGCGGATCGACCGGCCGATGAAGGCGCTTGTCGACGCGCTCGATGCGCAGGCGGCGGGCAAGCCGGCCTTCTTCTCGTGGCAGGCGCTGTTCGGCGGCGGCACGGGCGCGTTGGCGGCGCCCAAGCGGCGGCTGGTGCTGGCGATCCCGATGCTCGATTTCGGCGCGCTGATGCCCGGCGTGCCCGCGACCGACGCGGTGCGCGCCGATGCCGCCGCGCTCGGGCTAGACCCCGCGCACGGCGTGACGGTGCGGATCACCGGATCGGTGCCGCTCTCCGACGAGGAATTCGCCAGCCTCGCCGATCATGCCTGGCTGGTCGGCGGGACGATGCTGCTCGCGATGCTCGCGACTCTGCGGCTGGCGGTGCGATCGTGGCGGATCGTCGCCGCCATCCTCGCGACGACGATCGCGGGGCTGGTCGTGACGGCGGCGATCGGGCTGGCGGCGGTGGGGCAGTATAACCTGATCTCGGTCGCGTTCATTCCGCTGTTCGTCGGGCTCGGCGTCGATTTCGGCATCCAGATCGGCGTGCGCTTCCAGGCCGAGCGGCTGACCCATGCGGCGCCCGCGGACGCGATGGCCGCCGCCGCCGCCGCGCTCGGCGCGCCGTTGCTGCTAGCGGCGGGCGCGGTGTGCCTGGGCTTCCTCGCCTTCCTGCCGACCGACTATGTCGGCATCGCGCAACTCGGCGTGATCGCGGGGCTGGGCATGATCGTCGCGCTCGCGCTGTCGGTGACGCTGCTGCCCGCGCTGTTGATGCTGGTGCGGCCCGGCCGTCCGCAGGCCGAGCTCGGCAATCCGAGGCTTGCGCCCGCCGACGCCTTCCTGGTGCGACGGCGCGGCTTGGTGCTCGCCGCGTTCGGCGTCGCGATGGTGCTGGGGATCGCCAGCCTCGCGCTGGTCCGCTTCGACTTCAACCCGCTCCACCTGCGCAACCCCAAGGGCGAGGCGATGGCGACGCTCGCCGACCTGATGCGCGATCCGGCGCGCGATCCCAACACGATCGACATATTGGCGCCGACCTTACCCGCCGCGCAGGCGCTCGCCGCGCGGCTCGCCAAACTGCCCGAGGTAGGACAGGCGATCACCGCGGCGAGCCTCGTCCCCGACGATCAGACCCCCAAGCTCGCGCTCGTCGCCAACGCGCAGGCGCTGCTCGATTTCACGCTCAACCCGTTCGCGCCCGCGCCGCCGCCGAGCGATGCGGAGACGATCGCGGCGTTGCGCGCGACCGCGCAAGACCTGCGCGCCGCCGCGACGGGCACCGATCCGGCGAGCGCGGATGCGCGCCGCCTTGCCGCGGCGTTCGAACGTCTCGCGGGCGGCCCTGCAGTCGGCCGGGCGAAAGCCACCGCTCTGCTCGTCCCGCCCCTGACCGTCATGCTCGACCAGATGCGCGCCGCGCTCGCCGCGCAGCCCGTGACGGTCGAGACGCTGCCGGCCGACGTCAAACAGGACTGGATCGCGCCCAGCGGCGCCGCGAAGATCCAGCTCACCGCCGCGGGCACCGATCGCAGCGATGCCGCGCTCGCGCGCTTCGTGACCGCCGTCACAAAAGTCGCGCCGCAGGCGACGGGCACCGCGGTCTCGACGCAGGGCGCCGCGCGCACCGTCGCGACGGCGTTCGTCGAGGCGGGCGTGCTCGCGCTGATCGCGGTCAGCCTGCTGCTGCTCGCCGTGCTGCGCAACCTGCGCGAGGTGGCGTTCACGCTCGCCCCGGTGGTCCTCTCGGGTTTCCTGACGCTGGGGACGTGCGTGCTGATCGGGCAGCCGATCAACTTCGCCAACATCATCGCCTTTCCGCTGCTCTTCGGCGTCGGCGTCGCGTTCCATATCTATTTCGTGATGGCGTGGCGCGGCGGCGCGACCGACCTGCTGCAATCGCCGCTCGCCCGTGCGGTGTTCTTCTCGGCGCTGGCGACGGGATCGGCGTTCGGCTCGCTCTGGCTCTCGCGGCATCCCGGCACCGCGAGCATGGGCAAGATCCTGATGATCTCGCTCGCCTGGACGCTGGTGTGTGCGCTGATCTTCGAGCCGGCGCTGCTCGGGCCGCAGCGTCGAGGCAAACTCTCCCCTCCCTGAAAGGGAGGGGTCGGGGGTGGGTCTTGGCCTGGCGATACGGTTGCTGTCGCGATCGAGATGTCCGTATCGACCAGCCTACACCCAACCCTAACCCCTCCCTTTCAGGGAGGGGAATGCGCTCACTTCACCGCATCCAACTGCGCCAGCTTCTTCACCATCGCGGGCACGCCACCCGCCTGCACCGTGGTCGTCAGATCCGCGCGTTGCAGCGCGACGTTGCTCACCCCGCCCGAGATCACGTCGACGATCTTCCATGATCCGCCCGCCTGCCGCATCCGGTAGAAGAGCTGGTCCGAGCCGATCGTCACCTTGACGACCTTCTCAGGCCCGCGCGCGATCACCTGCGGCGAGACCGTGAAGCGCTCGCCCGAATAGCTCTTGAAGTTGCGCGCGAGCGACACCGCCGAGTGGCGGGTCAGCGCCTCGATCGCCGCCACCTTGTCGCTCGCCGAGGCGCTGCTCCATGCCGGGCCGACGACTAGCGCGGCGATGCCAGCCGTGTCGTAATAGTTCTTTACCAGCGGCGCGAAGCGCGCCGCGCGGCCGCTCGTGCCCAGCCCGGCCTTCATGACCGCGATCACCGCATCGTCATACGCACCGATCCGCGTCGCGGCGGGATCGCTCGCCTGCGCCTGGACGGCGACGGGCGTGGCGAGAAGCAGGGCGAAGGCCAGGCTGCGGGTCCGAAATGTCAACGTCGTCATCCTTTGGTCAGGCATGTGCCATGGGGTGTGGCGCAATAACCTCTGCTGAACACCGCTGTCGGGCGAAGGGTTGCGGCTCCCTTTCGCATGCGCAGCGGAGCGACTATGTGGGGCGCGCGACCCTCGGGAGACATTGATGGTCAAGGTATTGCTAGCTCAACCGCGCGGTTTCTGCGCGGGCGTGATCCGTGCGATCGACATCGTCGACCAGGCGCTCGACCGGACCGGCGAGCCCGTCTACGTCCGTCACGAGATCGTCCACAACCGCCACGTCGTGGATACGCTCAAGGCGAAAGGCGCGGTGTTCGTCGAGGAACTGAGCGAGGTGCCTGCGGGCGCCGTCACGATCTTCTCCGCGCACGGCGTCAGCCGCGCGGTGCAGTTGGACGCCGAGGCCAAGGGCCTGCCGGTGATCGACGCGACCTGCCCGCTGGTCAGCAAGGTGCATGCGCAGGGCCGCCGCTATGTCGCGACCGGGCGAACGCTGGTGCTGATCGGCCATGCCGGCCACCCCGAAGTCGAGGGCACGCTCGGCCAGATCGATGGCGAGGTGCATCTCGTCGGCTCGCCGGCCGAGGTGGCGACGCTGGCACTGCCGCTCGACCGGCCGATCGCCTACATCACGCAGACGACGCTGTCGGTCGACGACACGCGCGCGATCATCGCAGCGCTCAAGGCGCGCTTCTCGGACGTCACCGGCCCCGATACGTCGGACATCTGCTACGCCACGCAGAACCGCCAGTCCGCGGTGCGCGCGCTGTGCGAACAGGCCGACATGCTGATCGTGGTGGGATCGCCCAACAGCTCCAATTCCAACCGGCTGCGCGAAATCGGCGAGGAGATGGGCAAGCCTGCCTATCTGGTCGCCGACGGATCCGAATTCGATCCCGCCTGGCTGGACGGCGTCGACACCGTCGGGCTCACCGCCGGCGCCTCGGCGCCCGAGGAGCTCGTGCAGAGCGTGATCGCCGCGATCCGGCGGATCGTTCCGGCTACCGTCTCGCCCCTCGACGGACTCGAGGAAAATGTGCAATTCCGCCTGCCACCGGCGCTCGCGCGCCTGCGGCCGCGTGCCCGCGTAGCCTTAGGATAAGAATATGAGCCTTCCCCTCGCCGTTCTAGCGCGGCTCGGCACCTATGCGGTCAAGCAGCACATCAAGGGTGGCAAATACCCGATGGTGCTGATGCTCGAGCCGCTGCTGCGCTGCAATCTCGCCTGCCCCGGCTGCGGCAAGATCGACTATCCCGATGCGATCCTCAACCAGCGGCTGAGCTACGACCAGTGCATGGACGCGATCGACGAATGCGGCGCGCCCGCCGTTTCGATCGCCGGCGGCGAACCGCTTCTGCACCG
>CAXTVK010000046.1:0-18480 GCA_964247655.1 uncultured Sphingomonadaceae bacterium | reverse complement strand
AGCCGATTCGCGAGCTGCTGATGGTGCCGACGACGCTGTCGCGCTTCGTCCGGCTGCCCGGCGACATCGTGCGCTACGTCGCGATCGAGACGATCATCCGCCGCTTCACCGGGCTGCTCTTCCCCGGCTACGCGGTGCTCGGCGACGGCGCCTTCCGCGTGATCCGCGACAGCGACATCGAGATCGAGGAGGAGGCGGAGGACCTCGTCCGCTACTATCACACCGCGATCAAGCGCCGCCGACGCGGCAAGGTGATCCGGCTGCGGATCGAGGCGGGTATGCCCGAGCCGCTCGAGGAGCTGGTGCGCGAGGCGATCGGGCAGGACGCTGCGCTGGTCTCCGAAGCGTCGGGCTTCCTCGGCATTGCGGACCTCGAACAGCTGGTCGACGAGAACCGCCCCGATCTCAAATTCCCCGCCTTCGCGCCACGCTTTCCCGAGCGAATCCGCGAGCATGGCGGCGATTGCTTCGCAGCGATCCGAGACAAGGACATCGTTGTCCACCACCCTTACGAGTCGTTCGAGGTGGTGATCGCCTTCCTCAAGCAGGCCGCGCAGGACCCCGACGTCGTCGCGATCAAGCAGACGCTGTACCGCGCGGGTAAGCAGTCCGCGATCATACGCGCGCTGATCGACGCGGCCGAGGCGGGCAAGTCGGTGACCGCGGTCGTCGAGCTGAAAGCCCGCTTCGACGAAGAGCAGAACATCATGTGGGCCGCGCAATTGGAGCGCGCGGGCGTGCAGGTCGTCTACGGCTTCATCGACTGGAAGACGCACGCCAAGATCAGCATGGTGGTGCGCCGCGAGAATGGCGCGATCCGCACCTACTGCCATTTCGGGACGGGCAATTATCACCCGATCACCGCGCGAATCTATACCGATATCAGCTTCTTTACGGCCGATCCTCGCGTCGCGCGCGATGCGGGGCAGGTGTTCAACTACATCACCGGCTATGTCGAGCCGCACGATCTCGAGATGGTGACGATCTCGCCGCATGGCCTGCGCGAGCGGCTTGCCGAACTGATCGACATGGAGATCGACCATGTCCGCGCCGGGCGCCCCGGCAGCATCTGGGCCAAGATGAACTCGCTGGTCGATCCCGCGATCATCGAGAAGCTGTACCGCGCCTCGGCGGCGGGCGTGCAGGTCGATCTGATCATCCGCGGCATCTGCTGCCTGCGGCCGGGCGTGCCGGGCCTGAGCGAGAATATCCGCGTCAAATCGGTGGTCGGCCGCTTCCTCGAGCACAGCCGCATCTTCTGCTTCGGCAGTGGCGAGGCGATGCCCAACCCGAAGGCCAAGGTTTACATCTCCTCGGCCGACTGGATGCCGCGCAACCTCGACCGCCGCGTCGAATATATGCTGCCGATCGAGAACCCGACCGTTCACGAGCAGATTCTCGGTCAGGTGATGGTCGCCAACCTGATCGACACCGAGCAGAGCTGGACGCTCAAGCCCGACGGCGGTTACGATCGCATCGTCAAGGCGGACGGCAAGCCGTTCAACCTGCATCGCTATTTCATGACGAACCCGTCGCTGTCGGGGCGCGGGGCGGCGCTCAAGAAGTCCGATGGCGTGCCGAGGCTCAAGCTGCGGCGCGGAGGTTCGTAAGCACCCTCTCCCGCCTTCGCCGGAGAGGGAGGGCCCCGCCGCCGAGCGGCGGGAGGGTGAGGGTCGTCTTCTTCGTTCGCGAAAGGCAACAAGAAGAAGACCCTCACTCAACCCTCTCCCGTGAAGGACGGGAGAGGGCTTTGAGCGGTCGTCCGATACGTCCCGCCGCAAACGCCCCTTTGCGACGACGGGGATAGCCGCTACCGCCGTCCGCCTATGAAGCCCGGCTTCCTCTTCCGCACGCCGACTGCCAAGGCGGTCGATCAGGCCGATGGGCGCGTCGGCATCATCGACATCGGCTCCAACTCGATCCGCCTCGTCGTCTATGACGGGCCCCGCCGCATTCCGTCGATCCTGTTCAACGAGAAGGTGATGGCGGGGCTCGGCAAGGGCATGGCGGCGACCGGCGCGCTCGATCCGACCGCCGTCGAGCGTGCGTTCGTGGCGCTCGACCGGTTCCAGCTGGTCGCCGAGAAGATCGGCGTGGCGAGCCTTCATACCGTCGCCACGGCCGCCGTCAGAGATGCCACCAACGGCGCCGATTTCCTCGCGCGCGCCGCCGAGATCGGACTCCCCGTCACCGTGCTGTCGGGCGAGGAGGAGGCCGAGATGGCGGGCGAGGGCGTGCTCGCCGCCTTCCCCGGCGCGGACGGGATCGTCGGCGATCTGGGCGGCGGCAGCCTCGAGCTGGCGCGGGTGCGCGACGGCGCGGTGCACGAGCGCGCCTCCTTCCCGCTTGGCGTGCTGCGCGTCGCGGAGATACGCGCGCGGGGCCCCAGAGCCCTGCGCCAGTTCGTCGAGCCGCGGTTGCGCGAGACGGGCTGGGCGGGGCGGGGGCGCGGGCTTCCCTTCTATCTCGTCGGTGGATCGTGGCGCGCGTTGGCGCGGCTGGTGATGCACCTGACCGACTATCCGCTGCCGATCATCCACGGCTATGCGATGTCGCCCGATACCGCGCAGCGCGTGATCCGCACGCTCGCACATCTCGACCGTGCGCGGCTGAAAGAGGTGCCGGGGCTGTCGTCGTCGCGCGCCAATTCGCTCACCGACGCGGCGCAACTGCTCGCGATCGTGGCGCGGGAACTCGGGTCCGAAAGCCTCGTCGTCTCCGCCTACGGGCTGCGCGAGGGCGTGCTCCACCGCAATCTGCCAGGCGACGTGCGCGACATGGACCCGCTGATCTGCGCGACGCGCGAGGAGGGGCGCCGCGTCGGCCGCTTCCCCGAACATGGCGACCTGCTCGACCGCTGGATCGCGCCCCTGTTCGAGCAGGAGAGCGCCGCCGACGCACGACTGCGTCATGCGACCTGCCTGCTCGCCGACATCGGCTGGCGCGCGCACCCCGAATTCCGCGCCGAACGCGGGCTAGAGACCGCGCTGCACGGCAATTGGGTGGGGATCGACGCGCGCGGGCGGGCGATGATGGCCCAAGCCCTGTTCACCAGCTTCGGCGCGGACGGCGAGGCGCCGATCGCGATGACGCTCGCCTCGCCCGAGGACCGCCAGACCGCGCTGCGCTGGGGCCTCGCGATGCGGCTCGGGCAGCGGCTGTCGGGCGGCGTCGCGGCGCCGCTGAAGAACAGCGAGCTGCTGCTGCGCGACAAGCTGACGCTGCGCCTCGCGGATGGCGATGCGGCGCTGTACGGCGAGGCGGTGGAACGCCGCCACAAGACGCTGGCGGCGGCGTTCGGGCGCAAGGCGGCGATGATCGGGGGGTAGCGTCACCCACAACCGTTCGTCCTGAGTAGCCATTGAGCCTGTCGAAATGGCGTATCGAAGGATGCTTGCTTGGTGGCACGCATCCTTCGATACGGGCCTTCGACTTCGCTCAGTCCCTACTCAGGACGAACGGTTGTGGTTTTGCTCTTACGCCTCCACCGTCTCGATCCGCGTCATCTTGAGCTTGCCGCCCTGCACCGCGAAGCCGGTGCGCCCCTCGACCAGATCGAGCGCATCGCGGCCGAACTGCTCGTAGCGCCAGCCTTCGAGGATCGACAGCCCCTCGCGCCGCCCCGCCGCGAGCAGTTCTAGTTCGTCGGTGCGCGCGATCAGCTTGGGGGCGACGTCGGTCTCCTTCGAGCGGATCTTGAGCAGCAGCTTAAGCAGGTCGGCGACCAGCGCGCCGTCCTTGCCGAGCCCCGGCTTGCGATCCTCGCGCGCGGGCAGTTCCTCGTCGGTCATCGGCGCCGAGGCCTCGAGCGCCGCCATCAGCCGCGCGCCGATGTCGTTGCCCGCCCAGCTCTGCGACAGCCCGCGCACCTTGGCGAGATCGGCCTGCGCGCGCGGCGGATGGCTGGCGACGTCGGCGAGCGTCTCGTCCTTCATGATCCGGCCGCGCGGCAGGTCCTTGCCCTGCGCCTCGCGCTCGCGCCATGCCGCCAGCGCCTTGAGGCGCCCCAGCACGTCGGGCTTGCGGCTCGGCACCTTCACGCGCTGCCAGGCCTCCTCGGGCTCGTTGACGTAGCTCGTCGGATCGCCGAGCCGCTCCATCTCCTGGTCGAGCCAGTCGCCGCGGCCGGTGCGCTTGAGCTTGTCGAGCAGCTTGGGGAAGATCTGGACGAGATAGGTGACGTCGCCGATCGCATAGTCGATCTGGCGCTTGTCGAGCGGGCGGCGGGCCCAGTCGGTGAAGCGCGCGCCCTTGTCGAGCTTGACCCCCATCCAGCTCTCGACGAGGCTCTGATAGCCGACCTGCTCGCCCATCCCCAGCGCCATCGCCGCGATCTGCGTGTCGAACAGCGGATAGGGCGTCTTGCCCGTGAGGTTGTGGACGATCTCGAGATCCTGGCCCCCCGCGTGGAAGATCTTCAGGACGTCATGGTTGTTCACCATCAGGTCGAGCAGCGGCGTCATGTCGATGCCGGGCGCCATCGGATCGATCGCCGCCGCCTCCTTGTCGTCGGCGATCTGGATCAGGCAGAGCACCGGCCAATAGGTGTTCTCGCGCATGAATTCGGTGTCGACCGCGACATAGGGGCTTTGGGCGAGCCGGGCGCAGAGATCGGCGAGGCTGCGGCTGTCGGTGATAAGCGGGTGTATGACCATGTCTCCTCCATAAACAGACCTCTGCGCCTTGACAAAGAGGGCTTGTGTGGCGAACCGGCGCGCACGAGTTTTTCCCCGTCATCCCCGCGGACGCGGGGATCCATAGACGCGGCGTTGGCGGTCATCGCGACGGCTGCGTCTATGGATTCCCGCCTGCGCGGGAATGACGGCGTTTGGGATGGAACGAACGATGCACGCCTATCGCACCCATACCTGTGCTGCGCTGCGCGCCAGCGACGTTGGGCAGACCGTCCGCCTGTCGGGCTGGGTCCACCGGCGGCGCGACCATGGCGGCGTGCTGTTCGTCGACCTGCGCGACCATTATGGCCTGGTCCAGATCGTCGCCGATGCCGACAGCGAGGCGCTCAAGCTGCTCGAGACGGTACGCGCCGAGAGCGTCGTCACGATCGACGGCCTGGTCGAGGCGCGCGGCCCCGATGCCAAGAACCCCAATCTCGCCACCGGCGATATCGAGGTGCGCGCGCAGGCGGTGACGGTCCAGTCCGCCGCCGCCGAACTGCCGATGCCGGTCGCGGGCGAGGCCGAATATCCGGAAGATATCCGGCTCAAATACCGCTATCTCGATCTGCGCCGCGAGCGCATCCACAAGAACATCGTGCTGCGTTCCAACGTGATCGCCTCGATCCGCCAGCGGATGATCGGCCAGGGCTTCACCGAGTTCCAGACCCCGATCCTCACCGCCTCGAGCCCCGAGGGCGCGCGCGACTATCTCGTGCCGAGCCGCGTCCACCCCGGCAAATTCTACGCGCTCCCGCAGGCGCCGCAGATGTTCAAGCAGCTGCTGATGGTCGCAGGCTTCGATCGCTATTTCCAGATCGCGCCCTGCTTCCGCGACGAGGATGCGCGCGCCGATCGCTCGCCCGGCGAATTCTACCAGCTCGATTTCGAGATGAGTTTTGTGACGCAGGACGACGTGTTCGCGGCGATCGAACCGGTGCTGCACGGCATCTTCGAGGAGTATGCCGACTTCGACGGCAAGGGCCGCACCGTCTCGCCGCTGCCGTTCCGCCGCATTCCCTACAGGGAGTCGATGCTGAAGTACGGCAACGACAAGCCCGACCTGCGCAACCCGATCCTCATCACCGACGTGTCCGAGCATTTCGTCGGCTCGGGCTTCGGCCGCTTCGCATCGATCGTCGAGGGCGGCGACGTCGTGCGCGCGATCCCGGCGCCCGGCACCGCCGAGAAGAGCCGCAAGTTCTTCGACGACATGAACTCGTGGGCGCAGTCCGAGGGCTTCGCGGGCCTCGGCTATGCGACGCGCAAGGGCGGCGAGTTCGGCGGCCCGATCGCCAAGAACCACGGCGAGGCCGGCATGGCCGTGATCGCCGAGGCGCTGGGGCTCGGGCCCGACGACGGCGTGTTCTTCGCGGCCGGCAAGGCGGATCAGGCCGCGCGCCTCGCCGGTCTCGCGCGCACCCGCGTCGCCGACCAGCTCGGACTGATCGACGCCAAGCGCTTCGAGTTCTGCTGGATCGTCGATTTCCCGATGTTCGAATGGCGTGAGGACGAGAAGAAGGTCGATTTCTCGCACAACCCCTTCTCGATGCCGCAAGGCGAGCTCGAGGCGCTGGAGACCAAGGACCCGCTCGACATCCTCGCCTACCAGTACGACATCGTCTGCAACGGCATCGAGCTGTCGTCGGGCGCGATCCGGAACCACAAGCCCGAGATCATGTACAAGGCGTTCGAGATCGCCGGCTACTCGCAGGAAGAGGTCGACACCAACTTCCCGGGCATGATCGGCGCGTTCAAGTTCGGCGCGCCGCCGCACGGCGGCTCGGCACCGGGGATCGATCGGATCGTGATGCTGCTGGCGGACGAGCCCAACATCCGCGAGGTCATCGTCTTCCCGATGACGCAGAAGGCCGAGGACCTGCTTATGAACGCGCCCGCGCCCGCGACGCCAAAGCAGTTGCGCGAACTCGGCATCCGCGTCGTCGACGGCCCCAAGGCCTGATCGCCCGCCGTCGCGCATCTGTGCCGCGGTGGGACGCACCCCTCGCTACCCGCTCTCGCAAGGGGGCGGGCGCTCGCCTAGCTCGGGCGGCATGGCGATCCTGCTGTCCGATCACGAAAGCGGGCCCAAGCTCGACGGCGACTATGCCGATCGGCTGGCGGCAGTGCAGAAGCGGCTGACGCAGATCCAGGTCGCGCACATCGTCCACGGCAAGCGCGCGATCGTGATGCTCGAGGGATGGGACGCGGGCGGCAAGGGCGGCGTCATCCAGCGGTTGACCGCAGGCTGGGACGCGCGCCACTTCGAGGTCTGGCCGATCAAGGCGCCGACCCCGCCCGAAAAGGCGCGTCACTTCCTCTGGCGCTTTTGGGCGAAGCTTCCTGCCGACGGCCACATCCACGTCTTCGATCGCAGCTGGTACGGCCGCGTGCTCGTCGAGCGCGTCGAGACGCTCGCCACCGAGAAGGAATGGCGCCGCGGCTACGACGAGATCAACGAGTTCGAGGCGCAGCAGAAGGACAGCGGCACCACGATCGTGAAGCTGTTCCTCCACGTCACGCAGGAGGAGCAGGACAAGCGTTTCCGCGCGCGGCTGGAGCATCCGTGGAAGCGCTGGAAGATCACGCCCGACGATTTCCGCAATCGCGACCGGCGCGCCGATTACGTCGCCGCGATCGAAGAGATGTTCGAAAAGACCGACACGCGCTGGGCGCCGTGGAAGGTGATCGACGGCACGCACAAGAAATACGCGCGGATCGCCGCGCTGACCCATATCGCGGACATGCTCGAGAAAGGCGTGTCGATGAAGCCGCCCATGGCGGACGCCGAGGTTGTGCTGCTGGCGAGGGACGCGCTTGGGCTGGAACTGACGGACTGAGCCTCTTCCTCTCCCTGAAAGGGAGGGGTTAGGGGTGGGTGGAGGCCGGACGATACGGTCGCCGACCGGCTAGCCGATGCCGTATCGCGCCCCTCGACCCACCCCCGACCCCTCCCTTTCAGGGAGGGGAGATCATTCCCTCCGCGCGCAACTGCGCCACCAGCGCCGCCAGCAGCAGCACCGGCGTCAGCGGCACCCCCATCATCCCAAACAGGATGCACAGCTGTGGCACCAAGAAGCCCGCGCCGAGCGCCACCCGCTCCCACGCCGCGATCGTTTCCCAGCGCCCGTGCAGCGTCAGCATCAGCCCGAGGCAGGCGACGGTCATGTCGTAGTCGAACGCATAGGGCAGCACGAGGAAGGTCGCGGTCGCAGCCGGAAAGCATAGCCGCGCGATCGGTACGTCGCGACCCGCCGCGCGCCACAGCAGCATGATCGCCACCAGCGCGGTGATCGACTGGCCCGCGACCGCGAGCGGCGCGGTGAGCGCGCGCTGACGCAGCGCGACCGTGGTGGTCGGCATCATCGTCTGGAAGAACTGGTCGGTCATCGCCATCGTCGAGACCTCGAGCGCGCTGGTCGCATGCGCGTACGTCGCCCACAGCGCCGGCCCGAAGGCGAGCAGGCTCGCAACGACGATCGTCGCGACACCCGCCGCTGCAGCGAGGATCGCACTCCACCGGCGCCGGCGCAGCAGCAGCAGCGGGATCAACAACGCGATATGCGGCTTGACCGCCATCAGCGCGACGATCGCGCCGCCGCGCTTCGGCCGATCGTCGAAGTCGCGGAAGGCGAGCAGCCACAGCGCGCCCATCACGAAGCCGAAATGCCCCGCCCACAGGTTGATCGTCGCGGCGGGCGTAAGCAGCGCCAGCCAGGTCGGCAGCCCGGCCTCGCGCAGGTGCGGGCGCGCCGCCCACCAGAACAACGCGCCGCCGCCGATCGTCCAGGCGACATAGGCGATCGGATAGGGCAGCGCGCCGAACGGCACGTCGATCAGCAGCGAGGTCGGCGGATAGGAATAGAGGTGGAATGCGAGCGGACCGAAGCTGGCGCGCTGGAACGCGGCGTAGCGGCCGAGATCGTAGAGCGCGTCGAGATGCCCCTCGATCGCAAGCCTGCCGCCGCTCCACAGGTTGAGGAAATCGCGGCCCCACATCACGTTGTCGCCGACGCGCAGGCCGTGGAGCTGGCTGAGGTCGATCGCGAACAACCCGATCACCAGCAAATTGCCGACGATCCAGAGATAGCGTTCGGTGATCGCTTGCAGGCGCATGCGGTGGGAGTAGCGCGGGATGGTTAACGAGCCCTCTCCCGTCCTTCACGGGAGAGGGTTGGGTGAGGGTCTTCTTCTTGGACGCCGACCAGAAGAAGACCCTTATCCTCCCCGTCTGCGACGGGGCCCCTCCTTCTCCCGCAAAGGCGGGAGAAGGGTGTCAGGCGTCGGGATAGTCGATCCCCACTACTTCATATGCCTTCTCGCCACTCGGCAGCGTCACCCTGCGCACGTCGCCTATCGTCGCACCGCGCAACGCCATTGCGAGTGGCGAATGCCAGCTGATCCGCCCCGCGCTCGCATCCGCCTCGTCCTCGCCGACCAGCGTGACGACGCGCTCGGCGTCGTCGTCGTCGGCGATGGTGACGGTCGCGCCGAAGAAGGCGCGGGCGCGGTCGGGCTGCTTCGCGGGATCGACGACCTGGATCTTGGCGAGCTTCTTCGACAGCCGGTCTAGCGTACGGTCGATCTCGCGCAGCCGCTTGCGGCCGTAGATGTAGTCGCCATTCTCCGAGCGGTCGCCATTGCCCGCCGCCCAGCTGATCGTCTCGACCAGCGCGGGGCGCTCGATCTCGAACAGCCGCCGATATTCGGCGCGCATCGCGCCGTAGCCGGCGGGCGTGATGTAGCTCGGGCGATCGTCCACGGATCAGCCCGGGGTGCGCTTGCCAAGATAGAAAGAGAGGCGATTGGTCGCGACCTGGCCGGAGCGCGCGGGGTTGATCGTGTCGTAGACGACGACGTTCTCGAGCACATTCTGCACATAGCCGCGCGTCTCGGAGAAGGGGATCTGCTCGATCCAGTCGATCGGATCGACGCCGCCCGAGCGCGGATCGCCATATTGCGCGATCCATTTGCGAACGTTGCCGGGGCCGGCATTGTAGGCGGCGATGGCGAGCACGTAATTGCCGCCGAACATATCCATGATCCGCCCGAAATAGCCGGTGCCGAGCTGCATGTTGTAGCCGGGATCGCTGGTCAGCCGCGTATAGTCGTAGGCGAGGCCGAGCTTGTCGGCTTGCTCGCGCGCGGTGCCGGGCATGAGCTGCATCATGCCGCGGGCGCCCGACCCCGAGACCGCCTGCCGGTCGAACTGGCTCTCCTGCCGCATGATGCCGTGGATGAACGAGAAACTGTTGGCGATATCGGCGGGCACCGGCAGCACGGGGAAGCCCGAGCGGACATAGTCGCTCGCCGATTCGGGCTTGGCGGCACGCTCGGCCATGACGCCGAGATCGGGGCGCTGGAGCTCCTTGGCGAGTTGGGCGGCGAGCAGATGGTCCGCATCGGAGAGGCTCGCCGAGTTGCCGATCGTGCGCAGGAATTGCGTCTGGTCGGTCCAGTCGCCGAGCTGTCCCAATATGCGCGCGGCGCGCACCACGTCGCGCGCGTCGAACGCGTCGCGGTCGGCCTGCGTGATCAGCGCGTAATCGGGCTCGATCGGCGCGGGGACGGGCTTGCCCAGCCGTTCGAGCGCGAGTTGGCCGTAGAAATGGTCGGGGAAGGCGGCGGCGTTGGCGAAATAATCCTGAGCGCCCGCCGTATCGCGCGAGGCGAGCGACGCACGCCCCGCCCAATAATATCCCTTCGCGCGCGAGGTCGGGCTCTGCGAGGCGTCGGCATAGGCGCGGAACATCGCGATCGCGTCCGTCGGCCGCCCGAGATGGTTGAGCGCGGCGGTGCCCGCGAGCCACGACAGGCTGGTGAACTGGTCGCGCGGCGGGAAGGGCTGCGTGCGCACGCTGGTGCCCGCCGGGAAAATGTCGGTGAGTTGGCTCGCGATGCCGTAGGCGACCGCCCAATTGCCGTCCGCCGCCGCCGATTTCGCGACCGCGAGGATGACCTCCATGTAGCGCGCCGGGTTGAACGCCGGCGCATCGAGGCGTTGCGGCCTCGCGAGTTCGTAGCGCGCGACCGACTCCTGGCCCGTCTCGCGCAGCCAGTTGGTGCGATCGATCCGGTAGCCGGGATCGCCATTGGCGCTCACGCCGAGCGCGGCGCCTTGCGACGACGCATCGGGCGACTTGAGCTGATAGGCGAGCCGCGCCGCATAGATCGCGCGCCGCGCCGGGCTGATTAGCGGCAATTGCCGTTGCGCCGCGACAAACGCGCGGTTCCACAGCAAGGCCTCCATCCGCTGGTCCTGATCGGCCTGCGTCAGCGCGCTGCCGAAGGTGGCGGTCAGCCGACCCTCGTCGATGCTATTGAGCTGGCCCGAGGTCCACGCCGCCTTCGCCGCCGCCTGCGCTTCCGCAGGCCGACCGCGCGCGTAGAGCGCCTCGGCCAAGCGGAGCTGCGCGCTGCCGGACTGCGGCGGATAGCGCGTGAAGAAGGCGATCACGGTGTCGGGCAGGGTGACGTCGGGCTGCAGCGCCGCCTCCGCCATCTTGCGCATCGCCGCCTCGCCCGGCCAGCCGGGATGCGCGACGAGGAAATTGGCATATTCCTGGAACGAGAGGCTGCTCGACTGGCGGAGGCGTCGCCACTGGACGAGCCCCTCGGCGGTCGGATCGCTCTGGATGCCCGCGCTGGCCGCATAGGGCGACGCGTAGGCCGAACCCGAAAGCCCGAGCTGCGAACGATACCAGGAGACCTGTTGCGGGCTGAGCGTCGCGACGGCGGCGGTCGCGGCGAGGAGGAACGCGGGGATGGGAAGCATCAGCCGGCGATGGAGCATGCTGGACATTATGCCAAGCCGCTCCTTATCAGGCGCTGAATGTCCATGACCCCCCGTCATGAGCGCACTATGCGCCCGCTCGTCGCGCGCGTGAAGGAGAGATGCATGTTCTCGGGTTCGATTCCCGCGCTGGTGACGCCTTTTCGGGACGGATCGTTCGACGAGGCGGCATTTCGCGGCTTCGTCGATTGGCAGATCGCCGAGGGCTCCGCCGGTCTGGTGCCGTGCGGCACGACGGGCGAATCGGCGACGATGTCGATCGCCGAGCACGACCGCGTCGTCGCGGTGTGCGTCGAGCAGGCGGCGGGGCGTGTGGCGGTGATCGCGGGCTGCGGATCGAACGACACGTCGGTGGCGCTCGACCACATGCGCTCGGCGCAGGCGGCGGGAGCGGATGCGGCGCTGGTCGTGCTGCCCTATTACAACCGGCCCAACCAGGAGGGCATCTACGCGCACTTCGCCTTTCTCGCCGAGCGCTGCGACCTGCCGATCCTCGTCTACAACGTGCCGTCGCGCACGGGCAGCGACATCCTGCCCGAGACGTTGGGGCGGCTCGCCGATATCCCGACGATCGTCGGGATCAAGGACGCCTGCGGCAATGTCGCGCGCGTGACGGCACAGCGGCTCGCCTGCGGTCCGCATTTCTGCCAGCTCTCGGGCAATGACGACATGGCGCTCGGCTTCATGGCGTCGGGCGGGGCGGGGTGCATCTCGGTCACCGCCAACGTCGCGCCGCGGCTGTGCGCCGACTTTCAGGCGGCGTGCCTAGAGGGTCGCTGGACCGACGCGCTGGCGCTGCAGGACAGGCTCTTCCCGCTCCACGCCGCGCTGTTCACCGACGCCTCGCCGGGGCCGGCGAAATATGCGCTGACCAAGGTGCGCGGCGGTTTCCCCGCCGACTTGCGGCTGCCGATGACGCCGGCAGGCGAGGCGAGCCGCGCGGCGGTGGATGCGGCGCTTGCGGCGGCGGGGCTAACAGGCGCCACAAGCTGACGCGATGGCCCGATCCGACAAACTGCTCGCCGCGATGCGCGCCAATCCAAGAGCGGACTGGCAAACCGGCGACGTCGAATCGGTGGCGCGCGCTTTCGGGATCACTTGCAAGCTGCCGCGTCGCGGCTCACATTACACGCTCTCGCACGAGCGCGTTCGGGGGCATCTGACGATACCGGCGCATCGGCCGATCAAGGCGGTCTATATAATGCTGCTGCTAGAGATGATCGACGGTTTAGCAGGCGAATGACGATGAATGTCCAAAACTATCGGGTGTATGTCGAGCCCTTGGTCGAAAAGCTCGGCGGTGGCTTCGTATCATACGCGCCCGAGCTTCCCGGATGCGTATCGGACGGCGCGACGCCCAACGAGGCCTTGAAGAACATCTATGACGCGATCGAAAGCTGGATCGACGCCGCGCAGGCCAGCGGCGAGACCATCCCGACGCCCACAAGCACGAGACGATATGCCTGATTATATGATGTTGGTTCTGTCCTGATGGCCCGCCCCCGTCCCCTGGAGTTCGAGAAGAAGAAGATCGTCGCCGAGAATCGGCGCGCGCGATACGAATATTTCCTCGAGCAGTTCTTCGAGGCCGGCATCGCGCTCACCGGCACCGAAGTGAAGTCGCTGCGGTTCGGCGAGGGATCGATCGCGGAGAGCTATGCCGAGTTGAAGGGCGATCAGATCAACCTGATCAACGCCAACATCCCCGAATATAATTTCGGCAACCGCTTCAACCACGAGCCCAAGCGGCCGCGCAAGCTGCTGCTCCACCTGCGCGAGATCGAGAAGCTGCGTCACGGCGTCAATCGCGAGGGGATGACGCTGATCCCGATGTCGATCTACTTCAACGGCCGCGGCCGCGCCAAGGTCGAGCTCGCGCTCGCCAAGGGCAAGAAGATCCACGACAAGCGCGAGACGATCAAGGAGCGCGACTGGAAGCGCGAGCAGGGCCGGCTGATGCGCGACCGGGGCTAGAGTTTTTTTCAGCTTCGCTAAATCGGCACCGGCTCTGTATCAGTCCTGCTGAAACAGACTCCAGCACAACCGGCGACGGGCTGTGCGCTTGCGTCGGCGGGTCGCGCTGCTATGCCCCACTCATACACCAAATGTTGCTGAAAGGTGATCTTATGCGTCTGCCCCTCATCGCGCTCATGGCTTCCACCATGCTGGGAGGCATGGCGCAGGCCGCCGCTCCCGTGTCGCTGCTCCAGCCGGTCGCGACCGGCGGCGCCCCCGCCGTCGCCGGCGCGCCGACCTATGGCAGCTTCGGCTTCGACACGTCGGGCATGGACGCGTCGGTCAAGCCCGGCGACAATTTCTACGATTACGCCAACGGCGCTTGGCAGAAGAACACGGTGATCCCGCAGGATCGCGCCAGCTACGGCATGTTCCACAAGCTGCAGGACCTCAGCCTCGAGCGCACGCGCGGCATCCTCGAGGAGGCCGAGAAGCAGCCCGACAGCAAGATCGGCCTGTTCTACGCGAGCTTCATGGACGAGGCGGCGGTCAACGCGAAGGGCGCCGGCCCGATCAAGCCGTGGCTCGCCGAGATCAAGGCGGCGAACACCAAGCCCGCGCTCGGCGCCGAAATGGCGAAGCTCGCGCGGCTGGGCGTCACCACGCCGTTCGGCACCGGCGTCGGCCAGGACGACAAGCTGCCCGACCAGTATATCGCGCAGTTCGCCCAGGACGGCCTGGGTCTCCCCGACCGCGACTATTACCTGAAGGCGGACCCCGCGCTCGCCAAGAACCGCACGGCGTACGTCGCCTATCTCGCCAAGCTGCTGACGCTCGCGGGCGAGGCCAACGCCGCACCGCGCGCGCAGGCGATCATGGCGTTCGAGACCGAGATCGCCAAGGTCCACTGGACGCCCGAGCAATCGCGCGAGGCGGACAAGACCTACAACAAGTGGGCGCGCGCCGATTTCGACGCCAAGGCGCCTGGCTTCCCGTGGGCGACCTATCTGTCGAATCTGGGCTATGACGGCCTGCCCAACTTCCTCGTCGCGCAGCCGAGCGCGTTCGCAGGCGAGGCCACGCTGTTCGCCGCGACCCCGGTGGCGGTGCTGCAGGATTACCTGATCGTCCACACGATCGACGAGTATGCGAAGTATCTGTCGAAGGACTTCGTCGACGCGGGCTTCGCCTTCCACGGCACCGAGCTTTCAGGCACGCCGCAGAACCAGCCGCGCTGGAAGCGCGGCGTCACGCTGGTGTCGAACGGCATGGGCGAGGCGGTCGGCCAGGTCTATGTCGGCAAATATTTCCCGCCCGAGGCGAAGGCGGCCGCCGACGCGCTCGTCCACAACATCATCGCCGCGATGGGCCAGCGCATCCCCAAGCTGACCTGGATGGATGCCGCGACCAAGCAGAAGGCGCTCGAGAAGCTCGCCGCGTTCACCCCCAAGATCGGCTATCCGAGCAAGTGGCGCGACTATTCGACGCTGGTGATCAAGCCGGGTGATCTGATCGGCAACGTCGCCGCCGCCAACGCCTTCGAATATCAGCGCGGGCTCAACAAGCTCGGCAAGCCGATCGATCGCACCGAATGGGGCATGACCCCGATGGAGATCAACGCCTACGCCAATTTCGCGATGAACGAGATCGTCTTCCCGGCGGCGATCCTGCAGCCGCCGTTCTTCGATCCCAAGGCCGATCCGGCGGTCAACTATGGCGCCATCGGCGTGGTGATCGGGCACGAGCTCAGCCACCATTTCGACGATCAGGGCCGTAAATACGACAGCCACGGCGCGCTTACCGACTGGTGGACGCCGCAGGACGTCACGCGCTTCACCGCCCTCACCAAGAAGCTCGTCGACCAGTACAACACGTACGAGCCGCTCCCCGGCGTGCATGTCAGCGGCCAGCTCACCTTGGGTGAGAACATGGCCGATCTCGCAGGCCTCAGCCTTGCGCACGACGCCTACGAGCTGTCGCTCGGCGGCAGGGCCGCGCCGGCGCTGGGTGGCTTCACCGCCGACCAGCGCTTCTACCTGGGCTATGCGCAGGTGTGGCGCACCAAGTACCGCGACCCGATCCTGCGCATGCAGCTGCTCACCAACCCGCATTCGCCCGGCGAGCAGCGTACCGACGAGGTCCGCAACAAGGACCTCTGGTACAAGGCGTTCGGCGTGAAGCCCGGCGAGACGCTGTATCTGCCGCCGGCCGATCGCGTGCAGGTCTGGTAGCACCGGCGCGCAGGCCGAATGGGGCGGATTGACGGCGGGCGGCAGGCAGGCCGAAGAGGGGCGATGCGTTCGTTCGTCACCCGATCCGATCCGTCGCCGCTGCGCGCGGCCGCTCCCGCGTCGGCGGCGGTCACCGCCGATCGGCTGATCTCGGCGGGGGTCGCCGGGCTCGGCGTCGCCTCCGCGGTGATGCTCGCGCGCGCGGCGGGGGACTGGCGCTTCGCGGTCGGCTTCCTCGTCGGCTTCGCGGCGATCGCCGCAGTCGCGGTGCTGGTGTCACGCGGCGGGTTCGGGCGGACCGAGCAGCGCGCCGCACCACGCCCCGATCGCGCGCTGCTGCGCGTCGTGCTCGACGCGACCGACGAGCCAGCCGCGGTCACCGATCGTGCCGGGCGCCTCGTCGCCGCCAACGCCGCCTATATCGATCGCTTCGGACCCGCGGCGACGCCGCCGTCGCTGCCCGGGCTCGATCCGCATGGCGTGACGATCGCCGCCGCGGGCCGCACCGCATGGCGCGAGGGCCAGGCGACCGCCGAACTCGGTGCGACGCGGGTCTCGCTCGGCGTCACGCGCGCGGGCGTCGGCGAGGATCATTTGCTGTGGCGGATCGGCGAGGGGCGCGGCGAGGGGCGTACCGACGCATTGCGGCTGATCGGCGGCGGCTTCGGCGATCGGCTCGGCCGCGCCGGGCTGATGGCGGCGTTGATCGACGAGCGCGGCCGCGTGCTCGTCTCCAACCAGGTGTTCGCGATGCGCGCCACCGGCGGCCAGAGCGCCGCGATCACCGGCCGCGACTTCACCGCCTGCCTGACGCAGGACGATGCCGGCGCGCTGCGCTTCGTGCGCGACGAGGAGGCCGCCGATCCGCTCCGGCTGCTCCACATCCCGCTCGACGACGGCGAACTGGCGGCGGGCGCCGCCGCGATGCTGCTGTTCGACGAGCCCGCGCGACCCGATACGAGCGCGGGAAGCACGCTGCCCGACGATCTCTACGGCCTGCTCGGCATGCTGCCGCTGGGGCTCGCGCTGATCGATCGCGACGGGCGCTTCCTGTTCCTCAACGACGCGTTCCGCGCCGCGGCGGGTGTCGGCGCGGACGAGCAGCCGGTCTATCCGAGCGACATCGTCGTCAAGGAGGACAAGTCCGCGGTATCCGACGCGGTGCGCCGCTTCGCCGCCTCGCGGCCGACGGCGGGCCCGCTCGATCGCGGCCCGATGCTGTCGGGCGACATCGCGATCCGCCTGCAGGCGCGCGCCGACGAGCCGGTGTCGCTCACCGTCGCCTCGGCGCGGGGCTTGGGCGACGCCACGGTGATCCTGAGCCTCAAGGACTCGGCCGAGGAGGGCAAGCTCCAGCGCCAGGTGGCCCAAGCCACCAAGATGCAGGCGGTCGGCCAGCTCGCGGGCGGCGTCGCGCACGATTTCAACAATATCCTGACCGCGGTGCTCGGCCACTGCGACCTGATCCTGATGCGCCACACCCCCGGCGACAGCGATTACGACGACATCCAGCAGATCCGCCACAACGCCAACCGCGCCGCGGGCTTGACCCGCCAGCTGCTCGCCTTTTCGCGCCAGCAGACGCTGCGCCCGCAGGTGCTGCAGCTGCCCGACGTCGTCTCCGAGGTCTCCAACCTGCTGCGCCGGCTGCTCGGCGATTCGATGCAACTCGTCATCAATCACGGCCGCGCGCTGGGATCGGTGCGCGCCGATCCGGGGCAGCTCGAACAGGTGATCGTCAACCTCGCGGTCAACGCGCGCGACGCGATGCCCGACGGCGGCACGCTCACCATCCGCACCTATTCGGTCTCCGCGCAGGAGGTCCGCCGGCTCGGCGCCGACGTGCTCCCGGTGGGCGACTATACGGCGATCAGCGTCACCGACACGGGCAGCGGCATCCCCGCCGACGTGCTGCCCAAGATCTTCGAACCCTTCTTCACGACCAAGGATGTCGGCAAGGGCACCGGGCTCGGCCTCTCAACGGTCTACGGCATCGTCAAGCAATCGGGCGGCTTCATCTTCGCCGATTCGGAGATCGGGCGCGGCACCAGCTTCGTCGTCTATCTCCCCGTCTTCCACGGCGAGGCCGCCGAGGTTGCGCCGCCGCCGCCCAAGCAGGCTCCGCAGGAGCTGTGGGGCACCGGCCGGATCCTGGTCGTCGAGGACGAGGACATGGTCCGATCGGTCGCCGAGCGCGCGCTCGTCCGCCAGGGCTATCAGGTGCGCACGGCCTCTAACGGTGAGGAGGCGCTCGAGATTCTCGCGCAGGTCGCCGCCGATGGGGGCGCGGAAAAGTTCGACCTGCTGATCTCCGACGTGATGATGCCGCTGATGGACGGGCCGACGATGGTCGAACATGCGCGAAAACGCTTCCCCGGCCTGCCGATCCTGTTCATGTCGGGCTATGCCGAGGAGCAGCTGCGCAAGTCGATCAATCTCGACAATGTCTCCTTTCTCGCCAAGCCTTTCTCGGTCCAGCAACTCGCCGAGGCGGCGCGCGACGCGCTCGCGCGGCATGCGCGTGTCGAGACCAAATAGTTCTTGTCGTGCAACAGTTTCGGCGGCTAGGCGCACAATATGAACAGTCGATCGATCCTGATCGTCGAGGACGAATCGCTCATCGCGATGATGCTCGAGGATTTCGTGGACAGCCTCGGCCACACCGTGGCCGGCACCGAGGACAATGTGGCGGGCGCGCTGGCCCGCGCCGAGGCCGGGGGCTTCGATCTCGCCATCCTCGACGTGCACCTGCGCGGCGAATCCTGCTGGCCGGTCGCCGACGCGCTCGCCGATCGCGGCATCCCGTTCCTGCTTGCGACAGGCGGCC
>CAXTVK010000045.1:17034-18928 GCA_964247655.1 uncultured Sphingomonadaceae bacterium | reverse complement strand
GCTTCTCCCCCGACATGGCGCCGGGGGACGATGTGCTGGTGTCGGCGATCGAGCGGGAGTTGTTCGCAAGCGAGTAGGACTTGCTCCTCCCCTCCCTTGAGGGAGGGGATTGAGGGGTGGGTGGAGGCTTGGCGATACGGATCGGCTAGACGCAACAGCAACCGTATCGCGCGCCTCGACCCACCCCCGACCCCTCCCTTTCAGGGAGGAGGGTGAAGTTACAGCCCCGCCAGCACCGCATCGCCCATCGCGCTCGTCGAGGTCGCGCCACCCAGATCCGCGGTGCGGCGCCCCGCCGCGAGCGCCGCGGCCACCGCCGCCTCGATCCGATCCGCCTCGGTGCCCATCCCCAGCGAATAGCGCAGCATCATCGCCGCGGACAGGATCGTCGCGAGCGGATTGGCCTTGCCTTGGCCAGCAATATCGGGCGCCGAGCCATGGATCGGTTCGTACAGCCCCTTGTTGGCGGCATCAAGCGTCGCAGAGGGCAGCATTCCGATCGATCCCGCGCACATGCTCGCCTGATCGGAGAGGATATCGCCGAACAGGTTGCCCGTGACGATGACGTCGAACTGCCCCGGATTGCGCACCAGCTGCATCGCGGCGTTGTCGACATACATATGGCTGAGCAGGACGTCGGGATAGTCGGCCGACACTTCGATCACCACGTCGCGCCAGAGCTGCGAGGTTTCGAGCACATTGGCCTTGTCGACCGAGCACAGCTTGCCATTTCGGGCGCGCGCGGTCTCGAAGCCGACGCGTGCGATCCGAACAACCTCGTCCTCGTCGTAGCTCATCACGTCAAAGCCCTGGCGGCGTCCGGTGGGCGTAGTGCGCATGCCCTTTTCGCCGAAATAGACGTCGCCATTGGTCTCGCGGACGATGACGAGGTCGATCGCGCGCGCGACTTCGGGACGCAGCGCGGAGGCGTCGGCAAGTTCGGGAAACAGCTTGGCGGGGCGCAGATTGGCGAACAGCGCCAGTTCCTTGCGCAGACCCAATATCGCCTGCTCGGGGCGCAGATGCCGCTCGAGCCCGTCGCACGACGGATCGCCGACCGCGCCGAACAGGATC
The DNA here is from genome assembly GCA_964247655.1 of uncultured Sphingomonadaceae bacterium. Classification (GTDB taxonomy): domain Bacteria; phylum Pseudomonadota; class Alphaproteobacteria; order Sphingomonadales; family Sphingomonadaceae; genus Solisphingomonas. Next base: position 17,854 of record CAXTVK010000045.1, on the reverse strand, counting down.
GCTTGCGACCGCTTCGCCAGATCGAGCGTCGCGGGGGGCAGCGGGTGACCGTCCGAACGATACGCCGCCGCGCCGACGGCCGCTTCCTCGTAGGTCAGCGCATCGCCGCAGACGACATCGAGCACGCGACGCGCCTGCGCGATGACTTCGGGTCCGATCCCGTCCCCGGGCAGCAGCGCGATCAGCATGGTCGTCCCCAATGTCGTGTCGGTGTCGTTCGCGCGCGGCCATGCCAGCCGCGTCAGCCCCCCGCAAGCCGCCCGACGCGGGTTACCAGCCGCTCGCGCGCGTCGAGCACGCCAGCGCGGTGGCCCGAGAGCAGGTCGCGTTCGAGGAAGAAGCCGGTCAGCCGCAGCGCGTCGCGCACGTCGCCCCATCCCGCCTCGCCGCCCGCGAGCAGGAAGGCGGGCAGCGGCAGCAGCCGATCAGCATAGGGCGCGCCCGCGATTCGCGACACCGCTTGTCCGCTCTTGGGGCTGACCCAGGCGAGATCGGCGGTGTCGCCCGACGCGGCACACGACGCGAGATCGAGCCCGAAGCCGAGTTCGGACAGCAGCAGCAGCTCGTAGCGCACCAGCGCCCCCGCCCAGCCGCGCGCCGAGGGCGCCGCCTCGATCGCGCCGAGCACGCCGTCGAGCGCGGCATGCAGGCGCGGATAGGAGAGCGCCTCCGGCAGCGTCGTCGCGGTCAGCGCGGTCACCCATTCGATCGCGGCGGCAGGCAGCGGTTCGTCGAACAGCCCGGCGCGGCTATGGACGAGCTCGACGGTGAGCGCCGCCAATTGCTCCTCGCTGCGCGCGCGAAACTCGGCGGCGACGAG
>CAXTVK010000045.1:0-16934 GCA_964247655.1 uncultured Sphingomonadaceae bacterium | reverse complement strand
CGGTGAGCGCCGCCAATTGCTCCTCGCTGCGCGCGCGAAACTCGGCGGCGACGAGATTGCCCGCCATCAGCACCGGCCGCAGCCGTCGCGACCGCCCGCCGCGGACATAGCCGGGCTGGAGTCCGTCGTCTGGCGTCAGCAACCGCGCGACCGCACCATGTTCGCCATGCGCGCGCACGGCACAGACAATGGCGGTGGCACGGATCAGCATTTTCCGGATGTGGCGCGCCGTCGTGCGCGTGTCGAGGGCCAGGGCGAGCACTGCAACATCCTCCCCCGCCAGGGGGAGGGGGACCATCCGAAGGATGGTGGAGCGGGAGGACGGCGGCATCACTATCGCGACACGCCGCCACCCTCCCCCTCCGTCGCCTTCGGCGCCACCTCCCCCTGGCGGGGGAGGATGATTGAATGTCGGTACGTCTTAGAGCCGCCGTTCGTAGCGCAGGTTGGAAAGGCCCTGCATCGCGATCCGGCCGAGCCGCGTCACCTGCGACACCGGGCAAGGCGTCGCGGGGCAATCGAGCGGGACGTCGGCAAGTTCGGCGGCGAAGCGCGTCGGGAAGCGATCGGCGACGCCGTTCAACCAGCCGCACAGCCCATCGAAGCGGTGGCGGACGATGTCGTTGGCGCGTTCGCCGTCGCGCGTCGCCAGCTCGAAACTATGCCCGACCAGCGTCACCAGCGGCGAACCCTCCATCTCGGCATGGAACAGCGCCGCGCGCATCTCGGCCAGCGACACCGCGCCGATCTGCAGGTGACGCAGCTTGCCGCCGCCCTCGTCGAGCAGCCCGACGGGCAGTTCGGTCAGCACGCCCGCGCTCAGCGGCGAGACGGCGGTCGCGGGCAGCCCGGTCTGGCACGGCCAGGGCATCTGGCTGCCATTGTGACTGCTGTCGATCCGCAGCCCGGCGCGCGCGATCGCGCGGAAGGTGGCGGGGTTGGCGCCGAAACTGCCGGCACGGAAGGCGACCGCATCGGGCGCGCCCGCGCTGCGCAGCATCTCGGCGCCCTCGAGGATCAGCGCGAGCTGCTCGTCCTCTGTGAATTCGATGAACTCGAAGCGCACCGACTTCGCCTCGCCGCGGCGATCGGCCTGCGCCCACATCGGGTGGATATGGAGCTGCACCTCCTGCCCCGCATCGAGGATCGTGCCGACCATCCGGCGGATCGGCTCGATCCCGAACAGCAGGGCCGGCAACGGATCCACGAAGAAGCAGGCTTTCAGGTCGTACTTCGTCAGCGTCGCGAGCTGGTAGCCGATGCCGACGCCGCCCGGCTCGATCGAGCGCGCATAATTGTCCAGCCAACTCGCGCCCGACATATGCGCGCGCCAGGTCAGTTCGGTGTCGATGCTGATCAGCACGCCGGTGGTCATGCCGCCCGGCGTAGAGGCGAGACCCGACTATTCGGTAAACGCCGGCCCTACGGACTTTGCATCATCCGCGCGGATGGAAATGATCGTGGATCGCCAGCGCCATCGCCTTCGATATCCCCGGCGCGCGCTCCAGATCCTGCAGCGCAGCGCCGCGCACCGCCTTGGCCGAACCGAAATGCATCAGCAGCGCCTTCTTCCGTGCGGGGCCGATCCCGGCGACGTCGTCGAGCGGATTGGCGACGAAGCTTTTGGCGCGCTTCGCCCGGTGCGTGCCGATCGCGAAGCGGTGCGCTTCGTCGCGCAGCCGCTGGAGGTAGAAGAGTAGCGGCGAATTTAGCGGCAGCATCGACTCGCGCCCATCGGGCAGGTGAAAATGCTCGCGCCCGGCGTTGCGATCGGGGCCCTTGGAGATGCCGACGATCGGCACGTCCTCGACGCCCGCCTCCTGCAGCACCGCGCACACCGCCGAGACCTGCCCCTTGCCGCCGTCGATCAGCAGCAGATCGGGCCATTCGCCCGACTTGCGATCGGGATCCTCCTTCTCGAGCCGCGCGAAGCGGCGTTCGAGCACCTCGCGCATCATCGCGAAATCGTCGCCGGGCGCGGTCTCGGGCCGCTTGATGTTGAATTTTCGGTAGGCGCCGGGCCGCATCCCCTCGGGCCCCGCGACGACCATCGCGCCGACCATGTTGGTGCCCATGATGTGGCTGTTGTCGTAGATCTCGATGCGGCGCGGCGGCTCGCCCAACTCGAACAGCTCGGCGAGTTCGCGCAATATCTTGCCCTGCGTCGTCGACTCGGCCTGGTGGCGTTCGAGCGCTTCGGTGGCGTTGCGGCTCGCCTGCTCCAGCAACCGCCGCTGCTCGCCGCGCTGCGGGCGCTTGAGCTCGACCTTGCGTTCGGCGCGCTCGCTCAGCGCCTGCGCGAGCAGTTCCGCCTCCTCCAGATCGCGATCGACCAGCACCAGCCGCGCCGGCGGCACCTCCTCGTAGAATTGCGCGAGGAAGCTGGTCAGCACCTCGTCCTCGGGCACCTCGGCGGTGTGCTGCGGGAAGAAGCTGCGATGCCCCCAATTCTGCCCGCCGCGGATGAAGAAGGCCTGCAGGCACATCGTCCCGTTCTTGCAGGCGAGCGCCCAGACGTCGGCATCCGAGACGCCCTCGGCGTTGATCGCCTGCGTCCCCTGGATCGCAGTCAGCGCGCGCAGCCGGTCGCGCAGCACCGCGGCCTGCTCGAAGTCCATATTCTCGGCCGCCGCGCTCATCTGGTCGGCGATCTTCTTCTGCACCCCGGTCGATTTGCCCGCGAGAAACGCCTTCGCGTCCTCGACCAGCTCGGCATAGGCGTCGGGCGCGATGCGATCGACGCACGGCGCCGAGCAGCGTTTGATCTGGTGCAGCAGGCAGGGCCGCGAGCGATTGGCGAAGAAGCTGTCGGTACACGAGCGAAGCAGGAACAGCTTCTGAAGCGCATTGAGCGTCCGCGTCACCGATCCGGCGGAGACGAACGGCCCGTAATATTGCCCCTTGGCCCGCCGCGCCCCGCGATGCTTCTGGACGCGCGGGAAGGCATGATCCTCGCGCAGCAGGATGAAGGGAAACGATTTATCGTCGCGCAGCAGCACGTTGTAGGGCGGGCGGAAGCGCTTGATCAGCTGCGCCTCGAGGAGCAGCGCCTCGGCCTCGGTGTTGGTCGTGACGATCGTCATCGCGCGCGTCTGCGCGACCATCCGCTGCAGCCGCCGCGTCAGCCGCGTGACCTGCGTGTAGTTGGCGACGCGGTTGCGCAGCGCGCGCGCCTTGCCGACGTACAGCACGTCGCCCCGCGCATCGTGCATCCGGTAGACGCCGGGGCGCACCGGCAGCGTCGCGAGCACGTTGCGGATCGCCGCCACGCCAGCCTCGAGATCGGGCTGCTCCGCCCCACCGCGCACGGTGTAGGTGGCCTTCTCTTCGTGGAAGCGATCGGAGCTGTTGGGGTCGGTCGGCGCGGTCACGGGGGCGATGTAGGACGTCCCGGGGCACGGGGGAAGATGACGGCGATTTCATACCGCTCGCCCTGCCGCAGCGGGTAAAGCGCGGGGATGAGCGACATCGAACTTCCCGAGATCAAGGATCGCCGGCTCAACCGGATGGTCGTCACCACTGTCGTCGTGCTCAGCGTCGTGATGGCGGTAGGCAAGATCAAGGACGACAATATCGTCCAGGCCATGCAGGCCGATCAGGCGAGCAAGATCGACACCTGGGCGCAATATCAGGCGACGCAGATCAAGGCGCACGACCAAGCGATCGCCGCCGAGCTGCTGGGCCAGTCGCCGACGGGCGCGGCACTGGCCGCCGCCGCGACGTCCGAGAATGCGCGCTACAAGGCCGAGGCGAAGGACATCAAGGCGAAGGCCGCCGCCGCCGAGGCCGACTACAATGTCCAAGGCTACCGCGACGACCAGTTCGACCTCTCCGACGGCTTCCTGTCGATCGCGCTCGCGGTCTCGGCGATCGCCGCGCTGGCGGAGAGTTTCGGGTTGTTGTGGTTGGCGTGGGGATCGTCGGCGTTCGGCCTGCTGTTCCTGGTCGCGGGCTTCGCGCAGCTGCCGATCCACCCCGATGCGCTGGTGGCGTTTCTGAGCTGAGGTAGGCGATCACGCCACCCACCCCCGTTCGTCCTGAGTAGCCCCTTCGACTGCCTGCCAAGGTAGGCGCTCAGGACAGGCATTGAGCTTGTCGAAATAGCGTATCGAAGGACCGTGGCCTGACGGGGCATTCCTTCGATACGCGCCTTCGACTTCGCTCAGTCGCTACTCAGGACGAACGGGAGCGGGGTAACGTGCACCCGTCGTAAAACGAAAAAGCCTCGCCGCATCGCTGCGGAGAGGCTTCAATCCGTCGAGACAATACCGGTCAGTTCAGCCCGGCGATCGTCCTATCCACGAGCGCCTTGTCGGCCCCCGCATCGTGGCGCTGCGCGATGATCGCAGCCGCCGCGGCGGTCGCTGCCGAAGCGGCACGGGCGCGGACGTCGGCGATCGCGCTGCGCTCGGCGGCGGCGATCTTGTCCTCGGCCATCTTGGCGCGGCGCTCGATCAGTTCGTCGGCATCGACCTTGGCCTGCGCCACCAACTGGTTGGCCTCGACCTGCGCGCCCTTGACGATCGCCTCGGCCTCCTTGTGCGCCTCGGCCGCCTTCTTCTGGATCTCGACGCGCATCGCCTCGGCTTCGGCGCGCAGCGACGCGGCCTCGTCGAGCTGCTTGCGGATCGTCGCGATCTGCGCGTCGAGCCCGCGGCCGATCAGCTGCGGCACCTTCTTCCAGACCATGATGAGGATCACCACGATCATCGACAGCGCGACCCAGCCCGGAGGGCCGAGCCCGAAGGCGGTATCTTCGTGCTCGACGACCGCCTGGCCGACCGACGCGGTGGTGGCAGTCTGCGCGATCTGGGAAGGAGCGGTCATCGCTTCGATATCCTCAAGCGGCCAGGCTGGCGCGGACCGCGACGAGGGCATCGCCCTCGCTCACGTCCAGGCCGGACAGCCGGGCGACGATGTCGCGCACCGCGTCGGCGGCGACATTCTCGATCTCGCCGAACGCGCGCGCCCGCGCCTCGCCGAGCGCGAGCTCGGCATGGTGCATCTTGCCCGCGATGTCGTCGTGCGCCAGCCGAAGCTTGAGTTCGGTGTCGCGCACCGCCTCGTCCTTGGCCTGCTGGATCGCGCCGTGCGCATCCTGGTGCGCGCTGGCCATCTCGGCATGATAGTCGCGGTCGAGCGTCGACGCCTCGTCGCGCGCCGTCTCGGCGGCGGCGAGATCGCCGGACACCTTGGCGGCACGCGCGTGGATCGTGCCCTCGATCTTGGGCAGCATGCCGCGGCCGATCACCACGTAGATGATCGCGAACACCAGCAGCAGCCAGACCAGCTGCGAGAAGTAGATCGACGAGATCTGATCGATTTGTGGCATGCGTTCCTCCGCCCCCGCCAAGGCCGGTCAGACCGGCCCCGGCAGCCGGGACGTCAGCCCTTGACGACGAACAGGATGAGGATCGCGACGACGAACGCGATCAGGCCGAGAAGCTCGGCGGCGGCGAAGCCGATGAACAGGCGGCCCTGCTGGCCGTCGGCGGCTCCCGGGTTGCGCAGCGCGCCCTCGAGGAACGAGCCGAACACGTTGCCCACGCCGAGTGCGGCGAGACCCACGCCGATCGCCGCGAGGCCGGCACCGATGAACTTGGCGGAAGCGAGATCCATGATGTATTCCTTTGCTGAACCGTAAACTTGAAGAAACGCTTAGTGCAGGTTGATCGCGTCGTTGAGATACAGCGACGTGAGCAATGCGAAAACATAGGCCTGGATGGCGGCGATCAGCAGCTCGAGCGCGCTGACCGCGATTACCATCGCGAAGCTGAGGATGCTGACCACCGGGCCGATCGCGTTGTGCGCGTGCAGACCCTGGATGATGAAGCTGGCGAACACGTCGAGCAGGATGTGCCCGGCGGTCATCGCCACGAACAGTCGCAGCCCCAGGCTGAACGGACGCACCAGGAAGGAGACCAGCTCGATCGGAAAGATCAAGATCAGCAGATACCAGGGCGTGCCGTGCGGCGCGAACAGCGAGAAGAATTTGAGGCCGTGCTTGGCGAAGCCGACGATCAGCACGATCGAGAAGCTCATCACCGCGAGCACGCCGGTCACCGTGATATGGCTGGTCACCGTGAAGGCGTGCAGCCCCGGGATGATCGCCAGCGGAAACAGACCGATGAAGTTGGCAAGCAAGATGAACATGAACAGCGAGAAGACGTAGGGCGTGAAATGCTTGCCCTTGGGTCCGATGTTCGCGTCGATCATGTTCGACACGAAGCTGGTCATCGATTCGACCGCGACCTGCCAGCGGCCGGGCACGAGCTGGCGGCGCATGCCGCCGAGCATGAACACCCACAGCACCGCGAGCACGATCACCATGAAGGCCGCGCTGTTGGTGAAGGCGAGATTATATCCGAATACCGACCAACCCGAACCGATGACGGGATCGATATGGAATTGCGCCATCGGATCGATCGCGCTGGCTTCCGCTGCCACTCTGGACCCTTTTCATGCTCGAAGCGCCCGAATTACTCCGGGCGCTCGTTCGAAATACGGTAGATGTTCCTGACGGCGACACCGAACCCGAGGAACAGCATCACCAGAAGGAGCCAAGGCGAGGTTCCCAACCAGCGGTCCAACAACCAGCCGATAATCCCCCCGCCGGCAGGCCCCGCGATCAGCTCGGTCAGGATGCGCGCGCCCTGGTTATACCCCTTGCGGGGCGCCCTGGCGGTCGTATCCGTCCGTGCCGTCTCGGCATCGCGGGCCGCACGCAATCGCTGCTCTAGCGATGCAGGGCCCCCGCCACCTTCCGGGATCCGCCCGGGTTCTTCCTGCGCCATGCTCTCTCCCGTTCCGGGAGGCGCATGCCACGGGCTCGCCCCCTCGGCGCGCTCCCCTTAGGAAGAGCGTCGGGCCAAGTCAATCATAGCGAACTTCGCGCATAGACCGACCAACTGCGTTACCGACGCTGTCGTTGCGTTCCCCGGCGAAAGCCGGAGCCCAGGCCCACAGTTCTATGCGAGACGCAGCGCCGGATGAGATACGCGGGGCCTGTTCCCCGGCATATGCCGAGGAACAGGATAGTGGTTCCGTTCACCCCCCGCACTGCGGCGGCAGCGTTACCGGGGCGGCGCCCTTGGTGGCCCAGACGCCCCTAGCGACGCTGTACGAGCGGCCCGATTTGAGCCCCGACAGCGTGTTGCAGCCGATCGACGCGGCGAACGCCTCGATCGGCACGTTCTTGGCCTGCGCGACCTTGGTATAGGCCTCGCGCCGCTTGATGTTGATCGCGTCGACCTTGGCCTTGATCGACGACGGCGGCGCCTTGGCGAAGCCGAGATAGCCGTCGGCCTGCTCGCCGACGATCCCCGATGACAAGGCGCCATCGACCTCGGCATCCTGCGCGAGCGCGACGGAGGTGGTGCCCAGCGCCAGCGCGAAGCCGGCGAGTGCGAGGGCGATGCTGGATTTCCGCGTCATTTCGGGAACAGCTCCGGGTTGTTGGTGATGAGATCGGCGGCATCCTGCTTCAGGCTGACGACGACCTCCTGCTTGACGTTGATGTTGAGGTTGATCTCGATCGGCTTGTCCGGCGCCTTCACCGATATGCAGCCGGCGAGCATCGCGCTCGCGGCGGCGAGGGGAAGAAGGCGGAGGACCATGCCGACAGGGCTCGCATCACAACGGTTCGTCGTCAATACATGGGTGTTCATCGCACAGGCTCGCTTTCGGCAGGCTGAATGGCGCCGGACTTCGCGGCGGGAGGCGGCGTGGGCGTCGGCACGCCGTTCTGGAGCAGCACGCTGGGATCGACGAACGCGCGCGCCGATCCCATCAGCCCGCGGAAGGGCGCGCGGATCGTGATATTGAAGCGGAACGGCAGGTTGCGGATCAGCCGCGCGGCCATCCCGCTGTCGCCGGTCGCCTGCCTTATGCCGTCGAATTTGACGCTACTGACGATCTCGCCGTCGAGCCGCCCGTCGAGCCCGATCGCCAGCGACGAATAGCGGATCGCCTTGAGCGCGTCGAAGGCGAGCTTGCCCATCGTGCCGAGCTGCGCGTTGCTGAGCTCGCCGACATAGGCGAGCGTGCCCCCGCCCCTGCGCGCGACGATCTCGCCGCCGACGATGCGGCCGCCGCTCTGGTCGAAGATCATCGGCAGCGCTCCGTCGAACACGCCCGTCGCGGAGATGTTGGGGAAGGCGAGCTGCTGCACGAAGGCGGCGGCGTCGAGCCCCTTGACCCGGAAGGTGAGGTGCCGCTGCGCCGCCTGATCGAAGGCGAGCAGCGAGGGCTCGAGGATCAGCTCGCCGCCCGCGAACGGCCAGCGCGCATCCTCGACCTGCACCGTCTGCCCTGCGCGCAGCTGATAGTGGACGACACCGTTCGAAACCGCGACGCCCGGATTGATCTCGGCGATCGTCGCGGTCTGGTGCGGCGGCGTGACCATGCCGAGCAGATCGGTGAAAGTAATCGTGCCGACGATCTTGCTGACCGGGCCGAAGGCGGCGGCGAGATCGATGCCGTCGGTGTGGAAGGCGCCGCTGCTGGTGACGCCCTTGGCGGTCCAGTCGATCCGCCCTTGCCCCGCCACGGTGCCCGCGGTGTTGGCGATGACGCCGAGCGTCAGCGGGGTCAGCGCCTCGGGCTGGAGCGCCTTGGGCGCGAAATGAAGCCCCGGCACGTCGAGCGTCGCGCCGCCCGTGCCGCTCGCGAGATCGTGGCGGATGACGACATTGCTGACCAGCGCGTCGCTCTTGGGCTCGTGCAGACCGGCGCTGGCGTCGATCCGGCCGTTCGCGAAGCGCAACGCGGCGTCGTGCGCGACGAGCGGCAGGAAGCGCGGCGGGGTGGCGGCGTCGGAGACGGTGATGCTGCCGGTCAGCGCGAGCGCACCGCCCGCGAGGCTCCAGCGCCCGGCGAGGTCGGTCAGCTTGAGCGGGACGTGCGCGATCTGCGCGGTGGCGCCCGCGAACGGACCGGCGAGGGCGCCGCGATCGAGCGTGCCGTCGATGCTCTCCGCGTCGAGCCGGGTGATCGCCTCGCCCGCGCCGAGCTGCAGCGCGAGTTGACGGACCGAGACGCCTTGCGCGGAAATTTCCGCGCGTCCGGCCGCGATCGACAGCGGTGCCCCCCCCGAACGGCCGCCGAGATGAAGATTGCCGATCACCGCGCCGTAGTGCAGCCCCCCGCCCGCCGTGCGCGACGCCAGCGGCGCGCCGCCCTGCCCGCACAGCGCGATCCGCGACGCGTCGAGCGCGATGCTTCCGGTCGAGAGCGCACGAAAGCTAAGCGGCACGCAGCCTTCGCCGAGCACGAAGCCGCCGCGCGTGTCGATCCGGCCCGCCAGCGGCATCGCCAGTCCCTCGACGCGGCCCGATCCGATCGGTCCGTCGAGCGAGACCGTCGTGGCGAATCGCGTGTCGGTGCCGGTCGATCGAAACGTCAGCGGCGTCATCGTCAGCTTCGCGCCGCCCGCCTCGTAAGGTGAGAGGTGCGCGACGCCGTCGACGGGGGCGCCCGCGACGCTCTGATCGAGCCGTACGTCGAGTGACGGCAAGGCGCCGCCGCCCGTCGTGATCCGCCCATCGACGCGCCATTTGCGGTCGCGCGCCTGCCAGCCGAAGCCGTCCCCTTCGGCGATCCTGACGAAGCCGCCATCGCGTCCGGTCAGTGCGAGCGTGCGGATGCTGAACCCGGCGCCGGCGGAGCCGCCCGCCGCGAACGCGATCCGCGCGTCGGCATCGGCGTCCGCCAGCAGGCGATCGAGGCCACCGGCCGCGCGCGCGGCCAGCGGCCCGACCGGCGTCGCCGCCAAACTCCTGGTCGCGCCGAACAAGGCCTGCCGCCGCGCCGGTGCCAGGGCCGCGTGGCGCGCCGCGAGGTCGCCCGCGAACACCAGCCCCGCGGCACCGGGGATGTAGCGATAGCGGCCGCCCAGCGCGACGCTGTCTGCGGTCGCCGCGGGGCTCGCGACATGCGTCAGCGTCAGCCCGGTCGAGCCGTCGATCCGCTTGGCGTCGCCGGCCAGGGTGATCAGCCCCGAGGCCCCGCCGAAGCGGGTGATGCCCGCGCTGCCCGCGAAACCGACCAGCGCCGCGCCGCCCTGCCAATGATCGAGCGAGGGTGCGAAGGTCATGTCGAGCGTCGCGCGGCCCTTGCCCAGCGCGAGGCGCTGCGACGGACAGGCGAGCGCGGCGAGATCAAGCGGCCCCGCCACGCGCGGCTTGCGCGCCACGATCGTTACGCGGACGTCGCCCGCCACGCCGCGAATCGCGCAACCGCCCGCCGCGAGCAGCGGCGCCGCGACGGTCGCGCGCCCGGAGAAGCCGCCGGTGAGGTTGCCGTTGCCTTCGACGGAGGCGCCGACCGCGCCCGCCGAGGTATCGAGGGCGACCTGCGCATCCCTGAGATCGACCGCGATGTCGGGCAGCGCGAGCGGTGCGCCGGTCGAGGCGGGGAGCAGCCGGTCGATCGCGCCGAGCGATACCCTGCCGCCCACCACCCGCGCGCTCAGCCGCACGCCCTCGGCGCGCACCGCACGCAGATAGGGGCCGCTCCATCCGTAGCCGAGCTGCAGCTCGATGCTGCGTGCGGTCAGGTCGGGCGCCGCTGGATCGCCGATCCGGACATCCTCGAGCCGCTGCGCGAACGGCCCGATCGCGACGATACGGTAATCGGCGGGAACGTGCGCCGCGGTCAGCCGATCGTCGACGAAATGGACGACGATCGGCCGGCGCTCGATCCAGCCTGCCAGCAGAGCCGCGCCCGCGACGCCACCGGCCAGCCCCGTCGCGATCGCGATGCGTCGCCTCACCGATCGTGGCGCCTGCCCAGCCTCGCTATCGTCCACGCACGCTCCCGAACCGAACCCCTTCCCTGCATAAGCAAGCCGCCCCGCGCTTGACAGCCCCCACGACGGTTTGCGCGCCGCGACGGGGCTGCTAGCGTAGGCCCCGATGAGCGAGACGCCGCCCGACGCCGCCGGACACCGCGCCCGCCTGCGCACGCGGCTGATCGAGGGCGGTGCCGACGCGCTGCAGGATTACGAGCTGATCGAATATCTGCTCGCGCTCGCCATCCCGCGCCGCGACACCAAGCCGCTCGCCAAGGCGCTGCTGCGCGAGTTCGGGGGGCTCGGGCCGTTGCTGTCGGCCGATCCGCAGGCGCTGTTGCGCATGCCCGGCGTCGGCGAGACCGTCGTCGCGGCGCTGCGCATCGTGGACCTCGCGGCGCTGCGGCTGTTGCGCACGCAGGCCTCCGACCAGCCGATCCTGTCGGGCTGGCAGGCGCTGCTCGATTATCTGCAGGCCGACATGGCGCATATCGGCATCGAGCGCGTGCGCGTGCTCCACCTCAACACCAAGAACCGGCTGATCCGCGACGAGACGATCTCGGAAGGCTCGATCGACCAGTCCGCGGTGCACGTCCGCGAAGTGATCAAGCGCGCGATGGAGCTGGGATCGGCGGCGATCATCCTCGTCCACAACCATCCGAGCGGCGATCCCGCCCCCAGCCGTCAGGACATCGCGCTCACCCGCCAGATCGTCGAGGCGGGGCAGCCGCTGGGGATTTCGGTGCACGATCACGTCATCATCGGCGCGAAGGGGCATGCCAGTTTGAGGGCGCTGGGGTTGATGTAGCAAAATCCCGTCATCGCGAGGCGCGGAACGCGCCGTGGCGATCCAGTTCAGAGGCCGGACTGGATTGCTTCGCTTCGCTCGCAATGACGACCCTATGGGATCAAGCCCGCTAGCGGCCCGCGACGGAAGGTAACGCGATAGGTGCTACCGACTTGATTGGCACCGCTGACAATCCCGCCCTCGCCCGCGTCAGCGCGGTCGGCGTCGGCGGCAGCATCAGGAAGCTCGTCATCTCGTCGGGCGTCACGCCGCCGTCGTGATTCGCGTCGGCGCGCGCGAAGGCGGTGGCGGAGGCGTTCATCGCCGAGACCGGCGCGATCCCCTTCTCCCGGGCACGCGGCGCGACGGTGCCGCCGTGCGAGCGCATCACCCAGGTGCTGAACTCGAGCGGGGTGAGCCTGCCCTTGCCGCCCGAATCGTAGCGTGGAAATTCGCGGCTCACCGCCGCCAGCACCTGCGCGCGCGTCGGCTTGGCCGAAACGGCCGGGCGTGCGATCGGCAGCGCCGGCGTGACGACCGCGACCGGCGGAGTCGTTGCGGTCGTCGCCGTAGCCGCGGCGAGCAACACTCCCAGCATGATCGTCATCGCTTCACTCCTCGTCTGTCGCGCTGGTCCTCGCCGCCTTGCGCCACGATGAACCACTCGCCGGTGCGTGCCGCGGACGGGCCGCTTTGTTGCCGCACCCCGCCCCCTCTGCTAGGCGCGGCGCTATCCCGAGCATCCAGAGGACACCTCATGATCCCGCGTTACTCGCGCCCCGAGATGGTCGCGATCTGGACCCCGGAGAGCCGCTTCCGCATCTGGTTCGAGATCGAGGCGCACGCGACCGAGGCGCTCGCGGAGCTCGGCGTCGTGCCGGCCGCCGCCGCCGACGCGCTGTGGGCGTGGTGGGCGACCAATCCCGCGATCGACGTCCCGGCGATCGACGCGATCGAGGCGGTTACCAAGCACGACGTCATCGCTTTCCTGACCTGGGTCGCCGAGCAGGTGGCGGCGCATTCGGGCGAGGATTGGGCGCGCTTCATGCACCAGGGCATGACCTCGTCCGACGTGCTCGACACCGCGCTCGCGGTCCAGCTGGCGCGCGCCGCCGACCTGCTGATCGCCGACGTCGACGCGCTGCTCGTCGTAGTCGAGCGCCGCGCCTTCGAGCATAAGCTCACGCCGACGATCGGCCGCAGCCACGGCATCCACGCCGAGCCCGTCACCTTCGGGCTCAAGCTCGCCCAAGCCCATGCCGAGTTCGCGCGCTGCCGCAAGCGGCTTGTGGATGCGCGCGAGGAGATCGCGACCTGCGCGATCTCGGGCGCGGTCGGCACCTTCGCCAACATCGATCCGCGCGTCGAAGTCTATGTCGCGGACAAGCTCGGCCTCGCGGTCGAGCCGGTCTCGACGCAGGTGATCCCGCGCGATCGGCACGCGATGTTCTTCGCGGTGCTCGGCGTCGTCGCCTCGTCGATCGAGCGGCTCGCGATCGAGGTCCGCCATCTCCAGCGCACCGAGGTGCTCGAGGCCGAGGAGTATTTCTCGCCGGGGCAGAAGGGCTCGTCGGCGATGCCGCACAAGCGCAACCCGGTGCTGACCGAGAACCTCACCGGCCTCGCGCGGCTGGTCCGCTCGGCGGTGACGCCGGCGATGGAGAATGTGGCACTTTGGCACGAACGCGACATCTCGCACTCGTCGGTCGAGCGCGGCATCGCGCCCGACGCGACGATCACGCTCGATTTCGCGCTCGCGCGGATGACGGGCGTGATCGACAAGCTGCTCGTCTACCCGGCGCGGATGCAGAAGAACCTCGATAAGATGGGTGGCCTCGTCCATTCGCAGCGCGTGCTGCTCGCGCTGACGCAGGCGGGGGTGAGCCGCGAGGATTCGTACCGTCTGGTCCAGCGCAACGCGATGAAGGTGTGGGAATCGGACGGCGCACTGTCGCTGCTCGAACTGCTCAAGGCCGACTCGGAAGTGACCGCGGCGCTGTCGGTCGCGGATATCGAGGACAAGTTCGATCTCGGCTATCACTTCAAGCATGTCGATACGATCTTCGACCGGGTGTTTGGTCGTCATGAATGAGCACCAAGGCTTCGACCAGGTGTTCGGCCGGAATGCCTGACGTCCGGGCGGTCCTGCGCCGCGAGACCGCGCCCGATCACGAGCGGCTCGACGCGCTGTTCGGGCGCTTCCGGCTCGACGATCCGGCGGACTATCGCGCGTTCCTGACCGCGCACGCGATGGCGCTGCCCGCGATCGAGCGCGCGCTCGACGATGCCGGTTTCGCCGCGCTACTCGACGATTGGCCGCATCGCCGCCGCGGCGATGCGATCGCCGCCGATCTGGCCGCACTCGGCGCGCCCGTGCCCGCACCGTTCGACGCGCCCCCGCTCGATACGCCTGCCGCCATGTGGGGCGCCGCCTATGTCGTCGAAGGATCGCGGTTGGGCGGCGCGCTCTTGTCGCGGGATATTCCCGACGGCCTGCCGAAATCCTATCTCGGCACGCCGCAAGTGCCCGGCGCCTGGCGGAAGTTTCTGGAATGCCTCGACAACCAAATACACCTTCCGCATGACGTCGCGCAGGCGACCGACACGGCGCGCGCGGTGTTCGGAATGTTCGAGCAGGCGGGCCTGGCGGTGATGCGCCGCACGGAGACGCAGTGACCGAACCCACCGGACAGCTCGATCTGAGCAACTGCGACCGCGAGCCCATCCATATTCCCGGCCTGATCCAGCCGTTCGGCTTCCTGCTCGCGCTGTCCTCCGATTGGCTGGTCTCGCGCACGTCGGCCAATACCGCCGATTTTCTGGGCCAGCCCCCCGAAGCGCTGCTCGGCCGGCCGCTGATCGACATCGTCGGCGCCGAGGCGGTGCATGCGATCCGCAACAGCATGTCGCTGCTGCGCGGGATGGATGCGACCGAAAGGCTGTTCGCGCTGCCCTTCGCCGGCGTCGCGACGAGCTTCGACGTCGCGCTGCATCTGACCGACGGCGGCATCGTGATCGAGGCCGAACCCAGCCAGCCCGAGCTGGGCGACGGCGCAGGCACGATCCGATCGATGATGACGCGGCTCGACCAGGCCGCGACGATGACGAGCTTCCTGCGCGAGGGTGCCCGGCAGGTCCGCGCGCTGACGGGTTTCGACCGCGTGATGGTCTACAAATTCGCGGACAACGGCGACGGCGAGGTCGCCGCCGAGGCCGCGCGATCGGGTATCGGCAGCTTCCTGGGCCTGCGCTATCCGCATACCGACATCCCGGTGCAGGCGCGTGCGCTCTACAGGCGCAACCTGTTCCGGATCATCGCCGACGTCCGCTCGACGCCGGTTCCCGTGCTGCCGACGCTCGACGAGCGTGGCGATCCGCTCGATCTGTCGCTGGCGGTGCTGCGCGCGGTCTCGCCGATCCACATCGAATATCTCACCAACATGGGCGTCGAGGCCTCGCTGTCGATCTCGATCGTGATCGAGGGCAAGCTGTGGGGCCTGTTCGCCTGCCATCATCACAGCCCGCGCTGCCCGGGGCTGGAGCGGCGTTCGCTCGCCGAGCTCTTCGGCCAGATGTTCGCGATGAAGCTGGAGGCGCGCGAGCGTCGCGACTCGGCGGACTATGCCGCGCGGGCGCGCTCGGTCGGCGATCGGCTGCTCGTCCAGCTGGCCGGCGATTCGTCGTTGCGCGACGACCCGGCTTGGCTCGCCGAGACGCTCGAGGAGGCGATCCCCGCCGACGGCATCGGCGTCGTCATCAACGGCCATGTCGCGCTGGCCGGCTCGGCGCCGGGCGAGGACGCCGTCCTGCGGCTGGTCCGCGAACTCAACCGCACTGCCGCGGGGCAGGTCTATGCGACCGATCGCATCGCCGATTTCCTGCCCGAGGCCGAAGCCTGGTCGGACAGTGCCGCGGGGATGCTCGCGCTGCCGATCTCGCGATCGCCGCGCGACTTCGTCGTGTTGTTCCGCCACGAGATGGTGCGCGCGGTGCGCTGGGCGGGCGATCCGCATCGTCCCAAGGAATTCGGCCCCAATGGCGACCGGCTGAGCCCGCGCAAGAGCTTCGAGGCGTGGACCGAGACGGTGCGCGGCCGCTCGAAGCCGTTCACGGCGTCCGAGCGCCAGGTCGCCGAATCGCTGCGCGCGACGCTGATCGAGGTCGTATTGCGCATGTCCGACGAGGCGCATGTCGAGCGCCAGCAGGCGGCCGAGCGGCAGGAATTGCTGATCGCCGAACTCAATCACCGCGTCCGCAACATCCTGTCGCTGATCCGCGGGCTCGTCCGCCAGTCACGCGACGCGTCGGGGTCGATCGAGGATTACGTCACCGAACTGGACGGCCGCATCCACGCGCTCGCCCGCGCGCACAACCAGATCACCAGCGACAATTGGGGCCCCGCCCCCCTGCGCGGACTGATCGAGACCGAGGCCGCCGCCTATCTGGGCGGCAAGGCCGATCGCGTGCGCGCCGAAGGGCCGGAGGTTCTGCTGTCGCCGCAGGCCTTCTCGACGCTCGCGCTGGTGGTCCACGAGCTGATGACGAATAGCGCCAAATATGGCGGCCTGTCCGACAGCGGGCATGTCGATGTGCGCTGGACGGTCGATGCGCACGGCTGCCTCGCAATCGACTGGCGCGAGATCGGCGGCCCCGTCATCTCCGCCGTGCCGACGCGGCAGGGTTTCGGCACGACGATCATCCGCCGCTCGATCCCCTATGATCTCGGCGGCGAAGCCAGCGTCGAATTCGCGCCGCTCGGCTTGTCGGCGCGGTTCGCCATACCCGAGCAGCATGTATCGCAGCGTCTGCCGGGTGCGGGCGCCGCGGCGCCGCGGGCGAGCGCCGTATCCCGGCCTGCCGCCGCTGCCGGGGCGACGGTGCACGGGCGCCTGCTGCTCGTCGAGGACAGCCTGATCATCGCGATGGACGCGGAGGACATCCTGCTCAAGCTCGGCGCGGACAGCGTCGCGACCGCCTCGACCGTCCCGCAGGCGCTCGCCGAACTGCGCGAGGCGCTGCCGACCGCGGCGATCCTCGACGTCAACCTGGGCAGCGAGACCAGCCTGCCGATCGCCGATCGCCTCCACGCGCTCGGCGTCCCGTTCCTGTTCGCGACGGGCTATGGCGAACAGGCGAAACTTCCTGCGGTCCACGCCGGCGTGCCCGTGCTGCAGAAACCCTATACGATCGAGGGCGTCGCCAATGCGCTCGCAGCGTTGCTGGGCGGGGCGGGCTAGGGCGTATCGACATTCAACAATCCTCCCCCGCCAGGGGGAGGTGGCGCCGAAGGCGACGGAGGGGGAGGACGGCGGCGCGCTCTATATGCCAATACCGCCGTCCTCCCCCTCCACCATCCTT
>CAXTVK010000044.1:0-18972 GCA_964247655.1 uncultured Sphingomonadaceae bacterium | reverse complement strand
TCCCCCTCCACCATCCTTCGGATGGTCCCCCTCCCCCTGGCGGGGGAGGATTTTCCGGCTTTCGCCTGAATGTCGATACGCCCTAGCCCGGGGTGACGGTGCATCGGCCCACTCTCGTCGCTCGCTAGAACGGTTCGGTCACCGCGGTGCGTTCGAGATCGGCGGTGGTGGTCGCGCGGCGCCGCGACAGGCGATCGGACGCGCGGTCGATCAGCCCGAGCCGTTCGAACTCGTCGAGCCAGCCCTCCATCGGCCACCGCCCCCAGCGCGCGCGGAACAGCGCCGCGTTGCGCAGGATGTCGTCGAGATGCTGGACCGGCGGCTGGTGGCCGGCATGATGCTGGTGGCAGGCGACCGCGCCGCCGACGAACAACAAAGGCAGCCCCGCCTCGGCGACGCGGAAACCGAAATCGGTGTCCTCCGCGCCGTAGCCGACGAATGCCTCGTCGAAGCCGCCGAGCGATCGGAAACGCTCGGCGCGGATCGCGAAGGCGAGCGACCAGAACAGCCCGGGATTGGGCTCGCGCCGGAAGCCGATCGCAGGAAATTCGCGCACCGGATGCGAGCAGCCGCGCGCCAGCAGCGACGCCTCGCTCCAGCCGTCGGCATCGCCGGGGCCGAGATAGCGGATGTCCGCGCAGAGCAGCGCGTCGTGCGCGGCGAGCACGTCGTCGAGCCGCGTCAGGCAATCGGCGAGCGGGATGCAATCGACGTCGAGGAAGACGAGCCGGTCGCCGCTTGCCGCCTCCGCCGCAAGGTTGCGCGCGCGGGCGAGCGGCAGGCCGTCGCCGTCCAGCCGGCGGATGATGACGGGGAAGTCGGTGTCGGCGATCGCGACGGGCGCGTCGCTCATGTCGACGACCACGAGTTCGACGGGCGGCGTCGCGCTGCGACGCAGACCCTCGACGAGCTGTTCGAGATGCGCCGCGCGGTTCTTGACCAGCGTGAGCACGCTCGGGCCGGTCACCGCCGCGTCCAAAGGTCGAGGCGGTAGTCGTCGGTGCGCTCAGCGGTCGCGACCGTGAACACGTCCGCGAGCGGCGCCCATAGCTTGGCGACCGCCTCGTCGCCGGTCTGCGGATAGTCGGTTTCGCGAATCCAGTGGACGAGGATGACCCGTCCGCCCGCGGCGACGCCCTGCGCGAGCCATGCCGCGGCGCGTGCGATGTCGGCGTCGCTCCAATAATAGACGACCTCGGACAGCATAACGAGATCGAAGCCGCCCGATGCCGGGGTCTCGCGGGGAAACGCCATTTTCCGCAATTCGATCTGTGGCGCGCCGGCGAGCCGGCTCCCAGCCTTCGCGACCGCGGCGGCGCTGATGTCGACCGCGAGCAACGTGTCGCACAAAGGCGCGAGCCGTGCGGTCAGCACACCGTGCGCGCACCCGACCTCGAACGCGTGGGCATAGCGGCGGTCGTCGAGCGCCGCGATCGTGCGTGCGAACTTCGCCTGTTCGTAGGCGCTGCTCGCCAGACCCCAGGGATCGTCGTCGCCCGCGAAGATGCCGTCGAAATAGCCGGCGTCGAGGCTGTCGGCGGGGCTCATACGCGCGTCGCGCGGTAGAGGAGGTCGAAGGCGGGCATCCGCATCCGCTCGGCGGGCAGGCGGAAGCCGGGCCCGAATGCGGCCGAGAGCTGGCTGCGATGCGCGTGCAGCGCCGCGCGGCGGATGCCGGGGCTCATGCGCCGCGTGCGGACGATTTCGGCGATGCGGGCGGCGAGCGGAGCGCTCCACACATGATAGTCGAACACCGCGACGGCCCGGCGCGCGCGCGCCGCGGTCGCGGTCGCCACCGCATGCGCGGCGCTGTGGTCGCAATGCGGCTCGCCGGGCGCGGTCACCGCGATGGCGTCGATACGGTGCCGGCGCAGGAAGGCGGCGAGCTTGTCGCAAGTCGCCGAAAATACTCCCGATCCTTCGATGCTTGGCCGAGCATCCTGCCAACCGATATCAAGTACGGGCACGTCGCCGGCACCCAGCCGGCGGATCGCCAGCCTCGCCTCGCGGCGGCGGATCGCCGTCAGGCCGCGGCAGGTCGCCGGGTGCGAGCCGCTGCCGTCGGTAAGATAGACGACCGCGGCGAGCCGCCCGGTCGAGGCGGTCTCGGCGATCAGCGCACCGGCGCCCAGCGTCTCGTCGTCCTGGTGCGGCGCCAGCACCAGCCAACGCGCGCGGGCCCAGGGCGAGCGCGCCAGCAGCGTCGAGCGCGTCACCACAGCCGGTCGGCCTCGTCCCAGCAATCATGGTCGAGCCAGGCCAGCGCGGCCTGGTCGCGCGCATAATCGGGGCCGCCCTGGCGCAGGAACAGCGAGAGGTCGCGGATGATCTTGTCGGCGCGCTCGCCGTCGAACGCGCTGCGCGTACCCAGGATGCGCGCGGCGGCCTCCATGACGTCCAGCCCCGCGCGTTCGACGACGCCCCGCGTCATCCGCGCGACCTCAAGCGCATCGATATGTTCGTCAGCCGCGCGGTCCGCCGCCTCGCGCACCCAGAAGCCCGCGGTCCGCGTCGCCGCCACCGCATCGGCGAAGCGCGCGCGCTGGATCGGGTCGGCGCGCGCGGCGTCGCTCATCGCGGCGCGGATCTCGATCAGCAGCGCCTCGATCCCACCCAGCTGCACCGCGCAGAAGCGCCACGCGCCCGCGGTGAAGCGCGGCTCGCGGTCGTAATCGCCGGGCGCGCCGAGCAGCGCCTCGGGCCCCACCGGCAGATCGGCGAGATCGTAGCGCCCGCTGACGCTCGCGCGCATCCCGCGCACCCGCCAGCGCGACGCATCGGTGCGCGCGGGATCGTCGGCGGGGACGACGACCAGCCGCCGTTCGCCCGCGTCCGGTGCCGCGGTCACGATCGCGAAGCCGAGCCCGCCCGCACCGCTCGCGAAGGTCTTGGCGCCGATCAGCGTGGGCTCCGCGCCCGATGCCAGCCGCACGCCGGGCGCCGCCTCGGTCGCCCAGACGCCGAACCAGGCGCCGCGATCGAGCTGCCGTGCAAGCCAGCCGAGCTGCGCGGCGTTCGCGTACCAGCCGAACAGGGTGAGCGCGTTGACATGGCCCTCGTACAGCCGACCGAGGCTCAGATCGGCACGGCCGACGAGCCGCAGCGCATCGCGCATCGCATCGTGCCTGGCGCGCGGATCGCGCCAGCTCTCGCCGCCCGCCTCGGATGGCGCGAAGCGACGGTGCAGACCGGCATCGGCGAGCAGCCGCAGGCTCGCATGCGGGAAGGTTGGCGCCGCATCGTGACGCGCGCCGAGTTCGACGAGGCCGTCGATCAGCGCGTCGGTCGAGACTTCCGGTGGGGAGGCGGGGCGGGTGGTCATGCGGTCAGCCTCGATACGGGGTGTTCGTCGTCCGCCAACGCGATCAGCCGCGCGGCGATCCGTTCGCAGCCGTGGAGATCGTCGAGCCGCGCGAGCATCTGCGTGTCGAGCCGCATCGCGTCGGCGAGCAGGCCCGCCCAGCGCGCGGCGACCGGCCACGCCGGCACGACGATCGCCGCGCCGATCGCAGCCAGGCGTGCGGCCTTGGCGGTCTGCTCGTCGAACGGCCGCGGCTCGGGGATGCAGACGAAGCGTTTTCGCGCCGCGATCACCGCGCCGACCAGCCCGTCGCCCGCCGCGCCGACGACGATCCCGGCGCGCGCGATCTCGTGGTCCGCATCGCCGATCCAGCCGAGCAGTTCGAGATTGGCGGGCGTGTCCGCGGGCACGGCGCACGGGCCGATCACCCGCCACCGATACGCCGGAGTCGCGCGCGCTGCGGCGGCCCAGCGCTCGCCGTCGTCCGTGCCGCCGCCCTTGCCGACGACGCCGAGCACTACGGCGTCGTCGACGGCCGCCAGCGGAGGCCGTCCCACGAGCCCGGGCGCATAGAATGTGGCGGCCCGGATCTCGGGCGACACCGCCGGATCGTCGAGCAGCGGATGGAAGGGCGCGAGCAGCGCCGCGGCTCCCCGAAATGCCTCGCGATGCGGCGCATCGTCGCGCCGGCCGCCGAGCCGGACATAGACGGTGCGCACCGAGGCCAGCCGCGCCAGCATCGCGATCTCGGCGGAGACGTCGACGATCATCAGCGCCGGGCGGTGCGCCGCGATCCACGCGGTGATCGCCGCGACGCGCCTGCGCACGCCGTCATGGTCGATCGGCGCGTAATGGAGCGCGTCGGGGCGGGTCGTGCCGTCGCCCGCGCCGAACGCCGCTTCGGGCATGCGGTCGTCGGGCAGGTCGATCGCGGGTACGTCGCCGGTGCGGCCCGCAAGGCCGGTGCCGAGCAGCGTGATCCGCCCGCCCGCCTGCCGCGCGATCGCGAGCGCGCGCTGGCGGTGGCCGTCGCCGTGATGATGGACGTAATAGCCGATCGCGCGCGTCATGATCGGCCGAGCCCCGGCAAGGGCATATCGTGCGGCATCGGCGGCAGCTCGCGCTCGGCGAGGACGACCGCGCGATCGTCGTGGAGCATGCGATGTTCGCGCCGCCAGCGCGCGCGCTGCGTCCAGCGATCGAAGGAGGGGACCGCAGGCGCCGCGCCGGCATCCGCGTCGGCGAACAGGCGCGCCATGTCGCCCGCCATGCCGCCTGCGGCGCGGCCGTCGGTCCGCGGCGAGACGCGCGTCCAGACACTCGACGGATGCACGAGCCGGCCGCCGGCGAGCACTGCATTCTCGACGAGCGCGCGGTCCTCGCCGTGGGGGATCGGCGGCACGCCGCCCGCCGCGCGGTAGAGCCCGACGCTCAGCGCGAGGCTTGCGCCGGTATGGTCGCCGTGGCGGGGCGCTGCGTCGTCGGCGCGCGGATCGATCGAATCCTCGATGCCGCGTACCGTTTCCCAATAAATGTCCCACCGGCTGCGGAGTTCGTGCGCGGCCGCGGGCAGCGGCTCGTCCTCGTCGATCACGATCCGGCCGCCGACGATACGATCGGGATGCATCTCGGCCACGATCGCCGCGATCCAGCCCGGTGGCGGGCGGCAGTCGGCGTCGGTCGAGATCAGCACGCCGTCGTCCGCGTCGAGCAGCGCCGCGCCAAGGTCCATCGCGCCGCGCCGCGCCGATCCGGCATGCGCCTGCCCGGGCGCGAACCGGCGTTCGTCGACGCGAAGATCGAGGTGCGGGAAGCGCCGGCCGATACGCCTCGCGACATCGCCGCTGCCGTCGTCGCTGTTGTTGACGCACAGCGCGACGCGGATCGGCGCGCCGATCGTCTGCGCGGCGAGCGCGTCGAGCAGGATGGGCAGCCGCGCCGCCTCGTTGCGCGCGGGCACGCATACGCAGAAGGGGGGCGTCATGCCGCGCCGGCGAGCAGCAGCGCGGGGGCGGGCGCGTCGTCCTGCGCGATCGTCAGCGGCGGCGCGGCGGCATCGATCATCTCGGCGTAGATCGTCTCATAGGCGTCGATCATCCGCTCGGCGTCGCAGTTGCGCACCGCGCGTTCTCGGCAGTCCGCACGCGACAGGCGGGTCGCGGCGATCGCGGCATCGGCGAGCGAGCGTGGATCGTCGGGGATCGCGAGCACGCCGCTGGAGGCATCGACGATGTCGGGCACGCCGCCGCGTGCGAAGGCGGCGACCGGCGTTCCGCAGGCGAGTGCCTCGGCGACGACCAGGCCGTAGGGCTCCTCCCAGCGCGGCGTGCACAAGGCCGCGCGCGCGCCGCCGATCAGCGTGGCGAGCGCGCGGTGATCGAGATGGCCCACATAGCCGACGTCCGCACCGAGCATCGGCTCGATCTCCTCGGCGAAATAGCGCGAGTCGGCGATCGGCCCCGCGATCCGGAGTGCGAAGCCGGCGAAACGCGCCGCCTCGATCGCGAGGTCGAGCCCCTTCTCGCGGACGATGCGGCCGTACCAGACCAGATAGGGCTCGGGATCGGCCTCGGCGCGGAACGGGAATTGCTCGAGATCGATGCCGTTGCACACCACCCGATCGACATGCGCGACATGCGCCCACATTCGCGCGGTCGCCGCCGATACCGCGACGAAGCGCATCGCATCGGATCGGCACAGCCTTATCCCGCTCTCCAGCCAGCAGAAGGGCGGCGTGTGCAGCGTCGTCAGGATCGGCGTGGTCAGCGTCTCGGCGAGCGACACGGGCAGATAGTGGAGCGAATTGTTGTGGATGACGTCGAAGTCGCGGTGCCTCAGTTCGCCCATCAGCCGCAGATAGGCGTGATGCTCGCGGAAGAAGGCGACGTCGTTGGCCTCGGCGATGCCGGTTTCGAGCAGCGAGGTCTCGTCGCAGATCGCTTCGACGCCCAGCGCGGGATCGGAATGCGTCGAGGCGAACAGCGTGACGTCATGGCCGCGGCGGCGCAGCGCGTGCGCGAGCAGATGCGTGTGCATTTCGAGGCCGCCCGCGAACGGTTCGCGGATCGCATGCTTGAGATGGGCGATGATCGCGATACGCATTGATCGTTTGCTTCCCCAAGCACGGATATAGATGCACGGGGTATCAACGAGCTGAAACTATAATATATCCATAGACTTATGCGCCGAAAAACATTGCTGTGGATCAGTCTTTCCCAGGCATTTCTATAGTCTGTGCGTCGCGCGCAATCTTTGCCGCCGCCGGTGGCGTTCCGCGCCGACAGCGGCTATGGAGCGCACGCGCGGGCGGCGATGCCGGCTCGGACGCAGACCGGAGAGCATTGCCCACTATGAGTTTCTTCAAGGACCCGACCTTCCAGGAGCGCACCGAGCTCGCCAAGCAGGCGCGGCTCAAGGCGCTCGAAAAGCTCAAGGCCAAGCCGCCCGTCGACGAGGCGGTGCTCGCCGAGCGTCGCGCGGCGTTCGAGGCGAAGCAGAAGGCCGAAGCCGAGGCGCGCGAGGCCAAGAAGGCCGCACGCGAGCAGGAAATCGCCGACAAGAAGGCCAAGGCGCTCGAGGAAGCCTCGAAGAAGGTCGAGGCCGTCGTGCTGTCCGAAGCCGAGAAGAAGGCAGCGCGCGACGCCCGCTACGCTGCGCGGAAGAACCGCAAGAAGTAAGCGCGTCAGTCGCTCGTGCCGAGCGTCCGCTGGAACAGCGCGAGCGTCCAGCCGATCGATTGCAGGAACAGCGCCGGATCGTAGCGCGGCCCCTCGTCGCGCAGGAAGGCGTGCGCGGCGTTGACCTCGTGCCATTCGTAGCGCGCGCCGACCGCTTCGAGCCGCTCGCGGATCGTCTGGCGTCCCGCGAACGGCACATGCGGGTCCTCGCGTCCGAAGACGAACAGCGTTTCCGCCTCGAGTTCGTCCATGCGGGCGAGGCTGTCGTCCTGCTGCCCGGCGCCGAGCGTGCCCGAATGGATGTCGGTCGGGTAGAACAGGGCCGCCGCCGCCACCGAGGGATCGAGCGCGGCGCGGTAGGCGAGGTGGCCGCCCAGGCATACGCCGAAGGTCGCGAGCCGGCCGCTGCAGCTTGGGTGACCGCGTAGGAATGCGAGCCCGGCGCGCGCATCGGCATCGAAGGCGGCAAGCGGCTTGGTCGTCTTGAGCGCATTGCCACGATCGGTGCCCGCCGTGTCGTAGCGCAGCACCGTGCTCGCGGGCTCGTATTCGTGATAGACCTCGGGCACCGCGACGACATAGCCCTGGCCCGCGATCATCGCCGCCAGCCGGCGGATCGGATCGGTCACCTGGTAGATTTCGGAGAAGAACAGCACGCCGGGGAAGCGACCGGGCACGGCCGGCCGGAACAGATGCAGCCGCATCGCCCCGCCATCGCGGGTCGGCACGTCTTCGATTTCGTCGCTGCGGATGATCATGCGCACAGTGTGGCGCCGATCGGGGCGCTTGGCCAGAGCGGCCGTTACCACCGCACCACTCCGTTCGTCCTGAGTAGCCATTGAGCCTGTCGAAATGGCGTATCGAAGGATGCTGGCGCAACGCTCGCCAAGTCCTTCGATACGGGCCTTCGACTTCGCTCAGTCCCTACTCAGGACGAACGGATGTGGAGCGATCAAGCCGCCTTGGTCGTCTTCTCAGGCGTAGCCACGACCGCAGCCGGCTTGGCGGCGGCGACGGCCTTGGCGAGCGTGCGGTTGCGGCGCTTGTTGGCGGTGCGCAATTGTCCCATGTCGTGTCTTCCTGTTCTGATGGATGATGAGCGGTCGCCTCCAGGCGACCGGTCCGGCGCGGTTACTTGGTGGCGATATCCGTCGCCTGCGCCTGATAGGTGTCGCGCAGATAGGTGCGCGCCGAGGTCGCGGTCGGGAAACCGCCGTCGAGCATCGTCGAGGTCACCAGCGGATAGCCCTGCGAATTGAAGCGCGTGGTGCGCACCGTCACGCGGAAGCTGCCTTCGGCATCCTTGGCCACCAGATAGGGGCGCACTGCGATTCTCGACATGATGATCCTAGCAAAGTCTGTACGGGAGAAGGGGGACGCGACGACAGCGACGATCCTCGGCTCAGCGCCGATCGTGGGGCAGGGGGGCTGTCATGGCGGCAATCCTGTGCTGGGTCGCGACGGCGAAGTCGCTTTCACACGCGGTAGCCAGCGCTGCCAGGATGCGATCCGGCGTCCGTCGAAACGATCGCCAATCCCCGTTCCGTGCGCGCAAATGCCGCAAAGGTCAAGGTCGCAGGCCGTATCGCTCGTTGATCGGCGGCGTTTACCGATTGTTTACCACGATCGGCGACAAGCGACATCGGGGACAAACAGGGGCGAAACCGGATCGAGGTCCAGTCATGTACGAAAGCCCAATCACCAAATTGTCCGACGATCAGATCGAGCAGGCGATCGACGACGCGCTGGCGCGGATGGATAGTCCGTTCGTCGGCGAACTCGTCGACGAGATCGCGCGGCGGGGCCTTCTCGTCGAGGTCTGAACCTCAGCGCAGCAGGTCGCCGATCAGCAGCAGCGATCCGCTCGTCCAGCCGATCGCGGCGAACCATCCCGCGACGATGTCGGTCGGCCAATGTACGCCGAGCGCGACGCGGACGATGCCGATCGCGAGCGACAGCAGCAGCGCGAACCCGGTCGCGGTCGCGACCAGCGCGCCGGGCATGCCCGCCGTGATCAGGATCGCCGCGGTCGCGTAGGTCACCACCGCCATGAAGGTGTGCCCGCTCGGGAAGCTCGAGGTGAAGGTGACGACCGCCTGGCGATCGACGTCGGGGCGGGGGCGCCGCACGACGCGCTTGAGCAGGAACAGCGACAGCCGCGCCACCGCGACGATGGCGGTCAGCGCCGCGGCGGTGATCGCGCGGCGGTCCGCCACCAGCGCGAGCACGCACCCCGCGACGAATAGCAGCCGCACCATGTCGCCGCCTAGCGCGATCAGGTCGCGCGCCGCGGTCGCGAGCCGCTTGGGGCTGCCGTCGGGATGCTGCAGCGCGAAGTGCGACGCCTCGAACAGCCGCGCATCGATCCGATCCGTCCAGCCGCGCGCCACCGCGAGCATGACGAGCATGGTGATCGGCAGCGAGGTCGCTAGGGCCTGCCACAACCACGCGTCCTGCGCCGACGTCGGGATCGCGGTCACCGGGCCGATCCGCGTCAGCGCGCGCGTGGCGCCGCGTCGATCGTCCGGCGGACGATCCGGTCCGCCGCCGCGCGCACGCCGTCATAGGGGTCGCGCGAATCGAGATCGACGATCGGCGCGCCGTTGAAGCGCAGCGTCGGCGTCGCCTCGACCTTGCGGCGCAGCAGTTCGTAGCCATGATCGGGCTTGCGCGCGAAGGCGGTCTCGAGATCTATGTTGAGGCGGATCACGACGTCGGGCACGAAGCCCGCCATCCACTCGTACAGCCGCCGTTCGCGGCGCGCGAGCGCGGCTACCGCGCGGCTGCCGGGAAGCCCCGCGGAAAGGCCCGGACCGTCGTAGAAGCCCGCCACCTCGGTCTGCGGATAGCGATCGGAGATCACCGCGATGCCGCGCCGGCGCATCGCGAGCACGTGGCGGAAGCGCCGCAGCCTGACGATCGAGAAGAGATAGACGATGATCGCGGTGCCGAGCCCCGGTATCCTGCCGCCCGGCGTCCGCGTCTGGCCGGCGCGTTTGGCGATCCGGCGTTCGAGCCAGCGGCCGATCAGCGGCCAGCGCTTGATCCGCCCGCCGATCGCGCCCGATCCGAGCCCCAGATAGCAGAGCGCGATCCGGTGGTCGGCCGAGAGATCGGCGATCAGGTCGCCAGACAGCGTCGACTTGCCCGATCCGTCGCAGCCGACCAGCGCGACCAGCGGCGCCATCGGCGCGTCGTCGCGCGCGCCGAGAATGGGAAAGGCGAACGCGATCGCGCCCGCCGACGCCAGCAGCAGGATCGCCGCCGATGCCGCCCACGGCGTGATCGCGGCGGGGAGCAGGACCAGCAGGATCGCGGCGATACACAGCGCGGCGAGCAGACTATATTTGCGGATCGCGGGGGCACGGCCTTGCGGCCCGACAGCAGTGGCCATCCCCGATGCCCTTCTAAACGATGACGGAATTGACCGGGCGGCGCGTTCGCGGAGCCGGCCTGCCGCGCGTTTATGACCGCGCCGTAATGTAACGCAATAAGCACGAAACACCGCCGTGCGTCCAGTATCGCCGGCAGTCGGGCGTCGTTCCGTCTTCCGAACCCCTCGCTTTCGGGATGGTCCCGTTTTGCGCCTTGTCCGGAAAACTTCTATGGCCGTCCCGCTGAGCCTCCAGGATCGCACGATGAGTACCGATATCGGGGCGACGCTCGACGTTTTCGAGCGGCCCGCCGGCCCGCGGTTCACCACCGCGCAGTGCGATGCGCTGTTCGCGGCGCTGCTCGTCCACGACGAGATCCATCCGGACGCCGAGCTGCCCGAGGCGCTGCGGCTCGATTACGCGCCCGAGCAGTTCGCCGCAGCGTTCGCGCTCGCGCGCCAGCTCTGGGATACGGGCTGCCACCGCCATGCACTGGTCCGGCTGACGCGGAAGCTGTCGCTCGGCCGTCACCTCGACCGCGCCGACCTGGGCGAGTTCAAGGACGTTCGCGCGCGCTTCAAGCAGCTGCGCTTCGCCTCGGTGATGTGC
Source organism: uncultured Sphingomonadaceae bacterium (assembly GCA_964247655.1). Taxonomy (GTDB): domain Bacteria; phylum Pseudomonadota; class Alphaproteobacteria; order Sphingomonadales; family Sphingomonadaceae; genus Solisphingomonas. The sequence goes on along the minus strand of CAXTVK010000044.1, from coordinate 8,011 downwards.
GACGAGGCGCATGTCTATTCGCCGGCGCTGCACCGGCTGACCAAGACGATGGGGCAGTTGCAGGATGCGCTGAAGAACGGATCGCAGACGCGCGCCGCCTTCCGCGCGGCGTGGCTGCGGCTGCTGCTCACCGGCCCCGCCTACCGCCGGATTACGCGCGGGCTGGACCGGTTCCGCCCGAGCAGCACCGCGAGCTTCCACGCCTTCGCGCGCAGCGAGATGATCGAGATCCGCGATTTCCTCGCGAGGCCGCGCGTGACGGGCAAGCAGTTCCACGACGTGCGCAAGATCGTCAGCCGGCTCGTCGCCTTCTACGATGCGATGAACACGCTCTATCCGTCGGCCTATCATCGCGAGATCGGGCGATTCGTCAGCACGATCAACGGGCTGATGGGCGGGATGCACGACGGGCTGATCGAGCGGCGGTTCAGCGGCGAGCAGAATTACCGCAGCGAGACCTTCCTGCTACCCCCCGAGATCGCGCACCGGTTGCGCACGCTCGAGCAGCGGCTGACCCCGGCCTGCCACCGCGCAGACTGATCAGGCCGTCGGCGCCGCGTAGCCCCGCGCGGTCAGCGTCGCGGTCACCGCCGCGCGCGCCTGCGTCAATACGGCGTCGAGCGGCTGCGTGCTGTCGATCTCGACGATCGGCGCGCCGTTGAACGTGAACAGCGGCGTCGCCGCCACCTTCTTCGCCAGCGCCTCGCGGCGATGATCTGGCTTGCGCGCGCACGCGGTGTCGAGATCGACGTTGAGGCGGATCACGAGATCGGGATGATGGCCCGTCATCCATTCGAACTGCGCGCGTTCGCGCCGCGCCATCCACCGCACGGGCGCGCTTGCGGGCGTCGTCGTCGAGAACAGCGTGCCGTCATAGGCGCCGGGCACGTCCATCTGCGGAAACCGGTCCGACACGATGATCACGCCGCGCTTCCAGTGCGCCATCATCCGGTGGAAGCGCCGCAGCCGGCGCAGCTGGAAACCGAAGATCACCAGCGCGGGCAGCAGCTTGGGGTTCTTGTCGCCGCGCTTGCCGTGCGTCTGCTTGGACTGGTGGACGATCGCGCGGTCGAGCGACCCGCCGACCAGCGGCCACCCCGCCAGCGCGCGCCCGACATTGCCCGATTGCTTGCCGAGATGCACCGCCTCCGCGGGCCCGAAGCGCTTCGCCCAGGCGAGCACGGCTTCGCTGACGGTCGATTTGCCCGATCCGTCGCACCCGATGATCGCGATCAGCGGCGCGCGGCGCCCGTCCTCGCGCGGCATCAGCGGGCGCCGACGCGGCAGGGCAGGTGTGGCGAAACCGTGGTGGGCCGGGCGATCATGATGCTCCTTCGTTGGTCGTGCGATGGGGTGCGATATGGTGCGATTGTCGCATACTGCCAAGCGCGTGCGTCGCGGCAGGTCAACCCGAAACCGCGAGGCGCGCGGCTCTCACGCGACGGCGGCGCCGCGATCTGCTAGCGATCGACGCATCGCGCCACCTCGAAGCGCGGAAAGGAGACCTGCGATGACGATCATGTTCGCCAGGAACCGTCACGGCCGGAGCATCGCGGATACCAGCGGCGATCGGCCTGCCGTCTACAAGCTCCAGTGGCGGACGGCGTTTCGCGCGCTGCGGCGGCTGCTCGGCGATCCCGATGCCACCGGCCAGGTGTTCGAGATCATGCGCGCGCTCAACCCGCCCGCGACCAAGCGCGGCTATCTGCGGCTGATCGACGCCCCGGCGGGTGCGCGGCTCGCCTATGAACGCACCGAGCTGGCGCCACGGCTGATGGATCGCGACTGGTTGTCCGGCTTCGCGCCGGGCACGGTGGGCGCGGCCTACCGCGATTTCGTCTGGTCGGAGAATCTCTCCGCCGACGGCCTCGTGCAGGAAAGCCAGCGCGGGCTGGGTGCCGGGCTGGTCGACGTGCCGAGCCCGATCGCCTGGTACGGCCGCCGCATCCGAGACACCCACGATCTCTGGCATATCCTGTCGGGCTATGGCCGCGATCCACTGGGCGAGGCGTGTCTCGTCGCCTTCTCCTACAGCCAGACGCGCGGGCTCGGCTGGCTGCTGATCGCGCTGGGCGCGGCGGTGCGGAGCGAGGGCGTGCCTGGGGTGCGGGGCGCGATCCACGAAGGCTATCGCAACGGCAAGCGCGCGGCGTGGCTGCCGTCGGTCGATTACGAAGCGCTGATGGCCGAGCCGCTCGAGGCCGCGCGCGAACGCCTCGGGATCGCACCGCCGACGCGCTACCGCGCGGTCGTGGCACGGGTCGGCGCGGCTGCTATTGCCAGTTAGACCATCCACCGTCACCCCGGGCTCGACCCGGGTTCCCGCTACGTCTGTCGGCGAAAGGCGGAAGCGGGGCCCCGGCTCGGGGGCCGGGGTGACGGTTATTCGATCTCATCTCACCCCACGCTAGATCCGCTTCGCGCCGGCCGCGCGGACGTCGGCGAGCGTGGGGTAGCCGTTGACCGCCATCAGCAGGTCGGCCTCGGCGAGCAGGCATTTGAGTACATGCGCCGCGCCTTCCGCGCCGCCGAGCGCCAAGCCGTAGCTATAGGGCCGGCCGATCCCCACCGCCGCCGCGCCGAGCGCCAGCGCCTTGACCACGTCGCTGCCCGACCGGATGCCCGAATCGAACAGCACGGGCACGTCGCCCGATGCCGCGACGACGTCCGGCAGCATGTCGATCGCCGCGATCCCGCCGTTCGCCTGCCGCCCGCCATGGTTCGAGCAATAGATCGCGTCCGCGCCGCCGTCGATCGCGCGGCGCGCGTCGTCGGGGTGGCAGATGCCCTTGAGGATGATCGGCAGCGTGGTGAGCGAGCGCAACCACGGCATGTCGTCCCACGTCAGCACCTTGCCGAACGTCGCCGCCCACATCGCGACCGCGGCTGCGCCATCCTCCTCGGGCGGCTTGGCCAGCATCGCGCGGAAGACGGGGTCCGCGAAGTAATTGCTCATCACAGCCCCGCGCAGCTGCGGGAAGTTGGCGGTGTTGAGGTCACGCGGGCGCCAGCCCGTCACCCAGGTGTCGAGCGTGACGACGATGCCCTTGTACCCCGCCGCCTCGGCGCGGTGGACGAGGCTTTCGGCGAGCGGCTTGTCCTTGGGCGTGTAGAGCTGGAAGAAGCCCGGCGTGTCGCCCAGCGTCTGCGCCACCGTTTCGAGCGGATCGTTGGACAATGTCGAGGCGACGAGCGGAACGCCCGTCGCGACCGACGCGCGCGCGGCGGCGAGATCGCCGTGCCCGTCCTGCGTGCAGATGCCGGTGACGCCGATCGGGCTCATGAACAACGGCGTCGGCAGCGTGAGGCCCAGCAGATCGATCGACAGGTCGCGCGTCGTGCCGTCGACCATCATCCGCGGCACCATGCCCCAGTGATGGAAGGCATCGGCATTGTTGCGCTGCGTATGCTCGTCGCCGCAGCCGCCCTGCACATAATCTCGCACCGACGGCGGCATCGCCGCGCTCGCGCGCGCCTCCAGCGTCGCGAAATCGACGGGGATGGTGGGGACGACGCCCTTCAATCCGCCGAGATAGATGCTGGTCTGATAGTCGCCGAAATGCGGCATCGTCCTGCTCCTGCCGGATGCTGGCTGCCGGGCCCGCATCTCGAAAAACCGGTATGCCTCGTCCGATCCGGTGCTACAAGCCGGCGGCGGAGGCGAAGACGCCCCGCGAGAGGATGATCGGAGAGGCGTCTATGCCGGCACGCGTGCGTAACCGGAACGTGGTGCTGGCGATGCTGCTGCTCGTCTACACCTTCAATTTCCTCGATCGCCAGATACTCGGTATGCTCGCGCAGCCGATCAAGGCGGAGCTGCACCTAACCGACACGCAATTGGGCGCGCTCGGCGGGCTCGCCTTCGCTGTGCTCTACGCGCTGCTCGGCGTGCCGCTCGCGATGATCGCGGACCGCACCAGCCGGAGCTGGGTGATTGCCACCTCGCTGACGGTGTGGAGCGCGTTCACCGCGTTGTGCGGGATCGCGACGGGTTTTTTCACGCTGTTCGCCTTCCGGATCGGCGTCGGCGTCGGCGAGGCGGGGGGCGTCGCGCCCTCCTACGCGCTGATCGCCGACTATTTCCCGCCGGACAAGCGATCGAAGGCGCTGGCGATCTATTCGATGGGCGTGCCCGTCGGGCTCGCGGCGGGCGCGATGCTCGGCGGCTATCTCGCGCAGGCGGTATCGTGGCGCGCCGCCTTCCTCACGGTCGGGCTGGCGGGGATCGTGATCATGCCGCTGTTCAAATGCGTGGTGCGCGACCTGCCGCGCCCCGTATCGACCGCGACGACGGCGCCGATCGGTGCGGTGTTCGCGATCCTCGCGCGCAAGCCCAGCTTCTGGCTGATGGCGTTCGCCGCCTCGTTCAGCTCGCTCGTCGGCTACGGCCTCGCCTTCTGGGTGCCGTCCTTCCTCGTGCGCTCCTACGGCTATTCGCTGATCGGCGCGTCGCGCTATCTGGGATCGCTGCTGTTGATCGGCGGGTGCGGCGGCCTCCTGCTCGGCGGATGGCTCGCGGATCGGATCGGGGGTGCCGATCGCGGGCGCTACGCCAAGCTGCCCGCCTTCGCGTGGCTGATCGCGGTGCCGCTGTTCGTCGGCGGCTTCCTGTCCTCGTCGCCGATCGTCGCCTGGGCGTTCTTCCTGATCCCCAACGGGCTCAACATCGTCTGGCTCGGGCCGACGACGACAGCGGTGCAGAACCTCGTGCCCCCCGCGATGCGCGCCACCGCCTCGGCGAGCTTCCTCGTCATCAACAATCTGATCGGGCTGGGGCTCGGGCCGCTCGCGCTCGGCGCGATGTCGGACGCGATGACGCACCGCTTCGGGCAAGATGCGCTGCGCTACAGCGCGCTCTCGGCACTGGGCTTTTACCTGCTCGCCGCCGCGCTGATGCTGCTTGCGATCAAGCCGCTGCGCCGCGACTGGATCGAGGAGGCGGGCGCCGCCTGATCCGGTCGCGCGTCATGCTCAGGCAGTCGCGGTCGCGCGGTGCGGCAGCTTCCAGCCCGGCCGCACGAAGTGGCAGGTATAGCCGTGCGGGATCCGCTCGAGATAATCCTGATGCTCGGGCTCGGCTTCCCAGAAATCGCCCGCCGCCGACAGCTCGGTGACGACCTTGCCCGGCCACAGCCCCGAGGCGTTCACGTCGGCGATCGTATCCTCGGCGACCGCCTTCTGCTCGGCCGAGGTGTAGAAGATCGCCGAGCGATAGCTCGCGCCCATGTCGTTGCCCTGGCGGTTCTTCGTCGACGGATCGTGGATCTGGAAGAAGAACTCGAGGATCGCGCGGTAGCTCGTCAGCGACGGATCATAGACGATCTCGATCGCCTCGGCGTGGTTGCCGTGATTGCGATAGGTCGCGTTGGGCACCTCGCCGCCCGAATAGCCGACGCGCGTCGCGATCACGCCGGGCTGCTTGCGGACGAGGTCCTGCATCCCCCAGAAGCAGCCGCCGGCGAGAAGTGCGGTTTCGGTGCTCATGCGATTTCCTCCACCTGGCCCAGATAGGCGCCGTAGCCTTGGGCCTCCATGTCCGCGCGTGCGACGAAGCGCAGCGACGCCGAATTGATGCAATAGCGCAGCCCGCCGCGGTCGCGCGGGCCATCGGGGAAGACGTGGCCGAGATGGCTGTCGCCGTGCGTCGAGCGCACCTCGGTGCGGACCATGCCGAGCGTCGCGTCGCGGATTTCGGCGACGTTGGCGGGCTCGATCGGCTTGGTGAAGCTCGGCCAGCCGCAGCCGGATTCGTATTTGTCGGCGCTGGCGAACAACGGCTCGCCCGAGACGATGTCGACATAGATGCCGGCCGCCTTGTTGCCCAGCAACGGCCCGGTGCCGGGGCGCTCGGTGCCGCTCTCCTGCGTGACGCGGTACTGCTCTGGCGTCAGCGCGGCGAGCGCTTCGGGGGTCTTGCGATAGTCGGCCATGATGGGTCTCCCGTGTCGCGTCGGAAGATGGTGAGCGGGGCGTCGATTGTCGAGGGGGAGGGGCGATCACGCCGCCATTCACTCCCCTCCCTGAAAGGGAGGGTGGGGGTGGGTTCGCCGGGGCGGAGCGCCACCGCCGCCATAATTGCCTGCAGGCTCGTCTCCCGCAGCAAAACTCACCCATACGAGGAAGAACCCACCCCCCGTCCCCTCCCTTTCAGGGGGGATATGGCCGCGACACCCGCCACGCTCCGTTCCCCGGCGAAAGCCGGGGTCCAGGGTTTCAGACGGTGCGCTTGCAACTCTGGGCTCCGGCTTTCGCCGGGGAACGACACCTCAGCTCTTCTGCGTCGACGCCGCGTAGATCTCGTCGATCGCGGTCTTGAGCGTGGCGTCGAACGTCGCATCGTCCTGATCCACGCGCAGATCGCCCAGCAATGCGCGCGAGAAGCTGGCGATCATGCCGTGGTTCTTCGCGAGCCGGGCGCAGGCGTCGGCGCGCGAATAGCCGCCCGAGAGCGCCACCACGCGGATCACGGCCTTGTGCGCGATCAGCGGCGCATAGAGATCGGCCTGCTCGGGGATCGTCAGCTTGAGCATCACGTGCTCGCCGTCGGGCAGAGCATCGAGGCCCGCGAGCAGTTCCTTGAGCAGGATCGCCTCCGCACCCGCCTTGTCGGGGCTCTTGATCGAGACTTCGGGTTCGAGGATCGGGATCAGGCCGTGCCCGGAGATCTGCGCCGCGATCTCGAACTGCTGCTTGGCGATCGCGGCGATGCCGGTCGGCGAAGCGAGCGTGATCGTCGAGCGCATCTTGGTGCCGAAGATGCCGAGCTTCACCGCGCGCTCGAGCAGCGCATCGAGCCCGGGGATCGGCTTCATCAGGCTGACGCCGTCGGCCTCCGCTTCCAGCCCCTTGTCCATCTTGAGGAACGGCACGATGCCGCGCTGCTTCCACAGATAGGTCGGCACCGACACGCCCGCCGCCTCGCCGTCCATCGTCGCCTCGAACAGGATCGCGGCGATCACCTTGTCGCCGGTGAAGGCAGGCGCGGTCATGATGCGGACGCGCATCGCGTGCATCAGCGCGAACATCTCGGCGTCGCCCGAATAGCTGTCCTCCGGGATGCCGTAGAGTTTCAGCGCGCCGGGCGTCGAGCCGCCGCTCTGGTCGAGCGCCGCGATGAAGCCGCCCTTGCCGGTCATCTGCTCGGCCATCTGCTGCGTCGTCGTGGCGTCGGTCATGGCGTTCATACTCGCTTGGGATGGCGGGCTTATCGGCACCGCAGGAGGTTCGCGCGCCCTTGCACCAAAACTTGCCGCGTTCCGCAAGCGTCGATCGCAATCGGCAACGCTGTCAGGAATAGGTTGTGAAACGGAACTGATCTATGCGATCGTGCATTGCGTCGATGGCCGTAACGATCGCATAACGCGATCGGCGCCGCCCGAAGAGCGCCGGCCAGGAGAGACCGCACCGATGAACCCCGATCGCAAGGCGTTGATGGGCGAACTGATCTCGGAGGCGGTGGCGATCCTGATCGTCATCTCGTTCGGCTGCTCGGTCGCGGGCATGTACATCCTCTACGATCCGAGCCCCTACAAGACCGCCTATTGGGTCGTGTGCATCACCTGGGGGATGGCGGTCTCGATCTCGATCTACGTCACCGGCGCGGTATCGGGCACGCACGCCAATCCCGCGGTGACGCTGTCGCTTGCGGTGTATCGCGGATTCCCGTGGTGGAAGGTCGTGCCCTATTGGTGCGCGCAGGTGGTCGGCGCCTTCCTCGGCGCGGCGCTGGTCTACGCGCTCTATTACACCGTGATCGATCACTTTCTCGCGACCGAGCATCTCACCCGCGCCGCCGGTGGTGCGGCGGGCGTGTTCTTCACGTCGCCGGGCACCGCGATCACGCCGATGAAGGGTTTCTTCGATGAGATCATCCTCACCGGGCTGCTGATGTTCGGCATCTTCGCGGTGACCGACGAGTTCAACACGATGGCGCCGCAGGCCAATTTCGGCGCGATCGTGATCGGGCTGCTGGTCGCGATCATCGGCGCGTCGGCGGGCTATCTCGAGGCGT
>CAXTVK010000043.1:17490-18972 GCA_964247655.1 uncultured Sphingomonadaceae bacterium | reverse complement strand
GCCGCCACGCGATCGCGGCGGCGGCGGCACTGCCCAGCGCGGTCGCGATCAGCGTATCCGCCACCGGCACGCCGGCATGGATCAGTCCCGCGAACAGCGAGGCGCCGAGCACCATCGCGCCCGAATTGACGATGTTGTTCGCCGCCATCGTCCGCGCGGTGTGCAGCTTGTCGACCGTGGTCGTGAGGAACGCGTAGAGCGGCACGACGAACATGCCGCCGAACACCGCGACGCCGAACAGATCGGCGAGGATGTGGCGCGCGTTGCGCATCCCAAGGAACTCGCGCCAGCCGACCACCGCGTCCGGCGCGTCCCAATGCGACGCGACATGGTGCAGGTCGAGCAGGAACAGCCCCATGATCAGCGCGGCGGCCGGCGCATAGCGCGCCGAGACGGTGCCGCCGAGCAGCCGGTTGATCGCGATCGAGCCGACGCCGACGCCGACCGAGAAGACCGCGAGGAACAAGGTCGCGACATGCTGGTCGGCCTGCAGCACGTTTTTGACCAGCGGCACGAACAGCGTGCCCAGAATCGCCGCCTGCATCCAGAAACAGCTGATCGCGAGGATCGCGAGGAACAGCCGGGGGACGTGCAGCGTCTCCGACACCAGCCGGATCGAGGCGCGGACGACGTGGAAGTCGATGCTGCAATCCTCCACGACGGGCGGGGCGGGGGGCACCTGCTGGCCGACGATCCGCCCGATCAGCGCGACCGCGAGGACGGTCGCCGCCGCCGCTTCCGCCGGGATTATCCCGCCGACGATGATGCCGAGCAGCACGCCGCCATAGGTGCCCGCCTCGACCAGCCCGGTGCCGCCGAGCACTTCGTCGGGGTGGAGATGCTGCGGCAGCAGCGCATATTTGATCGGCCCGAAGAAGGTCGAATGCACCCCCATCGCGAACAGCGCGGCGAGCAGCAGTGGCACCGACTGGATCAGCAGCCCGATCGCGCCGACCGCCATGATGCCGATCTCGCAGCTTTTGACGATGCGGATGATGCCCGCCTTGTCGCGCGTGTCGGCAAGCTGGCCGGCGAGCGCGGAAAACAGGAAGAAAGGTATGATAAACAACGCGTTGACCGCGGCATTGAAGGACGCTTCGAGCTTGTCGTTCGAGAAGATGCGGTAGGTGACGAGCATCACCATCGCGGTCTTGAACAGATTGTCGTTGAACGCGCCCAGCATCTGGGTGGCGAACAGCGGCAGAAAACGCCTGCGCGCCAGAAGCTTCAATGATGCCTGCATAGACGGAAACGACGACCCGCTGTGACCACTCTCGCCGCTGCCATAGCGCAGTGCGACGCGGGCGCCAAATCGAACGCGGGTCGCTCGCGGCGAAGCGATAGCCGTTCCCCGGCGCAGGCCGGGGCCCAGGCCCGCACTCTGTGGCGGGCGGGGCGTTCGAGTAGCGAGGTGGGGCCTGGGCCCGGCCTGCGCCGGGGAACGGTGAGGAGACGTGCCGCGCCGGCGTGATGTCGGGGTGG